>NZ_CALIZP010000020.1 GCF_938028825.1 uncultured Cardiobacterium sp. | reverse complement strand
ATTGAGCAATACGGCTGCTACCGCCTCGGCGCGCGCATTTACGATTTGCGCCGCGAAGGCATGGATATTTTGACAACCACCGGCGAGTGCGTGAACCGCTACGGCAAGAAAGCGCACTTTGCGGTGTACAAGCTGGGAGGTGCGCAGTGAGGTTCACCACGTTTATCAACAACAAGCGCTGCATGGATTGGGGGCTGAACGCCAACCAAGGCGCGCTATTCGATTTAATCAACCAGGCGGCTGGCTGGGCGAAGCCGGTGACGGTTGGCGGTGAAGTGTTTTATTGGATCAGCCGCCAACTGGTCATCGAACAACTGCCGCTGTATTACAGCAAGCCGGACACGGTTTATCGCGCTTTCCGCACTTTGCAGGAGAAGGGGCTTATCAATTACTGCAAGCACGGTGAATGGGAGCTTATCAACATCACCGACAAAGGCAAGCTGTGGAATGTAAGCAACAATGAAGACGCGGCGCAGGAACCGGACGAACCCCGGAAATCAATCCGAACCCCACCCTCTTCAATCCGCGAACTCGGAAATAAATCCGACTTGCTCGGAAATAAATCCGAATCACCTCGGATTGAAATCCGAAACAGCTCGGAAATAAATCCGACAAATAAGGATATAAGCAATAAGCTCAAAAATGATAAGCGGATAAATAAGCGGGAATGCGCGCGCGAGCCATCCGCCGATGCATTCCCCGCCAGGCCGGAGAGGTTCGACGCTTGGGCGGTGTTGTCCGACATGGGCGTTGAGCGCAAACACTTCGACGCATGGATGCAGGCACGGAAGCGCAAGCGACTTTCGTCGCCGATTGACGAGGTGGCATTGGCTGCCTTCTTCCGCGAAATCGGCAAGGTCGGCCTGACTGCACACGACGCGGCACGGATGTGCGCGGAGAAGGGCTGGGGCAGCATCGAATCCAATTGGGATTGCTTCAGGCAACGCACCCCGCAACGTGGCAACACCTACGAGCATCAAGGCAGCGCAGAGCAGTACGCGCAGGAACAGGCCGAGCGGATGCGCCCGCAGATTGCGGCGATGTTTGCCGCCAAACAGGAGAAGCGTGATGACTGAGCAGGACTTTGGCCAATTCTCGGCGGTGATGGCTGCGCTATGCGAGTACTACGGCAGGCCGAAATTGAGCGATATGGCGGTAGGTTTGTACTTCGCCGCGCTGTTGGAATACCCGCTGGCCGATGTGCAGCAGGGCCTGACGGCGCATATCAACAACCCCGACAGCGGGCAGTTTTTTCCGAAAGCGGCGGACGTCATCCGCGCGCTGGCGGGCAGTAGCGAAACCCGCGCTTCCGCCGCTTGGGCGAAGGTACGCCACGCCATCGAACGCGTCGGTCACATGCCAAGCGTAGTGTTCGACGACGCCATCATCCACGCGGTGATTGCCGACATGGGCGGCTGGGTGCAACTCAGTCTGGTTACCTACGACGAGCTGCCCTTCCGCGAGCGCGATTTTCTGCGCTTCTACCGCAGCTACATGGGGCGAGATTTGGGGGATTACCCACGCAAGCTGGTCGGTATGGCGGAAACCGAAAACACCGCTGCCGGTCATGCCGTCGCCGAGCCACAGCTCTTGGGGGATGCGCAGAAGTGCCTTGCAGTGATGCGGGGTGGCAGCGACAAACCGCGTCTCACAGTGCAGCCGTTATCGGCCCTGCCGCAGGAATTGCGCGGTGTGCTGAACGACCTGCGCGGAAGCAACGATGATTTTGGAGGTGCAGCATGATGTGCGGGATAGTCAGGGAAATGGTTAAGAAGCAGGCGCTTGCCTGCGGTTTCGAAACCCGACTACAGGCGGACGGCAGCGAAGACTTCGATGCCAATACGTACGCGTTTGCGCAGGGGGTGCTGTTCGATGTGGGGCGCCAGTTATGCAATGCGTTTGCCCAGACGGGGCTAGGTGGGGATAGCGCCTGCTCCCATGAGCTTATGGAAACCAAGGGGCATTTCACGGTGCTTGCCTTGCTTTGTCATGTGATCGGAGACATGGAGACACACCATGAAGTGAAGGATATTGCCGATTTGATGGCATTTAGGGCAATCCAAAAGCGCCAGATTGAGGAAGCAAGGCGGGAAGGAGGTGCCGCATGATGCAGGACTACCGCAATTTCCCTGGGCGCTATGACGTGTTGCCGAAGGGAGAGCGTAAAAAGCTGTGGGGTTTCCTCTTCCACGGCCAGACAGCGATTTTGCAGCTGCAACACTACCGGCAAATCCTGGTGTGGTTCCAGCTGTGGCGACGCGGCCAGGCGCTTATCCCGATGTTGGAGCCGAGGATTATCAGCTTGGCGATGGAAAGAGTACTGGCCGCGTTGGACGAAGGGGACGGGCCATGACCGGCGCCATTCTGCGCAGGCTGCGCGAGCACTACGGCTTTACCCGCGAAGCGGTGGCAAGGGCTGCCGGGCAACATCCTTGCTGGGTGGTGGCGGTGGATAACGGCGGCAAATCGCATTCCGCTGATGCTTGGCATAGTCGGCGGCAACGCCGGAATTTTGCCACCTATATCGGTGCGCTTAGGGCGTTGAAAGCACGGAGGGCAAAACGATGACTGGCGAGATATTGCAGCGCCTGCGCGAGGCTTACGGCTTGGAACGCAAGGACGTGGCAGAGGCTCTGGGCAAATCATGCTACGCCGTGACGATGTGGGAGCGGCGTGGCCGGTCATGGTCGCGCGAAAGATGCCGGGAGACGCGGCGCAGGGAAGGAGCAGACCGGCAAACGCGCTTTGGCCTGTACCTTGATGCTTTGCGGGCGTTGCGTGGCAAGCGCACACGCAAGTTGCAGTTTGTGTTTTGCCCGCCGCCCGGTGCGACGCATCAGGTTGAGCGGCAGGGCATCAAGGAGTGGGCGCGCATTGTCCCGATGCACGGCACCCTGCGTGGCTTTGCGTGGCAGGGCGAATGGGTGCGCGCGGCATGGGTGGAGGCCAGCAACGAGTTTCAGGCGGAGGTGTTGGCTGCGAAGTTGCCGCTGAAAAAGCGCAAGACGGTGCCAGTGCAGGATGCCACAAACACCTACCACGACACGCTGCGAGAGCGGGGGTGGTGATGACTTGGAAAAAATGGGCGACCTACGCGCAGACGCAAATCAGCGTCGCTCTGGATTGCGCGGATGACAAAGACGAGGCGGACGGGCTGTTGGCCTATGCCGCTGAGAGTATCAAGAGAGCAAGAACAGAATTGAGAGGCGGGGAATGACGACAAAAGAGAGACAGCGTTTTATCGAAACACTCGATGCGGCGCAGATGCAATTAGAGGCGGCTATGCGCGGTGTGGATGACACGCCGCTGCCGGAATTGCTGACGATGCTGCGCGACGCGGAAAGCAAGATACAGCGCGCGCGGAAGGTTATTGATAGGAGGTGAGGGATGGTTGATTTTTACATCCGCGATAACCGCATCCTGCAAAACGCCCTCGGCGCTATCCGTACCATTATGGACAAAGGCGGCACAGCACGGGTCAAGGTCACGGACGAGGCAGAAACGCGCCGCGACCGGCAAAACCGCGTGATGCAGATGTGGTTTGCCGACATCGCCAATGTGAGCGGTAACGGCGTCGTGTACGAGGCGGGACGCTGCAAGCTGCAATACTTTTTACCGGTGATGCGGGCGTCGGATAAGGCGCGGGAAACGGCCTCGCTGATTGATGCCCTGTTGCAGGTGCGCGGCTACGAGGTGGTATCACGCGCGCTGGGGACAAGTGCCATTGCGAGTACGCGGGAGCTGACGGTGCGTCAGTTTGCCGAGGCGCTAGAGATGATGCGTGAGGGTGAGCGGCAGTATCCGCTGCGTGACCCGGCAACATACGGCATCGACGACTGGGGGCGGCGATGAGCATCCGCAAGCACCGGCAGCAATGGCTGCTCAACAAGGCGCGCGGGCAGCAATGCACCGCGCAGATTGAGGGGGTGTGCAATCACGATCCGGCAACGACCGTCGCCGCCCACATCAGCCTGCCGGGATTGGGCGCGATGGGCAGCAAGTGCCATGACCTGCACGTTGCCTGGGTTTGTTCGGCCTGCCATGACGCCATCGACCGGCGCACGTACACTGAGCTAGACAGAGAGTTTATCCGCCTGCAAGCATACGAAGCGGTGTTGCGCACACAAGCGCGGCTGTTTGCAACGCTGACGCCCGCCGAACGTACGCAGTTAGCGAGGGGGTTGTGATGGACTTCACCGCCCGCCTGCCTTTTCCCCCGTCACTCAACCACTATTGGCGGCACGGCAGCAAGGGGACGTATATCAGCGCCGAGGGCAAAGCCTACCGCGCCGCCGTGCTGCGTATCTTGCGCTCGCCGGTGGTGCTATTCCCTCGTGAGCGTCTGTTTGTGCGCATCACGCTGTATCCCAAAACAAGGGCGCGCTTTGACCTCGATAACCGCCCGAAGGGATTACTGGACGCACTCGCCAAGGCGGGTGTGTTTGCCGATGACAGCCAAATCGACCGGCTGGAGGTCGTGCGCGGCGAGATAGCCGCCGAGGCGCATTGCGTGGTGGAGGTGGCGCGGTTATGAGTGATTACTTGGATATCGAGAACCTGCTGCTGCGCTATGGCCGCTGGGTGCGCTCAGGCGATGGGCGTGTGGGGTACCCGCGCTGCGCTGCATTTGCCGCTGCCATCCCTGCCGTCATCCCGGACGATGCTGTGGCCGACATGCCCGACAGCGAGGGCGAGCGTGTCGGGCGAGCGATGCAGGCGCTCAAGAGCGTCAATGGTGAGGCACACGATGCGTTAGTAGTGCGCTTTGTGTACGGGGTAACAGACGACACCACGGTAGGCAAGCGGTTTGGGTTGGGGAGTAGAGCGCGGGTGCATCAGCTGCGGTTGCGCGGTTATTCTTTCTTGCAAGGTTATTTCATAATAGCATGAAATAAAAAGAGTTTAATTTGTTACGTCGTTCCTCAATTAAGGTACAATGCGCACTCAAGGGAAGGCAATCGTGCCGCCCCGCAACTGCACGAGGTGTACTATGAAATATGAAGATCTAGAATTACGGTCCTTGAAAGGTCGTAAGGTCATTATCCGCTCACCGGAAGAAGGGAATACCGGCATAGGCGGTGCTTGGGTCGAGGGTGTCGGAGAGACAGATGCCGGTAGCTTTAGTATTGGCGCTGGGAAGGGGTCAGATCTAATCAAATCCGGCCGTTTTGACGGGATTGAGATAGATCCTGATTATTTTTACAAGTATTTCCACATATCTCGTCCCGTAAAAGGGACCGTGGTCCTGGATAAAGCCAGTTCGCAGGCGATCAAGGATTATTGCCAAGCAAAGTGGGAAGCGCGACTGGCTGAAGTCCGCCTTCGCTGGGAGGCGGAAGAAGCGGCGCTGGAAGCTGCTGTGCCCGGGGTTACAGAGCTCCGCGCGGCGATACATGCGATGCACTCCTACCAAGAGGACTTCGCCGCCGCCATGGAGGATGAGATGCGCGATGGCGTGAATATGCCCGTAGCGCCACGGGCGGATATTGATGCCTTGGCGGCGCAATACCCACGTGCCAACCTCTATCTTAAGGCCGAAGGGTACGCCGACGCATCCCATTACGCCAAGGCTAGCGCAGGCCGAAAGGCCATGACACTCTTGCGTGAGGGTGGCACAATTGAGGAGGCTGCTGCTATCCTTGATAGCTGGTTAAATGATGTTTATGTGGATTGAGGATGACGCAAAAGCAAACACAATTTATCTTTGACCCGGCGGACATGGAGGCCGCCGGCAAGGCGCTGTTTGGGTATGAATGGCAAAGCAAGCTCGCCCATGCCCTGCATGTTGACCCGCGCCGCGTCCGGCAGTGGATGGCCGGTGAGCGGCGTCCGCAGCCGGGCGTGATGCAGGACATCATTGCTCTGCTCGAAGAAAACAAAGCGGAAGTCAGCGCCGCTATCCGGCTGCTGAAGCGAAAGTACAAGCCGGAGGAATGACTTTTAAGGGGAAGGCAATCGTGCCGCCCCGCAACTGCACGAGGTGCATGATGGAAATGAACGCTCTGGTTGAGCAATGGCGTGTCATGCGCGCCACCCAAACAAAACCTGTCACCGACAGAAATCGGAGACAGGTGTTTGCCCGTTACCTCTATCCCAAGATAGAGGGACTGAATGCCTCCGACATCACGCCAAAGGATGCTTTGGGGCTTATTGAGAATATTATCAAGGACGGCTCAGTCCACATCGGTAAAGGTATTCTCAGTAATCTTATCGCCGCCTACGATTATGCGGCGGTATTGGGGCAGGTCGAACACAACCCCTTTGCGCGCCTGCACAAGTTTCTGCCGCGCGCAGAGACCAAGGGTCGCGCATTCCTGCCGCCGCGCGAGTTTGCCCGTTTCTTGCGCGAGGTGGACGCGCACAAGTACGGCTGCCGGACGGTGCGCAATGCGCTGTACGCGCTGGTGTACACAGCGCAGCGCCGGTGCGAGATCATGCTTGCGCAGTGGCCGGAAATTGATGCGGTCAACCGCATTTGGAGAATTCCGGCTGAGAGAATGAAAACGGGCCGCCCGCATACTATCCCGATTTCTGCGCCGCTGATAGCACTACTGGAGGAACAGCGCCGACTTGGTTCGGCGTGGGTGTTCCCTTCGCCGCGAAATAATACGCTCCCAATAAATCAACACGCGGTGTATTTCATGCTGCGCGCGCTGAAATATCAGGGGAGACAGACCGTGCATGGATTCCGCAAAGTGTTCAGCACCCGCGCTAACGAGTCAGGCCTGTGGGAAAACAAGCTGATAGAAAAGCAGCTTTCTCACGCGCCGCGCGAGGTTGAGGCGGTCTACGACCATTCCTCCATGATTGAGTCTAGGAGGCGGATGATGGAATGGTGGTGCGACCAGGTCATGCAGTGGCGCGGGCTCATCTAAAACAGTTGCATTTGTCTAGACAGAAACTATACTAAATATATCAGTATGCACCATTGCATCCAAAGAAAATGAACCCCGCCAAGTGCGGGGTTTTTTGTTATCTGAATCACCTCTGACGACGAGAGAGTTGCCGCCTTCGGGCGGCTTTTTATTGCACAAGGAGGCTGTATGGCCAAAGACAATTTTCCACAGGCGCTGCGCCTTGTCCTCGCGGACGAGGGCGGTGTCTCCAATCATCCGGCGGATCGTGGCGGCCTCACCAACAAGGGCATCACACAGGCCACCTATGACGCCTGGCGCGAGCTGCACGGCAGGCCGACACGTTCGGTGCGCGCTATTGAGCACGCTGAGGTGGACGCCATCTACCGTGAGCAGTTCGCCAACAAGATTTTGTTCGACAAGCTACCGCTGGGACTGGATTACGCCCTGTTCGATTTTGCTGTCAATTCCGGGGCATCGCGCGCGGTGCGGTTCCTGCAGCGCATTCTCAAGGTGCGCGCGGATGGCTCGCTTGCTGCGCGCACGTTGGTGACATTGACAGAGGCTGATATTGAGCAGGTCATCAAAGACCTGTGCAAAGACCGGCTGCGCTTTTTGAAGCGGCTGAAAGCGTGGAAGAGTTTCGGCAAAGGATGGAAGAAGCGTGTCGACCGCGTAGAGAAGAACGCCCTTGCCATGATTGCGGGCAGGGAGACGGTGGCCGCCACCGAACCGGACGGCGCGGCGCTTGGCCTCGGCCAGCAGAAGCTGTCGGCAACAGTAGCCGACAACAAGGCAGCAGCAGTAGGTCTTATGGGCGCGGCAGGCACCGCGCTAGAGCAGGCGGCAGATGTCAAATTCAGTCTGCTTTCCGTTTTCGACAGTATCCCGTCGTGGGTATGGCTGGCACTGGTCGCCGGTCTCTTTGCCTACATTATTTGGAGCAAGCACCGTGTGGCTATCAAGGATTAAAGCCATCATCGGCACGGCATGGCTGTATGTGGTCGCCGTGCTGGTGGTGTTGCTGGCGCTCGCTGGCAGGCGCAATGCGTCCTTGCGCGAGGAGATTGCCAAGCGTGAGGCGGCACGCCTGAAAGGGATTGCTGACCGTCTGCAACAGCAGGCAGAGCGCTCGCGGCAAGCCTCGGCAGAGGCTGCCAAGGCGCGATTGGATGTAGAGCGGAAGATACGCGAGGGGCGGAGGGACTATTTTGATAGAGATAAGTAAGGCGGCACTGGCCGCTTTTTTGTTGTCCGGTTGCGTGGCGCGTATCGATTATGTGCCATTGCCGGCACCGTGTCCGGTAATGCCACCCCTGCCGCGCGTATCAGCGCAAGAGTTGCAGCCGCTCTCGGACGATGCCTACCGCAGGTTGGTAGAGCGCGAGCTTAGGCTCAAAGAGTACATTGGACAGTTGAGGGCGCTATGCGAGGAGGCCAAATGACAAGGCCAATCTACGACGGGCGCATAAGCCTAGGCAACATTATCACCATCATCGGCATGTTGATTGCCGGTTTTTGGTGGCTGGCATCTGCAGATAAAAAGGATGCGCTACAGGATGCGCAGATCGAGGCAAATAAAACCGCGACGAAGGAGTTAATTGCCGCCGAACAGCAAGCGCGGAAAGAAGGTTTTGCTGCCGAACAACAGGCGCGCAAGGAAGCGGTGCAGGAGTTGCGTATCAGGGTGGATGCTGACCGCGCGGAGATGCGGCAGCAGTTTGACAAGCTGAATGCCAAGGTGGACGAGTTACTGAAGCAGCGGGGAGAGCGGTAATGGCACGCCTCACGGTGGAGCAATGGATGGCCGCCCGCGCTGATTTTGAGATTGCGGGTTTGTCGGTGTCGGAGATTGCCGGCAAATATCGGCTGGACAAAGCTGCAGTGTCGCGCCGTGCCAAGAAGGAAGAGTGGCAGGCAGGCAAAAGTCAACCGTTGTCAACAAGAAAAGCCAGCGCAATCATTGAGTTGGTGGAGTGTGAGGCACAAAGTCAACAGGCAAAACTCAACAGCGTAGAACGCGCGGTTTTTGACCGTGTTGTGGCTGATGATGTGGCTTTCCGGTTGCAAAACGACGCAGACATGGAGGCTGTGCGTGAACACGCCATGAGTTTGTTGCCGCTGATTGAAAAGCCGCTGGATGCCAAGTTGTTGATGGAAACCTTGCGCATCCAGCGCGAGGCGCGGCTGGGCAAGGTACCGGATACGATGGTGCAGGTAAACAACAACAACGCGCCGGTGGAATTGGAACCGCGTACAGCGTCGCAAAAGATATCCGGTATTTTGGCGGTCGCGCAAGCGAGGAAGGATGCTGCCAAGTGAGATTGAGGCGTTACTGCCGTATTTGACAGAAGCAGAGCGGAGCGAATTGGCGATGTTGCTACGAGGTGCGCCGTCGTGGTTGCCGCTGCCGGGGCCACAGGCGATGGCCTACGCCTCGGAGGCCGATGTCATCGGATACGGCGGCGCAGCGGGAGGAGGCAAGACGGACCTTGCTTGCGGCAAGGCGCTGACGCAGCACAAGCGCATCATGATTTTACGCCGGGAGGCTACACAGCTCACCGGCATTATCGACCGGCTCAAGGAGATTGTCGGCAACAGCGAAGGCTACAACGGCGCGGAGAAGATTTGGCGCATGCCCGATGGGCGGCAGATTGAGTTTGGCTCAACGCC
>NZ_CALIZP010000019.1 GCF_938028825.1 uncultured Cardiobacterium sp. | reverse complement strand
GAGCCGGACGTCATCCAGCCCGTGTTCATCAGCATTGACCCGCTGCGCGACAATTCAAAAGTGCTCAACCAGTACACCAATTATTTCAGCCCGCGCATCATCGGCCTCACCGGCGACATGCCGACCATTGAAGCGACCGCCAAGCGCTTTAACGCCACCTTCGGCTACCGCTTCAAGGGCAAAAAAGTCACCCCGCCCGATCTGCCCGAAGGCTACACCGTCTATCACAGCACCATGATTTACCTGCTCTCGCCCAAGCGCGAGATGATTGACGTCTTCGACTACCAGAGTGGCGCGGACAAACTCGCGCGCGACATCGACAAAGCCATCGCCAAAGACCGGGCGGGGGGCAAAGCATGAAAACCCGCCACGCCCTTGCCGCCCTGCTGCTCGCCGCCACGGCGGCGCTAGCAGGGCCGGTGGTTATCCAGCCCATGAACCCGCCGGAGCCGCCCAAGGCAGAATGCACCCCGCCGGAAGGATTTCTGCCCGCCACCTCAAACACCCCGCTGAACGAACTGGTCAAACACGATGGCAAACACAAAGTGGCGCTGCTTAACGTCTGGGCGCTGTGGTGCGCGCCCTGCCGTGCGGAACTGCCGCTGCTTGACCAGCTCGCGCAACGTGAAGATGCGCCGTTTGACATCATCACCCTCAATCTCGGTGACGATGCCGCGCAAATCGACAACCTCTTCGCCGACCTGAAAATCAGCAAACTGCCGCGCGATAACGGCGGCGATAGCGGCCTGCTGAAAAAACTTGGCGGCGTCGGCCTGCCGCTCTCCGCTTGGTATGTGGACGGACAGATGGTCGCCAAATCGACCGGCGCGCTGCACGACGGCGACGCGCTCCTCGCCTACGCGCAGTGCCTTGCCAAAGAAGCCGGGGAAACCCCATGAAGCGCCGTCACCTCGTCCTCGGCGGTGCGGCGGCGCTCTTCACCCGCCCGCTCTGGGCGCAGGCCGCGCCCGAAAAGCCTGCCGCCACTCCGGTCAGCCTCTACGACCCGACCCGCTACGTCTTCGCCGGTGACAACGGCCTGCCGCTGGTTGCCGTCGTTGACCTCGAAGAAGGGCGGCAAGTGGACACCCTCCGCTTCCCCGTCGCCGTGCGTGTCCTCTCGTCCAGCACCGACAAACCCTTTCTTGCCGTCAGCGACCAGCGCCGCTACGCCATCACCCTCTACGACCTCGAAAACCGCGACATGCGGGAAATCCCGCTGCCCAGCCGCGCCATGCGCATGATTTTCGTGCCGGAAAGCAGCAAACTCGCCGTCGTCTTTGAAGACCGCATTGGCATGGTGGACTACCGCAGCGGCGAAGTGAGCGAACCGGAAAAAACCTTCCAGAACCTCTACACCCGCTTCTCCACCATCTTCAGCATTTACAGCCAGACCTTCTGGGTGTTGCAGGAAAACACCCCGCTGATTTACCAGTACAGCTTCCTCCACCCCGACGACGGCTGGAAAACCATCGACATCGGCGAAACACGCGGGCTGGGGCGCGGCGCACCAAGCTTTGAAGACCGCCTCATTGCCTTTAACACCTACTACGCGGACGAAGGCATCATCTACTTCGCCGACAGCGGCAAAATCATCAAGACCGGGCCGATGTACAAATCGCGCAAGCTGAATGAACCGCTGCTCGAACCCTTCATCGACAACGGCATGCGCCACGTCATCTTCGGCGACACCAGCGGGCGGCTGCTCATCTACGAACCCGACAAAAGCGACACCCCGCAGCGCCTCGACCTCGGCTACCGCCCGCGCGTCTTCCGCACCGGCTGGCTGGATCGCTACCTCGTCGTCGGCGGCGACCGCCACCTCAGCATCCACCCCTTTGCCGACCTCGAAAACCGCACTCAGCTCGACTTCGGCTACGACGAAGACGTGCTGGACATGTGGATCAGCGGCGACAGCAAAAAAGTGCTGTTCGGACGGCAGTACAAACCGCTGCTTGGTCAATACGACCTGCAACATATGCAGCGCCTGCCAGACATCCCGCTCACGGGTATCGTTCAGCCGAGCTTTATCCGCATGGGCAGCACCAACAACGTCTGCTACTGAACGCCGCCCGCCATATGGTAATCGCCGGAAAACAAAAACCGCCCCGAAAGGGCGGTTTTTGTTGACAAAGGCAGGGCGCTTATTTGTAGAGGTTTTCGGCGCGTTGTGTGCCGATGGACAGCAGCAATGTCGCGCTGTTGCTGTGTTCGAGGCAGACTTTCTGATCTTCAAACGGCGCCTTGTGCGCGACCTTGATTTTCCACAGCCCTTCCAGCTGCGGAATGATGCTGACCTTGCCGTCTTTGTCGGTCTTGCCGGAGAAGGCTTGCGGCGGGCGTTCGTCGCGGGTGGCATCCAGGTCTTTCGCCATGAAGGTGTCGGAGGTGGCGATGACGGTCGCGCCTGCCAGCGGCTTGCCCTGATAGTAGATTTGTACTGGGAAGCGTTCATCGACTTTCACTTGCGTCGGGTCGGCCAGCGGCACGATTTCCAGATTCTGCCCGAT
>NZ_CALIZP010000018.1 GCF_938028825.1 uncultured Cardiobacterium sp. | reverse complement strand
CTTCACGCTACTTTATTTGCTTATATGTATGAAATGTTAGGTGTATTAGCTATAATTATCATGATCTTAGTCTTGATAGACATGGAAAATCCCGCCGGTGTTGCCGCCGGCGGGATGTGCTCAAGCCACAGGTTCAGGCGGTTAGCCGTTGCAGGGTTTGATAGACGACTGCCGCGAGGACGCCGCCGGCGCAGGGGCCGAGGACGGGCACCCAGCTGTATGCCCAGTCGGGGTCGGTGCGCAGCGGTATGCAGGCCAGCACGATGCGCGGGCCGAGGTCCCGTGCCGGGTTGATGGCGTAACCGGTGGTCGCGCCGAGGCTGAGGCCGATGGCCCACACGGTGATGGCGACCGGCAGCGCGCCGATGGAGCCGAGGCCGACCGGGGTGGCGGCGCTTTCGCCGGGCAGGGTGATGCTGCCTCCTGCGATGTAGAAGATGGTGATCATGAGGACGAAGGTGCCAATCAGCTCGTTGAGGAAGTTCACCGGGTAGTTGCGCATGGCGGGGTAGGTGCAGAAGCAGGCGCGTTTGGCGTCTTCGTCGAGGGTGACGGCAAAGTGGTCAAGGTAGTGTATCCACACCAAGAGCGCGCCGATGATGGCGCCGAGGAACTGGCCGCCGATGTAGGCGGGTACGACATCCCAGCCGATGTTGCCGTTCACGGCGAAGGCGAGGGTGACGGCGGGATTGATGTGCGCGCCGCTGCCGAGGGCGGTGGCGGCGATGACGCCGACGTACACGGCGAATGCCCAGGCGGTGGTGATGACTATCCAGCCTGCTGCACCGGATTTGGTGTTTTTCAGGCAGCAGGCGGCGACGACGCCGTTACCGAGCAGGATGAGCAGCGCGGTGCCGAGGGTTTCTGCGATAAAGATGTTCATGGTGTGCTCCTATTCTTCGATCCAGTGGCGCGCGGCGTTTACCGCTTTGTGCCAGTAGTGCAGCATTTCTTTGACGCGTTCGGGAGAGAGCTGCGGGGTAAAGGTTTTGTCGATTTTCCACTGTTTGCGGATGCTGTCGATGTCCGCCCAGTAGCCGACGGCAAGCCCGGCGAGGTAGGCAGCACCAAGCGCGGTGGTTTCGACGGTTTTCGGACGGACGATGTTGAAGCCGAAGATGTCCGCCTGGGTCTGCATGAGGTAGTCGCTCATGCTCGCGCCACCATCCACGCGCAATTCGCGGGTTTTCTCGCCGGCGTCGGCTTCCATCGCTTTCACGATGTCGTACACCTGGAAGGCGATGCCTTCGAGGGTGGCGCGGGCGATGTGGCCGTCGGTGGTGCCACGGGTGATACCGAGGATGGTGCCGCGCGCGTAGGAATCCCAGTAGGGCGCGCCGAGGCCGGTCAGCGCCGGGACGAAGTACACGCCGCCGTTGTCTTCGACGGTGGCGGCGAGGGTGTTGATGTCCGCCGAGGTGCGGATGAGGCGCGCACCGTCGCGCAGCCATTGCACCGCCGCGCCGCCGACGAAAACGCCGCCTTCGAGGGCGTAGGTGGTTTTGCCGCCGATGTTCCAAGCGATGGTGGTGAGCAGGTTGTTCTTGCTGGTGACCGCCTGTTCGCCGGTGTTCATCAGCAGAAAGCAGCCGGTGCCGTAGGTGTTTTTCAGCATGCCCTTTTCGGTGCAAAGCTGGCCGAACAGCGCCGCCTGCTGGTCGCCCGCGATACCGGCGACGGGCACGGGGTGGTCGAGGTAGCGGTTCGAGACGGTGCCATAGGTTTCGCTGCTGGCGCGCACGGCGGGCAGCATGCTGCGCGGGATGTCGAAGAGGGCGAGCAGTTCGTCGTCCCAGTCCATCGTGTGGATGTTGTAGAGCATAGTGCGGCTGGCGTTGCTGGGGTCGGTGACGAAGGTCTCGCCCTTGGTCAGGTTCCAGATGAGCCAGGTGTCCACCGTGCCAAAGCAGAGTTCGCTCGCTTCCGCCCGCTTGCGTGCGTTCTCAACGTTGTCGAGAATCCATTTGACTTTGGTGGCGGAGAAATAGGCATCAATGATGAGGCCGGTCTTGCTGCGAATCCAGTCGCTGCGCTCGCGCAGGGAATCGCAATATTTGGCGGTGCGGCGGTCCTGCCAGACGATGGCGTTATGGACGGGTTCGCCGGTGGCGCGATCCCAGACGATGGTCGTTTCGCGCTGGTTGGTGACGCCAATGGCGGCGAGGTCTTTCGCGTCCAGACCGGATTTGGCCAGTGCTTCGGTCAGCACCGCGATTTGCGAACCCCAGATTTCCTTGGCGTCGTGCTCGACCCAGCCCGGCTTGGGGAAATGCTGGGTGAAGGCCTTTTGCGCGACGCTGATGGTCTCGCCGTGGCGGTTGAAGATGATGGCGCGCGACGAGGTGGTGCCCTGGTCAAGCGACATGATGAACTGGTTTTGCATACACATTCCTCATCAAGTGAACGGAGATGCTAAAAAATCCACAGCCCATGCGGTTTTTTAACGTGGAAAATATAGTTTTTTTCGGGGAAATAGCGCAAGAGGAGCGCCGTCCGTTTTTACTATCTGTTTGATGGGAAAGAGGTAATTTCTGTTGCCGTGATGCGGGCGACAGTACAGCGACGCGTACGGCGCGGAAGGATGCCGTCATGGTTGGGCAGGACCACTTTCATGGTTGTACAGACCATCCCGGCATCCGGCGGGCAAAAAGAACCCGCCGCAGCGGGTTCGTCGTCGTTCGCGCGCGGCAGTTCAGGCCTTTTTCTTCACTGCAAGGCCGCCGGAGGCCTGCGCGACCGGCATGATTTCCACGCGGTTGATATTGACGTGGGCGGGGCGCTCGGCGATCCAGAGCACGGTGTCGGCGATGTCGTCGGCGGTGAGGTAGTCCACGTTGGCGTAGAGCGCGGCGGCTTTGACGTCGTCGCCGTGGTAGCGCACGTTGGAAAATTCGGTGCCGCCGCAGAGGCCGGGTTCGACGTTGGAAACGCGCACGTTGGTGCCGAGCAGGTCGGCGCGCAGGTTGAGGCTGAACTGTTTGACGAAGGCTTTCGTCGCGCCATAGACATTGCCGCCCGCGTACTGGTAGGTGCCGGCGGTCGAGCCGAGGTTGATGATGTGGCCGCGATTGCGCGCCACCATGCCGCCGAGCACGGCGTAGGTGATGGTAACGAGGCCGCTGATGTTGGTCGCAATCATTTGCTGCCAGTCGGCGAGGTCGCAGTGCGGGAAGGGATCGGCACCGAGGGCGAGGCCGGCGTTGTTGACCAGCAAATCAATCTCCTGCCAGGCGGTGGGCAGGCTTTTTACTGCCGCCAGCGTCGCCGCTTCGTCGCGGATGTCGAAGGCAAGCGACAGGCAGGCGTCGCCGAGTTCGGCGGCGAGTGCGTGCAGGCGGTCGGCGCGGCGCCCGGTGATGATGACCTGGTGGCCGCGCGCGGCGAGTTTGCGCGCGATGGCGGCGCCGAATCCGGCGGTGGCACCGGTAACGAGGGCTTTCATGGTTTGTCTCCTGTGTTGTGAAGGGATGCGGGGCGCAGGCTGACGTCACCTGCCGCCCAGGACTGGATTTTGCCTGCGCCGGTTTTGAGCAGCAGGCGGCCGGCGGCGTCGATGCCGCAATCGGTGCCGCTGCTGCTGCCTTGCGCATGGCTGAGGCAGACGGTGTCGCCGTAATAGAGATCGAGCGCCTGCCAGCGGGCGGGGTAGGCGGCGCGGGCGGCGGGATGGGCGGCGCAGGCGGCGCGCCAGGCGTCGATGAGCGCGGCGGTGAGGGCGTTGCGGGCGACGGTTCCCGCTGCGCCAAGCGCGGCGTGTGGCTGGTCGAGGCCGGGCAGCGGGTGCAGGTTAATGCCGATACCGGCGATGGTGGCGACGCCGTGGGCGTTCGCGGTGCTTTCCAGCAGGATGCCGCCGAGTTTGCGCCCGTCCAGATAGAGATCGTTCGGCCATTTGAGGCGCACGGGGTAGCCCGCCTGTCGCAGGGTTTCTGCGGCGGCGAGACCGAGGCCGATGCTGAGGGCGGCAGCGGCGGCGGGGTCAGGGTAGTGCCAATAGTGGCTGAGGATGATTTGCCCGGCGAAGGGCGATTGCCAACTGCGCCCCCGGCGGCCACGTCCGGCGCTCTGGTATTCGGCAAGCGCCACGGTGCCGTTTTGGGGGGTGGGCAGGCGGGCGAGGACGCTGTTGGTGGAATCGGTTACGATGTCGATATGGACGGGCGCTTGCGGGCAGGCGGCGCGCAGATAAGCGGCATCGAGCAGTTCGGGCGGCGGGTCGAGCCGCCAGCCGTCCGCGCTTTCCACGACGGGCAGAATGCCGCGCGCATGCAGATCGGCGAGCAGGACGCGCAGGGCGGCGGGGGTGGTGGCGAGGTGCCGGGCAAGCGCCGCTTCCGTCCAGACGGAGCGTGCGGCAAAGGCGGCGAACAGGCGGGTTTCCGGCATGGCAGCGGGGCGTGTGGGTGTGCGGCAAAGGATAGTCCCGCGCGCCGGGTTTTGCCAGCTTGCGGCGTTTCGCGCCGGAGCTGAAAACCGTTGCGGAGCAGCAGCGGTTGGCATGTGCAAAAAATCCCGCCGGGCGGCGGGATTTTTCCGGGCGGGCTGTTTACGGCTGCACGCGCGTCGGCACGTCGATATTGCAGACGTCAGTGTAACCGGCGGTGCGCACGAACCAGTCGCCGCTGCGGTTGCGCCGCGATTCCACCATCTCGGCAAAGGCCGGGCTGTCGGTTTTCATGATGCGCAGCGGCAGGCGTTCGCTCGCCGGCACGTCGCTGCCGAGGCGGATGCTCTTGATCGGGGTGTATTCCGCCGGGCTGTTGTAGTAGCCGGCATAGCCCGCGTTGTTGTTGCTGCCGCGCGGCAGGCTGCTGAGCAGCTCCGCGCCGTGCACGACGCGGCCGACGAGGGTGATGTTGCGGTCGAGATAACGCGGCGACTGGCCGATGACCATGTAGAGTTCCGCGCCGTTGCTGCTGTCCGGCGGGTCGTTGCGTCCGGCGCCGAGCACGCCGTAGCAGTGGGTCAGCCAGGCATCCTGACCGTCATTCGCCACGGCAAAGCCGTCCACGAAACCGACCTGTTTGGCCCAGCCGTCTTTGTCCGGCAGGGCGGTGAAGGCCAGTCCCGCCAGCGGGCGGGTAAATTCGGCGGGCAACGGGCGGGTTTCCGGCGGCAGCGGTTTCGCTTTTGCCTTGTCCTCGGCATCGGGATCGCCGAACTGGGCGACGTAGTTGTCTTGCACGCGGTACACGCTCAATCCGTCCCAAAAATGCTGCTGCGCCAGCAGCTTGATTTGCGCGACGTGCTGCGGGGCAAAATCCGGCGCCAGCTCGAAGACCACCGTGCCCTTGTCGAGCTGCATATAGAGCAGGTTGGCGGGCTCCGGCGTGCGCCAGGCATCGGTTGGCGCGCTGTCGATGATTTCCCGGGTGGAGCGGCCGGGCGTGGCAAAGACCGGCAGGGTGCAGCACAGGGCGGCGGCAAGCAGGGTGCTTTTCATGTCATTTCTCCAGATAACGCCAGCGGATTGTGGCAGGGGCAAACTACCTGCGCGGCGCGGCAGCGTCAATGCCGCCCGCCAAAAACCGTCTTGCGGCGGTTTGCTTACGAACTCTGCACCACCAGCCAGCAGCGGCTGAAATCGCGCGCGGAGAGGTCCTGCCTGCGTATCCACACATAGAGGCGGCCGTTGCCCCTGCCCCAGCGCATCGCGCAGCGCGCGTCGCTATCGACCTGCAACAGCAGCAGCCAGTCCGCCGCGCCCGCCGTCAGCGCCACATCTTCCGGCAGGGCGGCCGTGCGGTAGGGAATGCCGTGGCTGGCGAGCTGGCATTGCAGCTCCATCGCGCCCTGGATGTTGTCGGAATGGCCGAGCAGTTTGTGCCGCTTCTCGCCGGTGAATTTGTCCCAGCGCTCCCACCAGGCGACGTTCTCATAATCCTCCCACCAGTAGTCGCGCATCAGCCAGCATTCGCGGTCGGGCACTTCCCAGCGCCTGCCGCATTGCAGCGCCGCTGCCGGGAAGCCCTGCCCTGCCGGGTTTTCCCGACGGCGGAGGAAGGCGCGGTCGCCGTCGTAGTACCACACGCAGAAGCCGTCGCGGTCTTTGGGTTCGCTGCCCCAGCCGCCGTCGGCGCAGTCGTAGAACACATACAACATGCCGCTCTCCGGCAGCACGCCGTTCATGTCGAACCCCTGGCAGTCGGCGAAATTGATTTGCGCGATGAGCGACAGCGGCGCATCGCCGCGATATGGCCAGGGCCAGGTATGCGGCATGTCCGCCGCCCCACCGAGATGCGAACGGCCGAACGGCGCATCGCCCACCTGCTGCACCTGCAAGGTAACGGCATTGCGGACATACGCCTGCGACGCCTGCCAGTAGCGGCGCAGACCGCAGCGCAACAGTTCCGCTGCCAACGCACTTTTCGTCATCACGACCTCCTGGGAAAACGGGCAATGGCGGAATTATAGCCCAAGCATATTGGACAAGCGTCCAACGCCCGTCTATACTCTTGGACACCTGTCCAATCCCACCCCTCATGACCGACACCGCCAAACCCCCGCCGCGCGACGCCTTCATTGCCGCCGGCAAAACCCTCTACCCCCGCTACGGCTACCGCCAGCTGTCGGTGCGCCTGCTCGCCGCCGAAGCAGGACTCAGCCCGGGCATGTTCCATCACCTCTTTGCCGACAAAGAGGCGTACATCGCCGAAGTCCTGCAACACAAATACGACGAAGCCTTCGCCCAGCTCACCCTGCACATCCGCCCCGGCCGCAGCGAACGCGACAACCTGCGCGCCATGCTCACCTACCTCGCCGTCTTCGTGCGGGAAAACATCGATTGGGTTTCGCACATCTTCGCCGATGCCGCCGAAGTGCCGGGCATCCGCGACTTCATCCGCTTGCACGCCACACGCCACATTGAGCTGCTCTATAACCTGCTCGACAACGCTGCACGGCGCGGCCTGCTCAAACCCGCCGCCACCGTACAGCGCAGCGGCTTCCTGATGGGGGCGATCGCTGCGCCGCTGCTCATCGGCAGCCGCATGCAGGCGACGGGCATCCTGCCGGACATCATCGCCGCCGACTTTGCCCCTGCCGTGATGAGCGACGCCGCCATCGCCGAACGCATCGACTGGGCGCTCACCGCCCTTTTCATCTAAGGAGAACCCCCCATGAGAAAACTCGCCTATCTGCTGCTCGTCGTCGCCCTTGCCGCTGGTGGCTGGTGGGCGTGGCGCCAGCAAGAAGCCGCCGCCCTGCCCGACTACATTGCCACCTCAAATGGCCGCCTGGAAATGAACCGCATCGACGTCGCCACCCTCTACCCGGGCCGCATCAAAGCCGTGCACGTGAACGAAGGCGACGAAGTCGCCAAAGACACCGTCCTCGTCGAACTCTCCAGCGACCAGAGTGCGGGGCAACTCGCCGCTGCCCGCGCCGCGACCGAAGGCGCGGAAGATACCGTGCAGCGCGCGCAAGCGGGCATCAAACAGGCCAAACAGACCGTCGCCCGCGCCGAAGCGGAAATCGCCGCCTACCGCCAGCAACAAAAAGTCGCCAAACTCGAACTCGACAACGCCCGGCAAATGCGCCGCGACAACCTCATCTCCGCCTCCGAATACAGCAAACGCGAAGCCGACTACCAGCGCGCCGTTGCCAGCGTCAAAGCCGCCGAAGCCGCGCGCGCCGAAGCGCAAGCGGCTGTCGCCCAAGTCGAAGCACAAGCCAAAGAAGCTGCCGCCGGGGTGCGCCGTGCCAAAGCGACCGCCGACACCGCCGCCGCCGCCGATGCCGACATGACCGTGCGCAGTCCACTCGCCGCCCGCGTCGAGTACCGCCTGGTCGAACCGGGCAACGTCGTCGGCGCGGGCAGCCGCGTCATCAGCCTGCTTGACCCCGGCGACATCAGCATGAACCTTTTCCTGCCAAGCGCCGCCATGGCACCGCTGCAAACCGGCGACGAAGCGCGCATCGTGCTGGACGGCATCAACGCCGTCTTCCCCGCCACCATCAGCTACATCGCGAGCGACGCCCAATTCACCCCGAAAGCCGTGGAAACCCCGAACGAGCGGGAAAAACTCATGTACAAAATCAAGCTGAAAATCCCGCCCGACATCGCCAAACGCTACAACCGCCTGCTCAAAGGCGGCATGACCGGCAACGGCTACGTCCGCACCGACCGCAGCCAGCCGTGGCCGATCGCCCTCGATACCCACCTGCCGCCGCAGTGAGCACAAAAACCATGACCGCCATCACCATTGACCACCTCAGCCACCGCTACGGCAAAACCACCGCGCTGGACAACATCAGCCTCACCCTGCCGCGCGGGGCGACCGTCGGCCTCATCGGCCCGGACGGCGTCGGCAAAAGCACCCTGCTCGGCATCATCGCCGGCGTGCGCCGCATCCAGAGCGGGCAAGTGCGCGTCCTTGACGGCGACATGACCCGCGCGCGCGACCGCCTCGCCCTCTCGCACCGCATCGCCTACATGCCGCAAGGACTGGGGCGCAACCTCTACCCCACCCTCAGCGTTTACGAAAACATCGATTTCCACGCCCGCCTCTTCGGCCTTGACCGCCGCGAACGCCGCGCGCGCATCCAGCGTCTCCTGGATGCAACCGGCCTCGCCCCCTTCCCCGGCCGCGCCGCTGGCAAACTCTCCGGCGGGATGAAACAAAAAGTCAGCCTCTGCTGCGCCCTCGTCCACTCGCCCGACCTGCTCATCCTCGATGAACCCACCACCGGCGTTGACCCCCTGTCGCGCCGCCAGTTCTGGGCGCTGGTGCACGACCTGCAACAAGAAACTACGGGCATGACCACCCTCGTCGCCACCGCCTACATCGAAGAAGCCGAACAATTCCAGCAACTGCTGGCGATGGACGCGGGCAAACTGCTCATCAACGCGCCGACCACCGCCACCATGCGCGACTACGGCTGCGCCACCCTCGAAGAAACCTACATCAAACTGCTGCCGCCGGAAAAACAACAAGGCACCGGCGGCCTCGACCCCACCCCCTTCGTTCCCGATCCCCACGCCCCGCCCGCGATTGAGGCACACAACCTCACCAAAACCTTCGGCGATTTCACCGCCGTGGATCACGTCAGCTTCACCATCGAAAAAGGCGAAATCTTCGGCTTTCTCGGCAGCAACGGCTGCGGCAAAACCACCACCATGAAAATGCTCACCGGCCTCTTGCAGGCCAGCAGTGGCAGCGCCGAACTCCTCGGCGCACCGGTGGACGCAGGCAGCGTCTCAACCCGGATGCGCGTCGGCTACATGTCGCAAGCCTTCAGCCTTTACGAAGAACTCACCGTGCGGCAAAACCTCGAACTGCACGCCCGCCTCTACCGCTTGGGCGCGGGCAGCAAAGCCGCCATCAGCGAAGCGCTAAATCAATACGACCTCGCCACCGTCGCCGAACAAAAACCCGCTGCGCTGCCGCTCGGCATCCGCCAGCGCCTGCAACTCGCTGCTGCCTGCCTGCACCGCCCCGAAGTGCTTATCCTCGACGAACCCACCTCCGGCGTGGATCCTGCTGCGCGGGACATGTTCTGGCGACACCTGCTGCGCATGTCGCGTGAAGACAAAATCACCATCTTCGTCTCCACCCACTTCATGAACGAAGCGGCGCGGTGCGACCGCATCTCCTTCATGCACCAGGGCCGCGTGCTGGCGGTGGGCAGCCCCGCCGCCCTCACCGCGCAAAGCGGCGCCCCCAACCTCGAAGAAGCCTTCATCACCTACCTCATTGCGGATGAAAAACAGCAGAACCCGGCAAACACGCCGCCTGACGCCCCACCCACCGAGACCGCAGGGTGGGTTTCAGCCCACCAAACAAATCCCGCAGACGCCACCGCAAGCGGCATCGGCACAGAAAGCCCGGCAAATATGCCGCTTGATACCCCACCCACCGAAACCGTAGGGTGGGTTTCAGCCCACCAAACAAATCCCGCAGACGCCACCGCAAGCGGCACCGGCACAGAAAAGCCCGCAACCACGCCGCTTGCCACCACCTCCACCCTGCGCTACTGGTTCGCCACCACCTGGACCTTCGCCCTGCGCGAAGGGCGGGAATTGCTGCGCGACCACGTCCGCACCTTCTTCGCCATCTTCGGCCCCGTCATCCTCATGACCGCCATCACCTGGGGCGTCTCCTTCGACATCAAAAACCTCACCTACGCCGTCCTCGACCACGACCACAGCGCCGAAAGCCGCGCCATCGTCGAAAACCTCGCCGGTTCGCGCTACTTCAAAGAACTGCCGCCGCTTACCGACGAGAACCAGCTGCTCGACAGCCTCGCCTCGCGCGACGCCAAACTCACCATCGACATCCCGCCAGACTTCGGCCGCGACCTGCTGCGCGGCACACGTCCCGAAATCAACTACCACATCGACGGCACCGAATCCTTCAACGCCGCCAACATCAACGCCTACCTCGCCGCCATCCTTGCCGACTACGGCCGTGAGCAGGCGCGCGCGCGCGGTATCGCCGTAGCGCCGCCCGCCGCCTCGCTTGAGCCGCGCTACGCCTACAACCAGGATTTCAAAAGCATCATCGCCATCGCCCCCGGCGTCCTCATGCTCGCCATGACCATGTTTCCGGCGATGATGGCCGCCGTCGGCGTCGTGCGCGAACGCGAAATCGGCACCATCGCCAACTACTACACCTCGCCCGCCGGCCGCCTGCAATACCTCATCGGCAAACAGGCCCCCTACATCGCCATCGCCATGCTCGGCTTCCTCATCCTCTACCTGATGATGCGCTACTGGTTCGGCCTGCCGATGAAAGGCTCACTCGCCGCCCTCGCCCTCGCCACCCTGCTGATGAGCTGCACCTCAACCGCCATCGGCCTGCTCTTCTCCACCTTCACCCGCTCGCAAGTCGCCGCCATCTTCATCACCGCCATCGCCACCATCATGCCGGCGATGAACTTCTCCGGTTTCCTCGTCCCCGTCTCGGCGCTTGGAGGCGGCGCGCAGGTCTTCGGCAAAATCATCCCCTCCACCTGGTACGCCATGACCACCACCGGCACCTTCAGCAAAGGGCTCGGCATCCACGAACTGCACCGGGAAATCCTGCTGCTCGCGTTCTACTACGGCCTCTTCCTCACCGCCGCCTGCCTCAACCTGAAAAAGCAGGAAAAATGACCATGAAAAATCGGGACACCCTCACCCCAACCCCTTTCTCGTCCGCTGGTCAAGCTGTTCCAGTCCCGCACGCGGGAGAGGGGCTTTCCCGTGCCGGCGGCGAAGAACAGCAGCAAAACCCCATACCTTGCCGCAAAGCACCACAACCATCCGTTTGCACAAAAAAGCTCCCCTCGCCCGCTTGCGGGAGAGGGGTGGGGGGTGAGGGCAAAAACCACCCAAAAGAAAAACACACGCTCAAAACCTACCGTCCCGCCATCAGCGACCGCACCCAGCAACACGCCCAAAAGCTGCGCCGCACCATGACCGAAGCCGAACAGTGCCTTTGGTACCACCTGCGTAACCGCCGCCTGAACGGCTACAAATTCAAACGCCAGCACCCTATCGGCAACTACATCGCCGACTTCATCTGCCTCGAAAAGCACCTCATCATCGAAGCCGATGGCGGCCAGCACAACGACAACCCCCGCGACGACGCCCGTACCGCATGGTTGCAAGCACAAGGCTATACCGTCCTGCGCTACTGGAACCACGACATCCTGCAACAGACCGAAGCCGTGCTGAACCACATCCTGCACCACCTCGAAAGCAGAGGCAGCAAATGAACACCCTGAAAAACATCCTCACCCTCGCCGGCAAAGAACTGCGCAGCCTGCTGGGCGACCCCATCCTCATCATCCTCACCCTCTACATGTACACCGGCGTCATCATCGCCATGAGCCAGAGCAACACCGACCTCAAAAACGCCGCCGTCGCTGTCATCGACGAAGACCGCAGCACCCTCTCCTACCGCCTGCGCGATGCCATCGGCCCGCCCTACTTCCAGCATCCCGTGGCAATCGCGCGCACCGACGCCGACAGCCGCATGGACAAAGGCGACTACACCTTCATCCTCGACATCCCGCCCAACTACGAGCGCGACATCCTGCAAAACCGCAGCCCGCAAATCCAGCTCATCATCGACGCCACCCTCATGAGCCAGGGCGGCGTCGGTGCCGCCTATCTCGGCCAGATCCACAGCCGCGAAGTCAACCGTTTCCTCGACCGCCCCGACGATGCCGAGCTTCTGCCCGTCCGCCCCGTCCTGCGTACCCACTACAACCCCAACAGCGAAAACGCCTACCAAATGCCCGTCGCCGCCCTCGGCACCGCCACCCTGCTCCTTTTCCTTCTCCTCATCGGCGCCGCCGTCATCCGCGAACGCGAACACGGCACCCTCGAACACCTCCTCGTCATGCCCGTCACCCCGCCGGAAATCATGCTCGCCAAAATACTTGCCAACGGTGCCTTCATCCTCGCCACCTCCACCGCCTCCCTGTGGTTTGTCGTCCACACCGTCCTCGGCATCCCCATCAACGGCTCCATCCCGCTCTACATCGCCGGCAGCGCCGTGTACCTCTTCTCCATCGCCTCGCTCGCCATCATGATTGCCACCCTCACCCCCACCATGCAGCAATACAGCCTGCTCATGCTGCCCGTCTTCATCATCATGAACCTCTTCTCCGGGGCGGTAACCTCGCGCGTCAACATGCCGGACTTCACCCGCCTCATCAGCGAATACTGGCCGCACACCCAATACACCATCTTCAATCAGAGCCTCATCTTTCGCGGCGCGGGCCTCGACACCCTCTGGCCGCAACTCCTCGCGATGGGCACAACCGGCGCCCTCTTCCTCGGCTACGCCCTGCTGCGCTTCCGCAAAATGCTCGAACAACAGAACTGAACCCATCGACCCAAGGAACATGACCATGTCCCCCCGCCCCCTCCTCCTCACCCTCACCGCCGCCCTGCTTGCCGCCTGCCAGAGCACCACCATCACCACCGCGAGCAAAATCCCGCTGCCTGCCGCCTACGAAAACGCCCCGGCGGCGACCCAACCCGACGACATCAGCCGCTGGTGGCGGCAATGGCAAGACCCCGTCCTTGACCGCCTCATCGCCCGCGCCCTCGCCCACAACCCCGACATCGCCATCGCCCGCAGCCGCCTGCAAGAAGCGCGCGCCACCGCCCGCCTCGCCGACGCCGACCTCGGCCCGACCGTCGGCCTCGGTGCCGACGCACGCCGCCTCGACACCAACCTGCAAAACCCCATCAGCGCCGACAGCCGCGACCTCCTCGCGCAAAACCCGCTTGCAGGCAGCATCCGCGACAACCGCCTGCAAAAACACGCCGACATCCTCGGCCTCAGCCTCAGCGCCAGCTGGGAACCCGACCTCTTCGGGCAAAAACAAAGCGACGCCGACGCCGCCCGCCACGCTGCCCTCGCGAGCAGCGAACAAACCCACGCCGCGCAACTGCTCATCAGCGCCGAACTCGCCGACCAATACCACCGCGCCCGCGCCGCCGAAGCCCGTGCCCGCGCCGCCGACACCACCATCGCCACCCTCGAAAAACTCGCGCGCTACATTGACGCGCGCTACCGGGCCGGGCACACCACCGCCTACGAAAAAGACGAAATCGCGAGCCGCCTGAGCGCCGCCAAAGCCAAACGCAGCACACTTGACGCCGAAAAAAACGCCGCTGTGCGCGCCATCGCCATCCTCTGCGGCGACACCCCGCAACACTATCGCCTGCCGGACAGCCCGCGTGACACCCTCGCCCACCCGCCTGCCGCCCCACGTGGGCAAACCCCGCAAGGCCTCATCGAACGCCGCCCCGACCTGCGCGCCCGTGCCGCCGAAACCCAAGCCTACGCCGCTAAACTCGCCAGCGCCAAAGCCGACCTCCTGCCGCGCATCAAACTCGACTTCCTAGGCCAGGGCGTCCTCAACATCGACGGCGACCACGCCCTCAAAGGCTGGATGAGCCTGCTCACCGCCGGCATCCAGGTGCCGATCTACACCCACGGCAGAATCCAGACCAACATTGACGCCGCCGACGCCCGCCTCAAAACCGCGCTGCTGCAATACGACCGCACCCTGCTACAAGCGCTGGCCGACGTGGATAACGCCTACCAGGGCGAAGCCGCACTCGCCGAACAAGAACGACACCTCAGTGAAGCACTCGCAAACGCCAAACAACAGGCAGCAGATGCCGAAAAGCTCTACCGCTACGGCAATAAAACCCTCGCCGAAGCGCTGACCGCCCGCCTGAATGCCGTGCAGACCGAAGAAGCCCTCATCCAGAACCGCCTCGCCCACGCGCAAATGCTCACCGCCCTCTACAAAGCCCTCGGCGGCGGCTGGACGGCAGACGATACCTCCCACCCATAACCGCCGCCGGGCGGCGTACATGCCGATGCTTGTGCAGGACGGGTTTCAGCCGCCGCAGCAATATTGATGACGGGCTGAAACCCGCCCTACGAAGCGGAACATCGCCAACCGGCGTCATTACCGGCCCTGCCAGGCGACCACAGGTATCTGCCTACCTTAGGCAAGCAGGAAAATCCTTAATCATCAAAGAGAAAGCTCTCTCCTGCTTGCGGGGGAGGGCAAGGGTGGGGGGTGTTCGTGCGCAGGGCGAATCATATCCGGCAATAGGTGAATAGCGGCTTCCCCCTTCCGTCGCTGCGCGACACTTTCCCCCGCAAGCGGGGGAAGGATTTCCCGCCAGGCAGCGTGGTTGCAGTGGTTGTCATGACGCAAGCCGGGATGAGCTTGAAGGGGAATGACACCGGGCGGCAAGTCGTACAATACCCGCCCGGATACCCAAAACAGGACAAGCCATGCACCACCCCGCCCCCGACGGCGTCGTCTTCGACTGCGACGCCACCCTCTCCGCCCTCGAAGGCATCGACGAACTCGCCGCCCAGGCGGGCGTCGCCGAAAAAGTCAGCGCCCTCACCCACCGCGCCATGAACGGCGACATCCCGCTCGAAGCCATCTACGGCGAACGCCTCGCCCTCATCCGCCCGCCGCGTGCCGCACTCGCCGCCATCGCCCGCCGCTATCGGGAGGTCATCGTCCCCGGTGCCCGCGAAACCATCGCCGCCTTGCAGGCACGCGGCATCAAAACCGCCATCGTCAGCGGCGGCCTGCTCGACGCCGTCTTGCCGCTTGCCGCCGCCGTCGGCGTGGCAGCGGCAGACACCTTCGCCGTCAGCCTGCAATTCGACGCCGCCGGCAACTACCTGCACTACATTGAGAACCCGCTCACCACCGCCGGCGGCAAGGCGGCCGTCGTCGCCGCCTGGAAAAAGCGGCACGGCCTCAAACACGTGGTGATGGTTGGCGACGGCATGAGCGACGTCGCCGCCCGCGCCCCGGACGCTGCCGAGCGCATTATCGGCTACGGCGGCGTGGTCGAACGCGCCGCCGTGCGCGCCGCTGCCGATCAATACAGCACAGCCCGCGACTTGCGCGAACTCCTGCCGCTTATTCTGGGTGATGTGGCGGCAAACGGGTAGCAACAAGGCGGGCTTTGAGTCCGCCTTAATCATCCGGTGGTATTGGGCAACCCTTTAAGTTGCCCAACCCCACTCAGAAATAGCCTGCTTTTTTCCGCTCTTCCATCGCCGTTTCCGAGACCTGGTCATCCATGCGGGTGGCACTGCGTTCGGAGATGGTCGCGGCCGCCGTTTCGGCGATGATTTCCGCTGCTGTCGCCGCCGTGCTGGCGACGGGGCAGGTGCAGGAGATGTCGCCGACGGTGCGGAAGCGCACGCTGCGTTTTTCTGCCACTTCGCCCGCGCGCAGCGGGGTCAGCGGCGTGACCGGCACGAGCAGGCCGCCGCGCGCGACGACTTCGCGTTCGTGTGCGTAGTAAATCGGCGGCAGGGCGAGGTTTTCGCGCGCGATGTATTGCCACACGTCCAGCTCGGTCCAGTTGGAGATGGGGAAGACGCGCATGTTTTCACCGGGGAAGAGGCGGGTGTTGTACAGCGCCCACAGTTCCGGGCGCTGGTTCTTCGGATCCCATTGGCCGAATTCGTCGCGGAAGGAGAAGATGCGCTCTTTGGCGCGCGCTTTTTCTTCGTCGCGCCGTGCCCCGCCCATCAGCGCGTCGAAGCCATGCGCTTCGATGGTCTCGACCAGGGTGACGGCCTGCGCGGCGTTGCGGGAATCGGTCTCGCGGCGCAGCACCACCGTGCCTTTTTTGATGGAGTCTTCGACGTGGCCGACGACGAGGCGCGCGCCGGTGCGGGCGACGGTTTCGTCACGGAAGGCGATGACTTCGGGGTAGTTGTGGCCGGTATCGACGTGCAGCAGGGTGAAGGGCAGCTGCAGGGTGCGGCCGGGTATCCGGAAGGCTTTGACGGCAAGCGCGAGCAGGACGACGGAGTCTTTGCCGCCGGAGAAGAGCAGCGCCGGGTTTTTCGCTTCGCTGATGACTTCGCGGATGATGTAGATGGATTCGGCTTCGAGCCGGTCGAGGTGTTGGTTCTGGATGGTCATAAGATTCCTTGGTTAAGCCGGACCCGGAAATCAGGTCGGCAAGGCGGCGTGGCGCAGGCGATACGCTTTTGTACGGCAAGGCACGCCGACACCGCCGGATGGTTTCCCGAGGTCGGCGTCATTTGTGGAGGCCGCATTCTTTGCTGTCGCGACTTTCCCACGCCCAGCGGCCGGAGCGGATGTCGTCGCCCGCTTTCACCGGCACGGTGCAGGGCTCGCAGCCGATGCTGGGATAGCCTTTGTGATACAGCGGGTTGAGCGGGATGTCGTGCGTCTGGACGTAGGTCCACACATCATCGTCTTCCCAGTCGCAGATGGGATTGAATTTGGCGATGTTGCGCGCGCTGTCGTGTTCTTCGTAGGGCAGTTCGTGACGGGTGACGGACTGGCTGCGCCGCTGCCCGGTGAGCCAGGCGGGAGCATCTGCCAGGGCGCGGTTGAGCGGCTCGATTTTGCGGATGTGGCAGCAGAATTTGCGCAGGGCGACGCTTTTGTACATCAGCCCTTCGCCGTGTTCGGCGACCATCGCGGCGGCGGCGTCCGGGTCGGGATAGAAGCGCTCGATGCGGAGGCCGTAGCGGTCTTCGGCCTCCTGAATCAGGGCGACGGTTTCGGCGTGCAGCTTGCCGGTGTCGAGGGTGATGATGCGCAGCGGCAGCCGGGCGGCGGCGATATGCGCGGTGATGATCATGTCCTCGGCGGCGAGGCTGCTCGCCAGCACCGCCTGCGGGTAGTTTGCGGCAATGTCGCGCAGACGCGCGGCGAGCGTCGCACTCTTCTCCGGCAGGCGCGCGGCGGCAGCGGGATCGGGTGGGGGAAGCGTCCAGAATGTTGGTCGCTGTAACATGGATTGCCTCGTGTTTATTGTGATTGCGCCAGGCCGCTATCGTGGCACGGGCGGAGGCAAACGGGAAATAGCGGTTTGTTCTCGGCTTATAACCAATGCGTGGCTATCGCCGCCCGGCGTAATTCATCAGCCACATGCCGGCGACGACCATCGTGCCGCCGACAAGCAGTGAAGCATGCAGCGGTTCATGCAGCCACAGGGTGGCGATGGCAATGCCGAATACGGGGACGAGCGCCATATACGACGTAGCGGTACCGACGCCGAGGTGACGGATACCGTCGAAGTACCACAGGTAGCAAAGCATGGTGCCGCCCAGCGCCAGCGCGGCAAGAATACCCCACGTCCGCGCCGGGGCATTCAGGGCTTGCTGCCGGAAGGCGCTGCCGTCAAAGGCAAGTGCGAGCGCGAGCAGCATCACCGCGCCGATGAGGACGGTTATCGTGGTGGTGGTCAGCGGGCTGATGCCGCGCAGCAGGACGCGGCCGATGAGGGCGTAGCCTGTCCAGCAGAGGACGGTGGCGAGCAGCAGGTATTCGCCCACGCCCACGCCGCCCGCGAAAACGGCAAGCGGGTTGCCGCGTGCGATGGCGGTCAACGCACCGAGGACGGCCAGCACCATGCCGCAGAGAATGCCGCCGTTCAGCTTTTCTTTGAACAGCCACGCGGCAAGCAACAGCGGCGGCACGGGGTTGAGGGCGACGACGGTCGCCGCCTTGCCCGCCGGGACGTATTGCAGCGCCAGCATGAAGAAAACGGCATAACCGCAGACACCACAGGCTGCCGCAGCGGTCAATCCCAGCCATTGCCGTGCATTGAGCTGCATGAGGGGTGCGCGGCCTTCGCGATAGAGCAGCCAGAGGGTGAGCGGCACGGTGGCAAGCAGGAGGCGCAACGCGGCAGCGGTGAGCGGCGGCAGGGTTTGCACGACCGCCCTGCCCCACGACCAGGTCGCGCCCCACAGCAATGCCATGGCGATGAGTTGCAGGTGGCAGCGGATATTGGCGGTCATGCGGTTTCTCCGGTAAAGGGGGGGAAGGGGATATTTTTAGGGGATGGCTTGCCTTCCGCATCATCCGGTGATGAGCGGGTTTCATCCGCAAGAGGGTGATTATGTCGTTCGGCAAGGTTTCCTGCCAGCCGTTATTTCTGCTCACGGCGGACAGCCGACACGTCTTTGACTTGCGCGATGCGGTCAATGACGCGCGAGAGCTGTTCCATGTCGGTAATTTCGAGGGTGAAGGTGCCATAGATACGGTTGCGGTTGTCCTGCCGCATTTTGACGTCGAGGATGGTGATTTTTTCGTTGGCCAGTATCTGGCTGATGTCGCGCAGGAGATGCGGGCGGTCGAAGGCTTCGATGGCGATCGCCACGGTGAAGAGGCCGCCGGCGGTTTCGTTCCAGTGCACGTCGAGGATGCGTTCGGGGTGCGCCGTGGCGAGGTGTTGCAGGTTGGGGCAGTCGGCGCGGTGGATGTTGACGCCGCGCCCCTGGCTGATGAAGCCCTTGATGGCGACGGGCGGCGCGGGCTGGCAGCAGGTGGCGTAGTTGACGAGGAGGTTATCCACGCCGTTGATGTCAATGTTTTGCCGGCTCTGTTTGCGCGGCGCCTTGACCGGGATACGCGCGAGGCGTTCGTCCAGGGTCAGCTGTTCGGCGCTTTTCTGCTGGCGGGCGCTGAGTTCGTGGAGGATGTTAAGGACGCCGATGTCGCCGAAGCCGATGCCGGCGTAGAGGTCGGTGATGCTGTGGACGTTACTTTGCCGCGCGATGTCTTCGAGCATTTTGTTGTCGAGGGTGATGCCGAGGCGGCGGCTTTCGCGTTCGAGCATTTCCTGCCCGGCCTGGACGCTTTTTTCTTTTTCGAGTTTTTTGAAGTAGCTGCGCACTTTGGCTTTGGCGCGGCCGCTTTGCAGGTAGCCGAGGTGGTCGTTCAGCCAGTCGCGGCTGGGGTTGGCTTCTTTTTGGGTGAGGATTTCGACGCTGTCGCCGTTTTTGAGGGCGGTGGTGAGCGGCACGATTTGGCCGTTGATTTTCGCGCCCCGGCAGCGGTGGCCGAGCTGGGTGTGGATGTGGTAGGCGAAATCGAGCGGGGTCGCGCCTTCGGGCAGATCCACGACACGACCCTGCGGCGAGACGACGTACACGCGGTCGCGGAAGGCTTCGTTTTTGAACTGGTCGAAGACGATGTCGCCCCGGCTGTGGTCGCCGCCTTCGATCATGCGGCGCAGCCATTCGATTTGCTGTTCGAACTGTTTGCTGTGGCGGATGCCTTTTTCTTTGTAGAGCCAGTGCGCGGCGACGCCGAGTTCGGCGTGTTCGTGCATTTTGCTGGTGCGGATTTGCACTTCGATGACGCGGTTGTCGGGGCCGATGAGCGAGGTGTGCAGGGACTGGTAGCCGTTGGCTTTGGGGTGGGCGATGTAGTCGTCGAATTCGGCGGCAATCGGTTGCCAGAGGTCGTTGACGACGGAGAGGACGCGGTAGCAGTCCGCTTCGGTCTCGACTTCGACGCGCACGGCGCGGATGTCGTTGAGTTGTTCGAAGCGCAGGCCCTTGCGCTTCATTTTCAGGTAGATGCTGTTGATGTGTTTGACGCGGCCGTAGAGGCGTTTGACGTGGACGCCAGCGTCGGCCAGTTTGTAGCGCAGCAGGTCGATGATGCGGTTGATGTAGCGTTCGCGGTCCACACGTTTGCCTTCGAGTTCGCCGGCGATTTCCTGGTAGATGTCGGGTTCAAGGACGCGCAGGGCACGGTCTTCAAGTTCGCTTTTGAGTTGGGCGATGCCGAGGCGGTTCGCCAGCGGGGCGAGCAGGTCGCGGGTTTGCAGGGCGAAGCGTTGTTGTTCTTGCGCGCTGTATGCGCCGAGGTTGCGCATGAGGACGACTTGCAGCGCCAGTTTGAGGATGACGGCGCGCATGTCGCTCGCCATGGCGAGCAGCATTTTGCGCAGGCGTTCGAGGTCGCTTTGTTCTTGCTCGTGCAGTTGGTCGATAAGGGCGAGGTCGTCAAGGGCTTGCAGGAGGCCGATGACGCTGTGGCAAGGGCTGGCAGCAAGGGCTTCCAGGTCGAGTTGTTTTTTGCGCCACGGTTCGACGAGGAGACCGGCGGCAAGCATGGTGACGTCGCTGCGCAGGTTGAGCAGGAGTTTGACGAGGGTACGGCTGCGTTCGTCAGGTGGGGTGGGCGTGGCCGCCGCGATGGCGTAGGCGGCGCTGAGTTGTTCGCGCGCGCCGCTGTCGGTGTAGTGTTCTTGCGCCTCCCGCAACCATGCGGGTTGCTGGGTGGTATTCATGTCAATCCACGTTGCAGGCGTTCGAGGATTTCGCGCACGTCCACGCTGATGCCGTCCACGGCGGCGAGGCTTTCGAGTTCGGTTTTGACGTGGGTTTTGCGCACGTTGTCCAGGCGGCTGACGATGGCGTAGCCGTTCAGCATCCGCGCCGCCAGTTGCGGGTTGCTGATGAGGACGCGGCGGATTTGCCCGGCGGCAAAGCGGTAACCGCTGCCGTCGGCGGCATGAAAGATGACGGGGTTGGCCTGCATGAGGGTGCCGACGAGGGCGCGGAAGCGGTTGGGATTGTCCACCCGGAAGTCGGGGTGTCCGGCCAGGGCGCTGATGCGTTCAAGCGCGCCTTCGCTTTCGTCTTTGGCCTGGATGGCGAACCATTTGTCCACGACGAGCGGCTGGGCACGGTAGTGGTCGTAGAAGGCGGCCAGCGCGGCTTCGCGGTAGTGGTCGTGCCGGGTGTTGAGTGCGTGCAGGGCGTTGATGCGCACGGTCATGTTGGCGGCGTTGTTGTGGGTATCGAGCAGTTGCTGGCGGTAGGGTTCGTCTTCAAAAAGGGCGAGGGTTTTCGCCGCCAGCCCGCGCAGGCGGCGGATGCCTGCGTCCTTGACGCTGTATTTGGGCGAGGCGGCTTGTGGCGCGGATTCAAGCCAGTCCAGCCAGTCGCGCCGCATTTTCAGCGCGAGGATGCGGGTGATGCGCTCGTAGGCGGCGATGGCGGCGCTCATGTCGATGGGGTCGGGCAGGTTGTTGAGCAGGGTGGCAAGCGTTGGGATGTCGAGTAGCAGAGCTTTTTCGCCTTCGCTGCGTTTGTCGTGCTTGAGGACAGTCTGCATGATGTCGCTCACCGCATTGCTGTTTTCGCGCAGTTCGCGCGGTTTGTACAGCGCCTGTTCGAAGAGGCGGCGGTAGAGGGTCTGCATGGCTTCGAAGCGGGCGAAACCGTCCGGCGCGTGGGCGGCGATGGCGGCGAGTTCGTCGTTGTCGTAGCGGTGCTGGTAGTACACCGGTGCCGAGAAGTTTTCCATCAGCACCGGGATGAGGTCGGCCTCGGCGCGCTCGAAGGTCCAGGTGGCGCTGGTTTTGTGCAGGATGAGGGTTTGTTCGTGGCTGCCGTCGGGGAAGCGGTAGGCGCGGCCGTTTTTGCTGATGAGGGCAAGGCGGATGGGGATGACGAGCGGGCGCGGCGGGTTGACGGCGCCGGTGTCCTGCATGGCGGCGATGGTGATGCTGCGCTCGCGCTGGTTCCAGGAGGAGGTGAAGGTGATTTTCGGCGTGCCTTTGGTGGTGTACCACTGGAAGAACTGGCCGGTAAAGTCGTAATCGCCGCCGTCGCTCATCGCACGGGCGAAGTCTTCGATGCACACGGCCTGGCCGTCATGGCGCTCGATGTAGCGTTTCATGCCGTCCTGAAAGGCTTTTTCACCGAGGATGGTGTGGTACATGCGGATGATTTCCGCGCCTTTTTCGTACACGGTGGCGGTGTAGAAGTTGTCGATGGCGGCATATTCCTGCGGCTGCACGGGGTGCGACATCGGCCCGGCGTCTTCGGGGAATTGCAGGGCGCGCAGGCGGATGACGTCGCCGATGCGTTCGAGCGAGCGCTCGCCCATGTCGGCGGAAAATTCCTGGTCGCGGAAAACGGTCAGCCCTTCTTTCAGCGAGAGCTGGAACCAGTCGCGGCAGGTGATGCGGTTGCCCGTCCAGTTGTGGAAGTATTCGTGGCCGATGACGGCGCGGATGCCGTGGAAGTCTTCGTCGGTGGCAGTGTCGGTGTCGGCGAGGACGAAGCGGGTGTTGAAGATGTTGAGCGATTTGTTCTCCATCGCCCCCATGTTGAAGTCGCTGATGGCGACGATGTTGAACTGCTTGAGGTCGTAGCTGAGGCCGAAGCGTTCTTCGTCCCAGTGGATGGCATCAATCAGGGACTGCATGGCAAAGGCGGTCTGGTTGATGAAGGCGGGTTCGGTGTAGATGCCGAGGCTGATTTTCCGCCCTTTCGGCGTGGTGATGCGGCGGTTGACGTTGGCAAGATTGCCGGCGACGAGGGCGAAGAGGTAGCTCGGCTTGGGGTGCGGGTCGTACCACTGCGCGTAGTGCCGCCCGCCGGGCAGTTCGCCTTGCGCTTCGCGGTTGCCGTTGGAGAGCAGGACAGGGTTGGTTTTCTTGTCGGCTTCGATACGCACGCGGTAGGTGGCGAGCACATCGGGGCGGTCAAGCGTCGGGGTGATGCGGCGGAAGCCTTCGGCTTCGCATTGGGTGCAGTAGATGCCGTTCGAGCGGTAGAGGCCGGAGAGTTCTTTGTTTTCGTCCGGTTTCAGGCGCACGACGGTACGCAGGTTGAAGTTGCTGCCGACGTTTTTCAGGCGCAGCAGCAGGCCGTCGTACTCGTATTGCTCGGCAGCAAGCGGTTTGCCGTCAATTTCGATGCTTTCCAGCGCGAGATGCTCGGCATGCAGGACAACATGCTTGTCTTGCGGCAGTTCCCAGCCGTTTTCGTCGTGGCTGGGCTGGCAGCGCACGATTTTCTGGATGTGGCTGACCAGGACTTCGCCGTTGTTTTGCAGCTCGAATTTGAGTTCGTGGTGCTTGACTGTGAATGCCGACGGGCGGTAGTCCGCCAGCCGGGTGATGTTGAGTGCAGCCGTCATCTCGTGCCGTCCGTGTTGGTAGGGGGTTACAGGGATTTAATACCGCTTTTTGCCATTTGCGCTTCAACGACGGCGATGGCGGCCATGTTGAGGATGCGGCGGGCTGTCGAGTTGTTGGTCAGGACGTGCACCGGCGCATCGACGCCGAGCAGCATCGGCCCGATCATGGTGGCATCGGTCGCGGCTTTCAGCACGTTGAGGCTGATGTTGCCCGCTTCGAGGTCGGGCATGATCAGCAGGTTGGCCATACCGCTCAGGCGGTTGCCGGGATAGACTTCGTCGCGCAGTTGCGGGATCAGCGCGTAGTCCGCCTTCATTTCGCCCTCGATTTCGAGTTCGGGGTACGAGGCGCGGATTTTCGCCAGCGCTTCGCGCATGTTGATGGAGCTGGGCAGATCCATGCGGGTGCCGAAGTTCGATGCCGACAGCAGCGCAATTTTCGGGGTGATGCCGAAGAGTTCGACGGCGCGCGCGGCGCGCAGGGTGATGGCGACGAGCTCGTCGGCGCTGGGGCGTTCGTGCACCTGGGTGTCGGTGATAAAAATCGGGCCTTTCGGGGTCAGCATCAGGCTGAGGGCTGCCGGCTGCTTCATGTCCGGCTGCATGTCGAAGACACCGCGCACGCGGCGCAGGTGGCGGTGATACTGGCCGAGGACGCCGCAGAGCATGGTATCGGCATGGCCGAGCTTGACCAGCATGGACGCCAGCGCGGTGGTGCTGGTGTTCATTTGCAGGCGGGCTTCGGCAGGGTCGATACCTTCCCGCGCGCGCAGCTCGTGGTAAGCGCGCCAGCATTCTTCGTAATGTGGGTTGTTCATCGGTTCGATGATTTCAATGCCCGGCTCAAGTTGCTGCTGGTTTTCCGCCAGACGTTCTTCGATGCGTTTGCGGCGGCCGATCAGGATTGGTTTAGCGATACCTTCCTGCACACAAGCGGTAGCGGCGCGGATGACGCGGATGTCTTCCCCTTCGGCGAAGATGACTTTAAGCGGGTTCGCACGGGCGCGTTCGATGATGGGTTTCATCACGAAGCCGCTCTTGTTGAAGAGGCTAGCCAGCTTGTCGCGATAGGCTTTCAGGTCTGCAATCGGACGGCGGGCGACACCGCTTTCCATGGCTGCTTGGGCGACGGCGACCGGAATGGTGGAAATCAGGCGCGGATCGAACGGTTTGGGGATGACGTAATCCTTGCCGTACACCAGCGACTGTCCGCCGTAAGCGGCCATAACCTCTTCACCCGCCGGAGATTTGGCCAGATCAGCGATGGCGCGCACGGCGGCCATTTTCATCGCTTCATTGATGCTGGTCGCGCCCACATCCAGCGCCCCCCGGAAAAGATAGGGGAAACAGAGGACGTTATTCACCTGGTTCGGGAAATCGGAACGACCGGTGGCAACAATGGCGTCATTGCGCGCCGCATGTACTTCTTCCGGCATGATTTCCGGCACGGGATTAGCCAGAGCCAGCACCAGCGGTTTGTCTGCCATCGTCTTCACCATCTCGCCGCTGAGCAGCCCCGCTTGCGAGACACCGAGGAACACATCTGCGCCGACCAAGGCTTCTGCAAGCGAACGCGCTTCCGTCTTGGCGACAAATTCCGCCTTGCGCCCATCCAGCTTGCCGGGGCGGCCTTCATAAATCGGGCCCTTGGAATCGCAGACGATGATGTTTTCTTTCTTCACGCCGAGGTTGACGAAAAGATCCAGACAGGCCATACCCGCTGCCCCCGCGCCGGAAGCAACCACACGCACCTTGCCAATATCCTTGCCTTGCAGGTTCAGGGCGTTTAACAACGCGGCAGAAGCGATGATGGCGGTGCCGTGCTGGTCATCGTGGAAAACAGGGATATTCATCCGCTCTTTCAGGCGGTTCTCGATTTCAAAACATTCCGGCGCCTTGATGTCTTCGAGGTTGATGCCGCCGAAAGTCGGTTCCAGCGCGGCGACGGCTTCGATGAATTTTTCCGGATCAGTCTGATTGACTTCGATGTCAAACACATCAATGCCGGCAAACTTCTTGAAGAGCACGCCCTTGCCTTCCATGACCGGCTTGCCAGCGAGTGCACCGATATTGCCAAGACCGAGCACAGCGGTGCCGTTGGAAATGACGGCAACCAGATTGGCGCGCGAAGTGAGAAAATCCGCTTGCAGCGGGTCGGCTTCGATGGCCTGACAGGCGTAGGCGACACCGGGGGAGTACGCGAGCGACAAGTCGCGCTGGTTATCGAGGGTCTTGGTCGGGGTTACCGACACCTTACCGGCGGTGGGGAAACTGTGATAACGCAGTGCTTCTTCTTTTAGCGAATCGCTCATGACTGAATACTCCGATTAAGGTTGAGGAAAAGTTGCGGCAGTTTAACAGAATGCCACAGGGGTGGCGTGCCAATTCAGGCAAACAACCGCTGGCGACGCGCTTCAAACAGCATCACGCCGCAAGCAACGGAAACATTCAGGCTTTCCATCGCCGCATCAATCGGGATACGCGCGAGGAAATCGCACTGTTCGCGCAGACCGTGGCGGATGCCTTCTGCTTCATTGCCGACGATGATGGCAAGCGGCAGGTTGAGGTCAGTGGCATAAATCGTTTGCGCCGCTTCGCCCGCACCGCCGACCACCCAAATGCCTTGCCGCTGCATCGCTTCGACTTCGCGGCGCAGGTTGCTGACTTTGTAGATGGGCAGCACGTCCGCCGCACCGCAGGCAACTTTTTCCACCGCCGGGGTGATGTCGGCGGCGCGGTTGTTCGGAATCAGCACGGCGTGCACGCCCGCCGCCAGCGCGCTGCGCAGGCAGGCGCCGAGGTTGTGCGGGTCCTGGATGCTGTCCAGCACGAGGATAAGCGGTTTGTCGATGCCCGCAATGGCGTCCTGCCAGCCTGCCGCCTGTGCCTGGCTTTCGCTGAGGGCGGCGATGCCCTGGTGGCGCACGCCGGGCAGCATCATGTCGATTTCGTAGAGGGCGACGGTTTCCACCGTGACCCCGCGTGCGCGGGCGTCGGCGACCAGCGCGGCGACGTTTTTCGATTTTTTGTTATCGGCGACGAAGAGGCGGCGCACCGCGCCGTCATCAAGGAGTTGCCGCACGGCGTGGACGCCGCCGGTGTATTTTTCGCGAGACATGAATCTGTATCCTGTGAAAGAAAGCCACGCATCATTCAAGGTAAAATCCGTGGCTTTGTGTGGTTTTGCTGTGATTTGCCGTTGTTATTAATCATAACAGTGCGTATTATAACGCCTGCCTGATATTCAGATTACATGGGGTACACAACATGGGAAATTACCAGTCCGAACGCGCATCGACACAACTCGGCGGCAGCAGTGCCGCTTACATTGAAGCGCTTTATGAACAGTATCTGGACGCGCCGGAAAGCGTCAGCGCCGAGTGGCGCGCCTATTTCGACGGCATCCGCGCCGGCGCAAGCGACGAGACGCCGCGCCTGCCGGTGCAGGAGCGCTTTGAGGCGATGGCCGATTTGCCCGACCTGCCGGGCGGCGAGGCCGATCCGGAAGCGATTGCGAAGCAGGTGGCCGTGCTGGGGCTGATTTCCGGCTACCGCACTCGTGGCCACCAGGCCGCCGACCTCTGCCCGATTCACCTGCGCCCGCGCCGCGAAGTGCCGGACATCGATTACCGCTGGCACGGCCTGACCGACGCCGACCTTGACCGCACGTTTAACACCGGCACGCTGTTCAGCGGCGACATGAAGCTGCGCGACATCATCGCTTATCTGGACAAAGCCTATAAACACCACATCGGCGCGGAAATCTCGCACATCCACAACACCGAAGAACGCCGCTGGCTGCAAGAGCGCCTCGAACGGGCGGCGAAGGGCTACGGTTACAGCGATGAACAAAAGCGCATCTTCCTGCAACAGCTGGTCGCTGCCGACGGCCTGGAAAAATACCTGCACAAACGCTTCGTCGGGCAAAAACGCTTCTCGCTGGAAGGTGGCGACGGGCTCATTCCGCTCACCGATGTCCTCATCCGGAAACTCGGCGCGGCGGGCAGCAAGGAAATCGGCATCGCGATGGCGCACCGTGGCCGCCTCAATATGCTCATCAACATCCTCGGCAAGCGCCCTGCCGATCTTTTCGACGAATTTGAAGGCAAATACACCCCGCAGGGCGGGCGCAGCGGCGACGTGAAATACCACATGGGCTTCTCGTCCAGCATCGAAACCGCCGGCGGCCTCGTTGACCTGACGCTGGCCTACAACCCCTCGCACCTCGAATTCGTCAACCCCGTCATGCAGGGCTCGATGCGGGCGCGCATCGAACGGGTGCGGGCGGACGACCCCAACTACGCCGTGCCCATCCAGATTCACGGCGACGCCGCCTTTGCCGGGCAGGGCGTGAACCTCGAAACCCTGCAACTCTCGCAAGTGCGCGGCTACCGCGTCGGCGGCACATTGCACATCATCGTCAACAACCAGATCGGCTTCACCACCTCGAACCCGCTCGACACCCGCTCCGCCATGTACTGCTCGGACGCCGCCAAACTCATCCAGGCACCCGTGCTGCACGTCAACGGCGACGACCCCGAAGCGCTCGCCTTTGCCGGCGAAATCGCCGCCGACTACCTGCGCGCCTTCCACAAAGACATCTTCATCGACATTGTCTGCTACCGCCGCCTCGGCCACAACGAAGCGGATGAACCCGCCGCCACCCAGCCGATGATGTACAAAAAAATCCGCGCCCACGACGTGCCGGCCAAAGTCTATGCTGACCGCCTCGTCGCAGAAGGCGTGATTGCGGCGGGCGACTACGAAAAACTGCAAGACGACTACCGCACCCGCCTCGAAGCGGGCGAAGCCGTGACCCGCAGCCTGCCGCTGCGCGCCGACGACCCGCTGCGCCTCGCCTGGCAGGCACTGTCCAACCAGGACTGGGAGGCCCCGGTGGATACCACCTATCCGGCGAAAGACCTCACCCGCCTCGGCGAAAAACTCTACACCCTGCCCGCCGACTTCGTGGCGCACCCCATCGTCGCCAAACTCATGGCGGCCCGCCTCGACATGGTGCGCGGCAACGCCCCGCTTGACTGGGGCACCGCCGAAAACCTCGCCTACGCCACCCTGCTTGCACAACGCTACAGTGTGCGCGTCTCCGGCGAAGACTGCGGACGCGGCACCTTCTCGCACCGCCACGCCGTCATCCACGACCAGACCACCGGCGACAGCTACACCCCGCTCGCCCACCTCTACGACGGCCAGCCCTCCGTGCGCATCATTGACTCCATCCTCTCTGAATGCGCCGTGCTCGGCTTTGAATACGGCTACAGCACCGCCGAACCGCAAGGCCTCACCGTCTGGGAAGCCCAGTTCGGCGACTTCGCCAACGGCGCGCAAGTCATCATTGACCAGTTCATCACCTCCGGCGAAGCCAAATGGGGCAGATACAGCGGCCTCACCATGCTCCTGCCGCACGGCTACGAAGGCCAGGGTCCGGAACACTCCTCCGCCCGCGTCGAACGCTACCTGCAACTCTGCGCCGACGACAATGTGCAAGTCTGCATCCCGACCACGCCCGCGCAAATCTTCCACCTGCTGCGCCGCCAAGTCTTGCGGAAATTCAGAAAACCGCTCATCACCATCTCGCCTAAATCCCTGCTGCGGCACAAGCTCGCGGTGAGCGACCTCGCCGAACTCGCCGAAGGCCGCTTCCGCCCCATCATCGGCGAACAAGACCCGCTCAAACCCGCCGGCAAAATCCGCCGCGTCATCCTGTGCAGCGGCAAAGTCTATTACGACCTCCTGCAAAAACGCCGTGACGTGGGCATCGACGACATCGCCATTCTGCGCATCGAACAACTCTACCCCTTCCCGGCGGCAGAACTGGCCGAACTGCTCGCGCCCTACACCAACGCCGACATCATCTGGTGCCAGGAAGAACCGCGCAACCAGGGTGCCTGGCGGCAAATCTACGAATGGCTCGCCCCTGCCCTGCCCGCCGATAAAAAACCCCAATACACCGGCCGCGCCGCTTCCGCATCCACCGCCGCCGGCTACCTGAAAATGCACAACGCCGAACAGGCCGCGCTCGTCAGCGAAGCCCTCGGCATCCAGCAAAAACCGTGAGGACACACCATGACAACAGCAGTAACCGTACCCCCCCTTCCCGAATCCGTCGCCGACGCCACCCTCATCAACTGGAACAAAAAACCCGGCGACCCCGTGCGCGCGGGCGAAAATCTTGTTGACCTCGAAACCGACAAAGTCGTCCTCGAAATGCCCGCCCCCGTCAGCGGCATCCTCAAAGAAATCACCGCCCAGGACGGCGCGACCGTCACCGGCGGCGACACCATCGCCTACATCGAAGAAGGCGAAATCGCAGACGCCCCCGCCGAAACCGCTGCCACCGCCGCCCCGGCTGCCGCCGCCAAAACCGCCGCTGCCCCCGCCGACGACAAAACCCTGAGCCCCGCCGCGCGCAAAATCGCCGCTGAAAACGGTATCGCCGCCGCCGATGTGACAGGCAGCGGCAAAGGCGGGCGCATCACCAAAGCCGACATCCGCCAGCATCTTGCCGGCGGCAACCGCCGCCACGAAGAACGCGTGCCCATGACCCGCCTGCGCAAACGCATCGCCGAACGCCTGCTCGACGCCCAGCACAACGCCGCCATGCTCACCACCTTCAACGAAGTGAACATGGCCGCCGTCATGAAACTGCGCAAAAAACACCAGGACGCCTTCGTCGCCAAAAACAGCGTCAAACTCGGCTTCATGTCCTTCTTCGTCAAAGCCGCTGTTGCCGCGCTGAAAAAATACCCGGCGGTGAACGCCTCCATCGACGGCGACGACCTCATCTACCACAACTACTGCGACATCGGCATCGCCGTCTCCTCGCCGCGCGGTCTCGTCGTCCCCATCCTGAGAAACGCCGAACACATGGGCTTTGCCGACATCGAACAGGAAATCATCAACTACGCGGGCAAGGCCAAAGACGGCAGCCTCACCATCGAAGAAATGACCGGCGGCACCTTCACCATCACCAACGGCGGCACCTTCGGCTCCATGATGTCCACCCCCATCATCAACCCGCCGCAAAGCGGCATCCTCGGCATGCACAACATCGTCGAACGCCCGATTGCCGAAAACGGGCAGGTGGTGATTGCGCCGATGATGTACATCGCGCTGTCTTACGACCACCGCATCATCGACGGCCGCGAAGCGGTGGGCTTCCTCGTCGAAATCAAACAACTCATCGAAGACCCGACCCGCCTCGTGCTGGGACTATAAAACCGTGAGGCGGGCTTCGGTCCGCCAAAAAGCCCTTCCCCCGCAGCCGCCCCCCACAAAAACGCTCGCGTTTTTGTGGGGGGGCGGCTGCGGGGTTGGAGACTGGAACAGCTCGCGTCAGCGAGAAAGGGTCAAGAAAAACCGCGCAGCGACAAAACCCCGCCAAGCGGCGTAAACACCGGCTTCCCGCCGCTTGTTACCAAACGGGGCGCCCCCAAAAGAGGAGCCACCATGACCACAACCCTCGAACAAACCCTCAGCGCCCACGATCTGCACCACTACTGGCAAACCGTCAAACCGCTGGTGCGCAACGCCATCACCCTCACCACCCACAAGGCCGGGCACATCCCGCTTGGTGCCTCCCGCCTCGGCGGCGATCCAGACCTGCCGCCGCACATTGACTGGCCCTACAACGGCAAAACCCCGCTCAGTTTCATCGCGCAAATCAACTTTGCCGAGAGCAAACCCCATGACCATGACAACCGCCTGCCTGCCAGCGGCATCCTCTACCTCTTCTACGACTGCGAAGCCGAAAACTGGGGCTTCGATCCCAAAGACAAAAGCGGCTTCAACGTCCTCTACTACGACGGCGCCCCCGCCGCCCTGCAACCACGCCCCGCCCCCAACAGCGATTACAACTTCCCCGCCGCCGCCATCACCTTCGCCAGCCGGGCGGAAATCCCCAACCAGGCAAGCTGGCTGGTGCGCGATTATGAATGGACAGACGAAGAAAGCGACGCCTGGAACGAAGACATCCGCCACAAACTGCTCGGCCATTCCGACAACATCCAGGGCGATATGGAACTCGAATGCCAACTGGTCAGTCACGGCGAATACTGCGGCGACAGCCTCGCCTACGAAAGCGAACACGGCAAAACGCTGGCACCCGGCGCTGCCGACTGGCTACTGCTGCTGCAAATCGATTCTGACGAAGACAACTGCAACATGATGTGGGGCGACAGCGGCCGCCTCTACCTGTGGATACGCAAAAACGACCTCGCCGCCCGCACCTTCGACAAAAGCTGGCTGGTCTTGCAAATGCTACTGATACCAACCACCCGCCAAGCGGAACGCCCCACACGCGACAACCCCACACAAAGCCGGAAAAACACCATGAAAACCATCCCGCTTACTCTATCCCGATTACCGCAGCGGCGGACTGGACACCTACTACTTCGGGGCGCAACTCATGGCGCACATCCTGCCCGCCAACCCGCACCAGCCCCTGCTGAGCGTCAACCTGCCCCGCCTGACGGCAGGCCCGCCCCGTGCATGACGGCATTGCCGCCAAAGAAGAAGTCTTTGCCGGCATCCGCACAGCGGCGGACATCATCCGCGCTGAACAACCCGACAAAATCATCACCATTGGCGGCAACTGCATCGTCTCGCTAGGGTTTGTTGTCATTCGACTTGCACAGCGGATTTTTGCGGCAAAAACGGCAGGTGCAAGGCAAAAAGCGCAGTAAGGTTGGCTACCTTGCGAGCATTTTTAACGCAGCAGATGCCGGATTTTGGCGAAAAAACCGCCGCAATGTTGAGTGTCAACAGACCCTAACCCCTTCGACTACCTGCACGGCCTCTACCGCGCGCGCGGCGAAAGCGTCGGCATCCTCTGGATAGATCCCACCCCGACGTCTCCATTCCGGCAAACGGCTACCCCAACGCCCATGCCATGATCCTCGGCGCCCTGCTGGGGCAGGAGGACAACCCGCTTGCCGCCCTGCGGCAAAACCCCGCCTTCACCGCCGGCCAGGTGCTCTACATCGGCTTGCAGGACCTCCACGATTACCAGGCGGCATACCTCGACCGCATCGGGGTGGATTACCGCATCCAGACCCGGACCTTCATTGACCACGCCGCCATCACCGCCTTCATGCGCCGCTTCGACCATGTGCTGGTGCACCTCGACATTGACGTGCTGGACGCGGCACATTTCCATTCCACCTACTTCGCCAACCCCCCGCATTGCTCGGCGACGGCAGCGGTGCCGGCAGAATGCGCCTGACAGAACTGGGCGACATCCTGCAACACATCTCGGACAACGGCGATATCGTCGGCTTCACCATCGCCGAATACCTGCCGTTCGACGAACACGCCCTGCACGCCCAACTCAAAAAGGTACGCCTGCTGAGTGAATAGCCCGCCGCCAAGCGGGTTAGGGTCTGTTGACGCTCAACATTGCGGCGGCCTTTTCGCCAAAATCCGGCATCTGCTGCGTTAAAAATGCTCGCAAGGTAGTCAACCTTACTGCGCTTTTTGCCTTGCACCTGCCATTTTTGCCGCAAAAATCCGCTGCGCAAGTCGAATGTCAACAGACCCTAGTCTCCCGCTTGTGCGGTGATTTTCCACACGTGGTGGATGTTCGGGTGGCGGGTGTAGTCGAAGTCGATGGTCTCCGCGCTGATGTCTTCGCAGTGGTAGCGCGCGGTGATGGCGGGATCGAGTTTGAAGCTGCGGTAGTTGTTGGAGAAGTAGAGGGTGCCGCCGGGGGCGAGGCGCCGCATGCAGCGTTCGATGAGGGTGACGTGGTCGCGCTGCACGTCGAATACGCGCTGTTCTTTTTTGGTGTTGGAGAAGGTTGGCGGGTCGCAGAGGATGAGGTCGTAGCTGCCGCCGTCTTCTGCCAGCCACGCCATCACGTCGGCGCGGATGAGGCGGTGGCGGCTGTCGAGTTCGTTAGCGTCGTAGTTCTGGTGCGCCCAGTCGAGGTAGGTTTGCGAGAGGTCAACACTGGTGGTGTAGGCTGCGCCGCCGAGGGCTGCCTGCACGCTGGCGCTCGCGGTGTAGCAGAAGAGGTTGAGGAAGCGTTTGCCGGCGGCCTCGTCGTGGATGCGGCGGCGCAGCGGGCGGTGGTCGAGGAAGAGGCCGGTGTCGAGGTAGTCGTGCAGGTTGATGAGGTAGCGCGCCTCGCCTTCGTGCACGGTGCAGGTCATGCCGCGCGCCGCCTGTTTTTGGTACTGGTTCGTGCCGCGCTGGCGTTCGCGGGTTTTGAGGACGAGGTTGGCGGCGGGGATTGCCAGCGCTTGCGGGATGATGTGCAGGGTGTCGAGCAGACGCTTGCGCGCTTTTTCCGGGGCGACGGTTTTCGGCGCGGCGTATTCCTGCACGTGGATGTAGTCGCCGTAGCGGTCCACGGCGATGGCGTATTCGGGCATGTCCCGGTCATAGATGCGGTAGGCGTCGGTATGGACGGCGGCGGCGTGTTTTTGCGCGGCGCGGTGGTTTTTGCGCAGGCGGTTGGCAAACATCCGCGCCTGTTCGTCCACGGGGGCAGCGGGTTCGGCGACGGCATAGTCTTCGCCTTCGCTTTGTTCGGCGCGGTGGTAGAGGGCGATTTGCGCTTCGATGCTGCCGTTGTAGGCCTGATAGTGTTTGTGGCGGGTGAGGCGCAGGCGTTTCAGCATGTCGGTATTGCTGCTGATGACGCCCATTTGCCAATCAGCGGGGAAGGTTTTGAAGGCTTGGCCGAGGGTGTCGTAGGTAGCGACGAGTTCGGCGATTTCGCCCAGTCGCTCGCCGTAGGGCGGGTTGGTGAGGATGAGACCGCGCGCGCCGTAGCCGGGTTGGGCGGTGAAGCGTTCCAGCGGGCGGCGTTCGAGATGCAGGCAGTGGGCGAGGTCGAGGCGGGCGGCATTTTCGCGTGCGGTGGCAAGCGTCGCGGCGTCCTGGTCGTAGCCCCAGACTTTGAGGTCGAGGCGGTTCAGGCCGAGTTCGCGCCGCGTGGCGGCTTCTTCGAGCAGGCGTTTCCACACGGCGGGTTTGTGGCTTTGCCAGTGGGCGAAGCCGAAGCGCTGCCGTTTCAGGGCGGGGGCGATGTCTGCCGCCATGAGCAGGGCTTCGAGGAGGATGGTACCGCTGCCGCAGAGCGGGTCGATGAGGTTGTAGCCGCTGGCGGCGAGTTGCGGCCAGCCGGCGCGGTAGAGCAGGGTCGCGGCGAGGTGTTCTTTCAGGGGGGCGGCACCGTGCGCGAGGCGGTAACCGCGCTGGTGCAGGCCGCCGCCGGAGAGGTCGAGAGCCAGGGTCAGGCGGCCTTTGCGCAGGTGGGCATCGACGCTGATGTCGGGGGTTTTCGCGTCCACGTCGGGGCGGCGGTGCAGGGTGTCGCGCAGGTGGTCGGCGATGGCGTCTTTCACTTTGAGCGCGCCGAACTGGGTGTTGCGGATGCCCTGGCCGATGCCGTTGAAATGCACGGCGAAGGTGTTGTCGGCGCTCAGGTGTTCGTCCCAGGCGATGGCGCGGGTTGCGGCGTAGATGTCATCGGGGTTTGCCACTTCGCTTTCGCCCAATTGCCAGAGGACCCGGCTCGCGACGCGCGACCACAGGCAGAGGCGGTAGGCGGTTTCGAGGTCGCCCATGCCGCTGACGACGGCGACGCCCTGGCGGATGTCGTGCAGGCCGAGGGCTTCGGCTTCCTGGGCGAGGACTTGTTCGCTGCCTTTGGCGCAGGGCAGGACGAGGGGCTGTTGCATGGGGGCTCCTTAAATAAGCGGGGATGGGCGGGCATTATCGCGCAGTCCGCCCGCATCGTGATGCGACAGACATGGCGGTTTTGTGCGGGCGTGCCGTTGCGCAAAGCCCGGGAAACGGCGTAATGTCTGCATTCCCGATGTTTCCGGTTTTTTGTCATGAGCCGCACCCACCGCCTGCTTTCCCTGCTGCAACGCCTGCGCGACAGCCGCCGCGCCATCACCGCACAAGCGCTGGCTGAAGCCCTGGGCGTCAGCCGGCGCACGCTTTATCGCGACATCGAAACCCTGCGCGCCCAGGGGGCGGACATCCGGGGCGGCGCGGGCACGGGCTACATCCTGCACCGCAGCGATTTCCTTTTGCCGCCGCTCTCTTTTGATGCCGCCGAAACTGAGGCGCTGGTTTTCGGCATGCGCAGCGCCGTCGCCCAGGGCGATGAAGACCTGGCGGAAGCCGCCTGGCGCGTCATCAACAAAATCCGCGATGTACTCAGCGAAGAATGGCGCGACCGCCTCGCCGCGCAAGCGGTGTTCCCGATGGTGGCAAAGATGCCGTACCGCGCCGATGAGGCGCGCATTTTGCCGTGTGTGCGCCACGCCCTGCGCGCGGCACGCCGCCTGCACATCGACTACACGGATGCGAAGGGAGAAGAGACCCGCCGCGTCATCTGGCCGCTGGCGCTGGGTTATTCTGATGACACGCGCCTGCTCGCCGCCTGGTGCGAACTGCGCGGCGCTTTCCGCCATTTCCGTTGCGAGCGCATCAGCCGCGCCGAGAGCGGCGAACCGTATCCCGTGCCGCACACCGCCCTGCTGCGCCGCTGGCAGGCGCAGGAGGAAATTGACCTCTTCAAGCGCTACGGGTTTTGACGCAAAAAAACTGCCACGCGGTAAACCGGGTGGCGGTTGGGACAATCTGCGGCTATCAGGCGTTGCCCGCTGCCATTTGTGCCGCCAGTGCCGCATCGAGTTCCTGCGCACGCAGATGCGCGGGGCGGGCGAGGTGGCGGTTCATGTAATCGCTATACACCGCATCAGCGGGCAGCACCTGTACCCTGTGAATCATCCAGGCTAGCAAGCCGCTGTAATAGAGATCCAGCGCGCTGAAACGGTCGCCGAGGAAAAATTCCCGCCCGGCGAGGTGGTTTTTCAGGGTCTTGACGATGGTGGCGAAATCGCCATAGCCGATAGCAAAGCGCTGTTCGTCGTTGTTGCTGATGCCGCGCCATTTATCCACCGCCGCGTATTCGAGGTGCAGGGCGAAGCAAAGCCAGCGGTAATACTCGCCGCGTGCACCGGTACCGACGGCGGGAATCAGCGCTTTCTCCGGATAGAGGTCGGCGAGGTGGGTGAGGATGGCGGCAGTTTCGGTGATGACCGCGTCATCGGCTTTGAGCGCGGGGACTTTGCCCATCGGGTTGATGGCGAGATAGTCGGTCTGCTTCATCGTCGTGCCATAGGCAAGGGCGACGGTCTCGCAACGCGCGCCGCATTCTTCCAGCATCCAGCGGACATTGTGACCGCGTGATTGTGGGTGAGTGTAGAAGGTCAGGTGTGGCATATGTGCTCCGTGGTTGAAATTGCGGCGATGATAGCGGTGTGTTGTGTCAGTTTCCGGCAGTAGTCCGCCGCATGGGGCGGTGTTTTACGGTCGCGGCAAATCGCCGCCTTGTCTCATCCCTGTTTGCAACGGCTACAAAAAAACGGGCATTGCATGCCCGCTTTTTGTTATCTGTTTTCTGTTTATTTGCCGACGACGTCCACGCCTTTGGGCGGGGTGAACTCGAATTGGCTGGCGGGGATACCGACGTTGCGCTTCATGTTGGTGAAGTTGAGGATGGTCTGGCTGCTGCCGCCGTCAATCATCACCGCGCTGATGCTGTTGCCGTCAAGGATGACCCAGAGGGCATCGTATTCTTCCTGGCGGGTTTTCGGTTTCAGGCGGTAGGTAACGCCGTTGCCCACCCATTTTTGCAGGCGCGGCGGGGTGAGGTTTTTCACGACGCGGTCGATGTTGTAATTGCGCGAGATGTTGTCGTCGCCGTTCAGGAGTTCGACGGCGACATCACCGACGAGTTCGTCACGGCCCCGGATGCTGATTTGTTCGAGGTCAATGTCGTAGTGATACACCTTCGTGCCGTTGCTGATGATTTTTTGCGGGTTGGGGCTTTGGTAGTCCCAGTAGAATTTGCCGGGTTTCGCGACCCACATTTGTCCTTTGCTGGTTTCTTCGCCGCGCTTGTTGTACACGGTCTGGGTGAAGTTCGCTTGCAGGTCTTTGGTGCCTTTCATGAAGGTATCCAGCGCGTTACCGCTGCCGGTATTGGTCGCGGCAGCGGCGGGTTTGTCGGCCGGTTTCGCGGCGGTCTCTGCCGGTTTTTTCTCGGCGGCGGGACGGCGCTGGTAGAGGGAGTTGGTGGCGGCCTGTTTGGCAGCGGCAGCATTATCAGCGGATTTTGTCGCCGCTTGCTGACTGTACGCAGGCAGGGCGAGGGCGATAGTGAGGCTAAGGAGCAGGGTCTTTTTCATGGGTTTTCCTTGTGGGTGTGGCGGAGGCGGGATTATGCGGGAGCGGGGTTTACTGCCGCTTTGGCGGCAGGTGACGGGCTTTTAATAGTCGTCGCCGCCTGCGCCGCCGGTGGTGAGAACTTTGCGCACGCCTTTGTGATCCGGCGGGGAGACGAGGCCGGCGCGCTCCATGACGTCCACCATGCGCGCGGCGCGGTTGTAGCCGATGCTGAGGTGGCGTTGCAGGCCGGAGATGGAGGCTTTGCCGGATTCGATGACGACTTGCACGGCCTGGTCGTAGAGCGGGTCGAGTTCGGCGTCGTCGCTATCTTTGCCGCCTGCGCCGCCGTTGCCATTGTTTGCAGCGGCGGGGGCAAGGATGGCGTCTTCGTAGTCGGGCTCGCCCTGGGTTTTGAGGTAGGTGGTGAGGCGGTCCACTTCCTGGTCGTCGATGTAGGCGCCGTGCACACGGCGCGCGCCACCGACGCCGGGCGAGAGGAAGAGCATGTCGCCGTTGCCGAGCAGGGTTTCCGCGCCCTGGCCGTTCAGGATGGTGCGCGAGTCGATTTTGGAGGAAACCTGGAAGGCGATGCGCGTCGGAATGTTGGATTTGATGAGGCCGGTGATGACGTCCACGGAAGGGCGCTGGGTGGCGAGGATGAGGTGGATGCCTGCCGCGCGTGCTTTTTGCGCGATGCGGGCGATGAGTTGTTCGACGTTTTTGCCGGCGACCATCATGAGGTCGGCGAGTTCGTCGATGACGATGACGATGTAGGGCAGGGTTTTCAGCACGGGCGGCTGGTTGGCGAGGCCGATGTAGAGGGCGGGGTCAACGGTTGGGTCGGTGATGTGTTCGCCGCGCGCTTCGGCTTCGCGGATGACTTTGTTGAATTCGTCCATTTTCCGCACTTTGAAGGCGACCATGAGCTGGTAGCGGCGTTCCATTTCGGCCACCGCCCAGCGCAGGGCGTTTTCGGCATCGCTCATGTCGGTAACGACCGGGGTGAGCAGGTGCGGGATGTCGCGGTACATGGCGAGTTCGACGGTTTTCGGGTCGACCAGGATGAGTTTGAGTTCGTCCGGCCTGGATTTGTACAGCATGCTGGCGAGGATGACGTTGATGCCGACGGATTTGCCCGAGCCGGTGGTGCCGGCGACGAGGAGGTGCGGCATTTTGCCGAGGTTGGTGATGACGGGTTTGCCGCTGATGTCGGAACCGAGGACGACGGTGAGCGGCGAGGTTTCTTTCTGGTATTGCGGCGATTCGAGGACGCCGCGCAGCGGCACCATTTCCCGCTTGCGGTTCGGGATTTCGAGGCCGATGAAGGGGCGGCCGGGGATGACTTCGACGACGCGCACGCTGGGCACGGAGAGGAGGCGGGCGATATCGCGGTCGAGGTTGGTGATGGAGCTGACTTTGATGCCCGGCGCAAGCGAGAGTTCGATGCAGGTAACGACGGGGCCAACGGTGATGTTTTCGACGCGCACGCTGAGTTTGTAGTTTTTCAGCGCCTGTTCGACCTGCATCGCCATTTCATCGAGTTCTTCATCGCTGTAATCGGCAACGGCGGTGGTGCCCGGGTTAAGGAGGCTCAGATCGGGCAGTCGGTAGGGTGGTTTGGCAGGCGGGGCGGTGATGGGCGCGGGCGCGGCGCGGTTGGCGGTGAAGGGGATGCCGCTGCCGGCGACACTGTTCAGGCGGACGCGCAGTTGCGGTTCGTGGCGGGTGCCGGCATTTTCTTCCGCTGTGTCTTCGGGCGCGGCGTGGCCGCCGTCTTCATCGAGGGCGGCGAAGTCTTCTTCGTCCATGTCGCCGAGGTCGTCATCGTTGACCGGGTCGTTGACGGCGGCCGGATAGGCGTCGCTTTCTTCGCTGCGCAGCGGCAGGCCCGCATTCTGACGGCGGGCGAAGTAGTCGCTTTTCGGGCGGTATCCGTCTTCTTCTGCGGCGGGTGCGGCGGGCTCTGCGGCGGCGTTCTGCGCCTTGTAATGCGCCCAGCTGATGTTCGGCTCGCTGCGCTGCGGCGGGCTGTCTTCTTCCGGCGGGGTATAGCGCGGCGGGGCGCGGAAGGACGGCGGTTCGTTGTCGTCAAAATGGTTCATGCCGCTCAGGTCGTAAGGATTGTGGTTTTGCGGCGGGCGCGGCGGCACGCTCTGCATCACCGGGGTATGCGGCGCGCGCGCGCTGCGGCGCTGTTTCGCTTTATTGATGACGTTCAGCAGGCGCTCGCGCAACTTGGGCAGGATGGCGGCAGCAGCCGATGCCGCCGTGTCGCCGTCGGATGCTTCGTCATCACGCGGTGAGGCAAACACGCCGGGACGGTATGTGCCTGCCGGGGCGGTTTGGTGCGCGCGGCGGTAACCGTCAATTTTTTGCCGCACCCAGTTATAGAGATTCACGCCCCATTGCCCGACGGTATCGAGCACTTTGGCCCAGTTCAGCTCGGCCAACAGGGTAATGCCGATGAAAAACAGCAGGGTATAGATGCTCATCACCAGTTGCACCGGCCACATTTTCAGCAGCTCGATGGTGATTTTCTGTCCGACCACGCCGCCGCCGGTCATGGCCAGCGAATTGATGGCGACATCGCAATGCAGCGACAGCATCCCGCACAGCGAGACAATGGAAATCACCAGGGCAAAGCATTTCCAAATCATCAATTCGGTATCGAGATGCGCGCGGCACACGCTCTGCCAGCCGATAAGCGCCATGCCGACAGGCAGCAGGTAGGCGGCGTAACCAAGCAGGGAAAGCAGCGCGTCAGCGGTGTACGCGCCGGGCTTGCCGAGGAAATGCAGGGTTTCCTGCGCGTCGCCGGAAGTGCTCCAGCCCGGATCAGTGTTGTGATAGCCGAAGAGCACCAGGAGCAGCACAAACGCGGCGGCAATAGAGAGAATGAACCATAAATCGGAAATGCCACGGCGCAAATGATAACGCCAGCTATCGGTCGGGGTGGGAGAAGACATAAGGCGAGTTAATTTTGCTAAGACGTAATAAAGGACAGCATTGTAAAAAAATACCGGCGGCTTTACCACAGAAAAACCCGCCCGGCGATTGCGGGGCGGGTGCGGGAAAAGCGGCGTTCGTGCCTACATCACCGCATCTTTCATCAACTGAAACGCTTCCGGATTGGCGGTGGGAATCTGTTCACCGTTGGGCAGGCGCATTTCCAGATGATCGGGGTGCACGCGGAAAATCTTGCGCTGCCCCTCGCTGTCGATCGCGATATGGCTGCCGTCCGGCAGCCACTCGAAGCGCCCCTTGCTGGTGCGGTCCTTGTCTTCGACGCCGAGCATGCGGGTGCGGATCTGGTACGACATATCCGGCTTCAAGACGATCATCGTCGCCACGCCCTCGCAGGACGCGCACGGCAGAATACCCTGATACGTCCCCGGCCACTGCACCGTCTGCCGGGCATTCTCGACCACCGCCGTGTCGCCGCGCCTGACCGGGCGCACCATCACATCATCATCCTTTTTGCCCGAAGACGAACAGCCGCTGATGACGGCGAGCAGACACAACAGAAGAAAAAAACGGTTCAGCATGACAAAAAAATCCGAAAAACGACGGCGGCACATAATAAAAAAAAACCGCCGCCGCGCAAGTATCAAAAAGGCCACATCCTGTTGTAAACGCGAAACAAAACCGCCGGAACGGGATGCGTATAATACGCGCCCTTTGACCACGGACAGCCAAGCCGCCATGCACCTCACCGCCATCCGCCTCGCCGGATTCAAATCCTTTGCCGACAACACCACCTTCCCGGTGGACGCGCCCGTGACCGGCATCATCGGCCCGAACGGCTGCGGCAAATCCAACATCATCGACGCCGTGCGCTGGGTGCTGGGCGAAACCGCCGCCAAACAACTGCGCGGCCAGGCGATGACCGACATCATCTTTGCCGGCGCGGCGAACCGGCGGGCGGCGGGCATGGCGAGCGTCGCCCTGCATTTCGACAACAGCGACGGCAGTGCGGGCGGCGCCTTTGCCGACTACGCCGAACTCGTCATCGCGCGCAAAGTCGGCAGCGACGGCCAGTCCCAATACCTCATCAACAACAAACGCGTCAGGCGGCGCGACATCGTCGAACTCCTGCAAGGCACCGGCGTCGGCGCGCGCAGCTACGCCGTCATCGAACAGGGCATGATCAGCCGCATCATCGAAGCCAAACCCGAAGAACTGCGCAGCTACATCGAAGAAGCGGCGGGCATCGCCCACTACAAAACGCGGCGCAAAGAAAGCGAAGCGCGCATGAACGACGTGCGCGAACACCTCACCCGCCACGACGACCGCCTGCAACAACTCGGCAAACAGCGCGACAAACTCGCGCAAGAAGCCGCCACCGCCCGGCAGTGGCGCGACCTCAACCAGCAACAGCAACACCTCGCGCACCGCCTGCAAAGCTGGCAATACCACCAAACCCAACGTCAGCTGGACGCCGCTCAAACCCAATACCAAGAAGACCGCGCCGCCCTCGAAGACCTCTTCGCCCACAGCGGCATCGACGAAACCCGCCTCGCCGCCCTCGAACAACAACACACCGCCGCCAAAGAAGCACACAAAAACGCCGAAAACGCCGCCCTGCAAAGCGCCGCCCAACTCGCGCAACTGCGCCGCACCCTCGAAACAGACCGCCAGAGCCAACAGCACCTCGCGCAAAACGCGCGCGAACACGAAACCCGCCTCGCCCGCCTGCGCCAACAAAGCGGCGAAGACCACGACCAGCAACAACAGCATCGCAGCGAAATCGCACGCCTCGAAGCCCAACTCACCGCCGAACGCCCCGCCCACGACAGCGCCCGCGCCGCCCTCGACAGCGCCCGTGCCGCCACCGAAACCCTGCGCCACAAACTCGACGCCGCCCGCGAAACCCGTCACCACGCCGAAAACCGCCACTACACCGCCGAACACCGCCTGCACGACGCCGAAAACCAATACCGCCGCCTCGAACAACGCCGCGCCGAACCCGTCGAACCAACCGGCGAAGACGACAACGAGCCAGGCGAAACCCTCGCCCTCGAACAAGAAACCCTCGCCATCGCCCTCGAAACCACCGCCGAAACCCTCGCCGCCGCCGCAGACGCCGTCGAAACCGCGCAAGCGGCATACGACCACGGCGAACAACAACTGCGCCAGCAACACACCCAGCGCGAACGCCAACAAACCGAACTCGACACCCTGCGCCGCCTGCAACCGCCGCCCGCCGCCGACGGCGGCGCCCCCGGTGTCCCGCATCTCGGCGACCACCTGCGCGTCGAACCCGCCTGGCAAACCGCCATCGGCCGCCACCTCGGCGACCGCCTGCATGCCAGCATCGGCGCCGCCCACTGGCAACACGCCCTCACCCACGGCCACCCCCAACTGAGCGGCGGCGGTGTCCCCGCCGCCTGGCAACCCTACCTCGCCAGCGACGCCGACCTGCACCCCTGGCTCGGCCACCTGCAACCACTCGCCAAACACGACCGCGACATCCAGCCGGACGACCTCGCCGACGGCATCCAATACCTCACCCTCGACGGCAGCAGCATCAGCCGCAGCAGCGTCCAGCCCGCCCCCGCCGCCGACGACCGGCTCGCCCGGCAAAACCGCATCAACACCCTCGAAGCCGCCCTCGCCGCCGGCGAAACCGCCCTGCGCACCCTCGAAACCGCGCATCAGGCGCACCGCGACACCCTCGCCGCCGCCACCGCCCGCCTCGACACCCTCCGCCAACAGCACCAGCAACAAAAACAACAACAACACGACCTCGCCCACCGCCTCGCCCTCAGCCGCCAGCAACAACAACACCGCGCCACCCTGCGCGCCCAGCAACAACGCGCCGCCGCCACCCTCGCCGAAGACATCGCCGCCGCCGCGCAAAACCTCGCCCAAGCCCAGGAAGAACACCGGCAGGCCCAACGCGCCCTCGCCGCCCTGCCGCCCATCCACGAACTCGAAAACGAATACCGGGCGCTGCACGCCCACTACCAGCAAACCGCGCGCACCGCCCAGCAACACGAAGAAAACCGCCGCGCCGCCGAAACCGCCCTCGAACAACACCGCGCCCACCTCGCCGCCGGCGAAAAACAGCAAACCCGCCTCGCCGAAGACATCGCCGCCAGCGAAACCGCCCTCGCCACACTACACGAACAACTCGAAACCCTCGCCCTCACCCTCGAAGAAAACCACCTCAGCCTCGAAACCCACGAACAAACCCACGCCGCAAACGAACAACAGCGCGCCGAAGCCGCACAAGCCCTCGAAAAAACCGCCCACGAACTGCACCACGAACAAGAAGCCCGGCGCGAACGCGACCACCGCCGCCAACTCGCCGAAGAACGCCTGCAACACCACCAACAACAAATCGAACAACTGCACCAGCAACAACAGCGCATCATCGCCGAACTTCTCAGCGACAACCACGAACCCCTGCCGGAAGCCGCCGAAGACGAAGCCGCGCTCAACGCCGACATCCGCGCCCTCAAACAACAAAAAGAAGCACTCGGCGCGGTCAACCTCGCCGCCATCACCGACTACGACAGCGCCGAAAACGAATACAGCGCGCTTGCCGCCCAATGCCGCGACCTGCGCGACACCCTGGCGCTGCTCGCAGAAGCCATTGACAAACTCGACGACGAAACCCGCAGCCGCCTGCAAGAAACCCTGGACATCGTCAACCGCCATTTCGCCAACCTCTTCCCCATCCTCTTTCGCGGCGGCGAAGCCGAACTCGCCTGGACGGAAGGCGACATACTGGATGCCGGCATCACCATCGCCGTGCGCCCGCCCGGCAAAAAAGTCAAAAACCTGAGCGTCCTCTCCGGCGGCGAAAAAGCCCTCACCGCCCTCGCCCTCGTCTTCGCCCTCTTCCGCCTGAACCCCGCGCCCTTCTGCCTCCTGGACGAAGTGGACGCGCCGCTCGATGATGCGAACGTTGGCCGCCTCAGCAACCTCCTGCGCGACATGGCGGCGCAGACCCAATTCATCGTTATCACCCACCGCAAACGCACCATGCAAACCTGCGACCACCTCATCGGCGTCACCATGAGCGAACCGGGCGTCTCCCGCCTCGTCGCCGTGCAATTCGCCGAATGACGCCGGATTTCTGTGGGCGCACCGCTTGCCGAGTTCGTCCTGTGCCTTTCCTTTATTGATGAACCCCGTTCATAAGCCCTAGCGATGCCGCCTGCTTTTTCCGCCCGCCGCATCCGCCTACAATTCCCGCCGGACCCGCCGATGGAGCCGTTCATCCCATGTCCCGACAACGCATTTTCATCCCCGGTGCAGGCGGCAGTCTCGCCCGCGCCGTCATTCCCGTGCTGCTCGCCGAAACCGATGCCCACCTCACCCTGTATTTGCGCAATGCCGCCCGCCTTGCCCATCCCGCCTCCGACCGCGTCACTGTCAGCGAGGGCGATGTGCTTGATACGGCGCACCTCACCGCCGCGCTTGCCGGGCAGACCCTGGTCTATGCCAACCTCGCGGGCGTTCTCGAAGCCCTCGCCCGCAGCACCGTTGCCGCGATGGACGCGGCGGGGGTCAAGCGGCTGGTTTGGGTCAGTTCGATGGGCATTTATAACGAGACGGGCGAGAAGCACGGCGCGGTGCTTGATCCTTACAGGCAAAGCGCGGCGATTGTCGAAGCCTCCGGTCTTGATTACACCATCATCCGCCCGGGCCGGTTTACCAACAGCCCCGCCGTGGATTACCGCTTGACGCAGAAGGGCGAGGCGTTTCGCGGGCACGAGGTCAGCCGCCGCAGCATCGCCGATCTCATCAGCAAAATCGCGCAAAATCCCGCATTGCACCGCCGTGAAAGTCTCGGCATCGCGCGGGTGTAGCCATGTTTGCCCGGCTGCAACGCCTTACCGCCGCCCGCCTCGGTGAATGGCGCGCCCTGCTCTGGGCGTTCCTTTATGTGCTGGCGCTGTTCCTCGCCTATTACGTGCTGCGCCCTATTCGTGACGAGTTCGGCGCATCCGGCGGCACGCGCAATCTGCCGTGGCTGTTCACTGCCACTCTCGGCGCGATGCTCACCCTCACCCCGCTCTATGGACATCTGGTCAAACGCTTTCCGCGCGAACGCTTCATCGCGCTCGCCTACCGCTTTTTCATGCTGAACCTGCTCGTCTTCGCCGCGCTGCTTTACAAGGGCGGCGACCAGGTGCTGCTGTGGACGGGACGGGTATTCTTCGTCTGGCTGTCGGTGTTCAACCTCTTCGTCGTCTCGGTGTTCTGGTCGCTGGCGGTTGATGTCTTCGACGGCGAACAGGGCAAACGCCTCTTCGGTTATCTCGCCGCCGGGGCGACGCTGGGCGGCTTGCTGGGCTCGGCGCTGGTCAGCCGGTTTTCCCACGAGGTCAGCCCCTATGCCCTGCTGCTGCTCGCCACCCTGCTGCTGGAAGTGGCGGTGCAGGCGGCGCGACGCCTGTCGCGAGAAAACGTGCGCACACAAGCCGCCGCCCCGCCTGCGGAAAACATCGGCGGCAGCGTCTGGGCGGGATTGCACAACACCGTGCGCTCGCCCTATCTGCTCGGCATCGCCGCCTTCATCCTGCTTTATTCCGTCACCTCCACCATCCTCTACTTCCAGCAGGCGGAGATCGTCAACGCCCATTACAGCGAGCGCGCCGCGCGCACCGCCTTTTTCGCCAACATCGATCTGTGGGTGAACAGCCTCACCCTCGCCTGCCAATTGCTGCTCACCGGGCAACTGGCGCGCCGCCTCGGCGTCATCGCCGTGCTGATCATCCTGCCGCTGACCGGCGCCATCGGCTTTGCCGCCCTCGCCCTCACACCGACGGTTGCCGTCTTCGTCGCCGTGCAGGTGGCGCGGCGGGTCAGCAACTTCGCCCTCGCCCGTCCGGCGCGGGAAATCCTTTACACCCGCCTCTCGCGCGAAGACCGCTACAAGGCGAAGAACTTCATCAACACCGTCGTGTACCGCAGCGGCGACCAGATTGGCAGCTGGGGCTACGCCGGTTTGCAGGCGCTGCACCTCGGCCTCGCGCAGATAGCGTGGCTGGCCGTGCCGCTGTGCCTCGCTTGGGCGGGACTCAGCGTGTGTGGCTGGGAAAGCCATTTACCAAATCCTCGCGCGCGGGTGAGGCATGAAAATAAAGCCTCCCCACAGAGGCGTTACTTGCCCGACGACGTTCCCGCAGGGCGGCATCAGCCCGCCACATCCGTATTCATGACGAACCGGAAGCCGACATTATGGAGAAACCCGGCATTGACGCCGCCGGGTGGATTTCGCCGCTGACGCGGCGCTACGCGCCCTTTACGCCGCCCGGCGGCTTTTTATCGCTCGCAACCGCGATTGATGAAAACACTTCATAAGCCCTAGCGACGCCGCCGCCTTTATCCCCCGCTGCGCCGCCCCTACCATGACGCCATCCACCCACAACACCGGAGATACACATGAACATGAACCGTCGCACCCTGCTCGGCACCCTCGCCGCCGCATCCGCCCTTGCCGTCCTGCCGCTGGGCAGCCTCGCCGCGCCGAACCCGACCAAACGCCCGCTGAAAATCGGCATCATCGGCGCGGGCTGGCTCGGCGGCACTGTGGGCCGCGCCTGGGTCGCCGCCGGCCACGAGGTGATGTTCTCGGCGCGCGACCTCGACAAACTGCGCCGCGAAAACGGCCACCTCGGCGAGCGCGCAAAAATCGGTACACCCGCCGAAGCGGCGCAATTCGGCGACGTCTTGCTCTTCGCCCTGCCGTATGACGTCCTGCCGGAAGTCGGGCAGCAACTCGCCCCTTACATCCGGGGCAAAATCGTGCTCGATGCGATGAACCCCTCCGGCGGCAGCGCCCTCGAACAGCGCGCCAAAAAAGAAACCGGCGGCTCCATCGGCCTGCTCACCGCCAAACTGCTGCCCGGCGCGCGCGTTGCCCGCGTCTTCAGCTCGGTCGATGCCACGCAAATCGAATCCTCCGCCAACAGCACGGCGCACGCGCTGGCGGTGCCGCTTACCGCCGACGATCCGGAAGCACTGACGACCGCCGAACAACTGGTGCGGGATGCGGGCTGCGACCCCGTCGTCGTCGGCAAACTGAGCGAATCCACCCGCTACCAGCGCGACGGTTACGCCTTCCGCGTCCACACCGACGCCGCCGATATGCGCCGCCACCTGAAACTGTAAGCCGATGAAACCCCTCGCGACCCTCCTCCTCGCCGCCCTGCTTGCGGGCGGCACCCCGGCCACCGCCGCCCCACCACCGGAAACCGCCATGCCGAGCCAAACCGCCGCCGACCGGGAACTCACCGCGCTCTACCGCGCCTTCAACCAAGCGATGACCGCCGCCGACACCGTGACGCTGGACGCGATGCTCACCCCTGACTTCACCCTGACCCACATGACCGGCTACATCCAGCCCCGCGCCGAATGGCTGGAACACATCCGCAGCGGACAAATGCGCTACCGGCAGATAGACGAAGTGAGCGTTCAGGCGGAAGCCGACGGCGCGTCCGGCCGCATCATCGGCCGGGCCTGGAACACCGCCCACATCTGGGGCATGGAAGGCCGCTGGCCGCTGCAACTGGACATCACCGTCATCAAAGAAAACGGCCAGTGGAAAATCGCCAAAGCCGTCGCCAGCACCTTCTGACCACGCCGCTTGGCGGCCATCCAGGAACCCCGTATCTGTCCCGCTTGTCGCAAGCGGCACAGACCAACCGCAGCAGCGACAAAACCCATCCCACCCACAGGAGCCCGCCATGAAAAGACGACCCGCCACTCTGCTCATCGTCCTCGGCCTCGGCAGCGCCGCCCTCGCGCAGACCGTCCCGACCGCCGCGACGGAAAACAAAGCCCCGGCCTTCAACCCCGGCAGCCGCAGCGTCACCCTCAACGACGGCCACACCATGCCCATCATCGGCCTCGGCGTCTTCACCCTCAGCGACGCCGACGCCGAAGCCGCCGTTCTCGCCGCGCTCAAAGACGGCTACCGCCTCATCGACACCGCCCACATCTACGGCAACGAAGAAGCCGTCGGCCGCGCCATCAAAAAATCCGGCGTACCGCGCGCGAACATCTTCCTCACCAGCAAACTGTGGACGGACGACTTCGCCAACGCCCCCGCCGAAATCAACGCCATGCTGAAACGCTCGACACCGACTACATCGACCTCGTGCTGCTGCACCATCCCGCGCCGCACGACAGCGATGCCTACACGGCGATGGAAAACGCCGTCAAAGCGGGCAAAATCCGCTCCATCGGCCTCTCCAACTACTACGAAAAAGAAATCGCCGCCATCATGAAAAACGCGACCATCCCGCCCGCCGTCGTGCAAAACGAAACCCATCCCTACAACCAGTGGCGCGCCCTCAAACCCACCCTCGCGCGCTACGGCACCGTGCTGGAAACCTGGTACCCGCTCGGCGGCCGCAACCGCTATGGCAAAGGCGGCACACAAACCCTGTTCAAAGACCCGGTCATCGCCGCGCTGGCAGAAAACACGGCAAAACCCCGGCACAAATCATCCTGCGCTGGCACATCCAGGACGGCAACATCGCCATCCCCGGCTCGCGCAACCCGAAACACATCAAAGAAAACATCGACATCTTCGACTTCAGCCTGAGCGACGACATGGCAAAAATCCGTGCCCTGGACAAAGCCGAACGCTTTTCGACCTTCTAGGGGCAGTTGACATTCGACCTGCGCAGCGGATTTTTGCGGCAAAAACGGCAGATGCAAGGCAAAAAGCGCAGTAAGGTTGGACACCTTGCGCGCATTTGTAACGCGGCAGCTGCCGGATTTTGGCCGAAAAGCCGCCGCAACGTTGAGTGTCAACAAACCCTAATACCAAAATCAAAAAATAACTTGCCATATGGCGGGCTTCAGCCCGCCGAAACCATGCGGATGGTGGGCTGAAACCCGCCCTGCGAACGTCGTTTTATTTCTTGGGATTAGTATGACAGAGGCCGGGCGGCGCAAATACCGGGCCCGTCATCAAAGGATAACGCCGTATTGAGCGATGAAGCATTGCTTGCCGAATTGGCGGATATACGGCAGGATGCCGGGGATGATATTACCCGCCTGACCCATGTCCGTCCCTATCATGCACCGGAATTTATTGCCGAAAGGCAGCCGTGTCGGGATTTCGATTTATTCGCCCCGCTCTTTGCCGCTGTGCGCCGGGATTTGCAGGATGGCGTGCGGGCTGCCAAACCGTTCAAGAAGGATGCCGGCATTCGGGTGCGCATCGAGCAGGGGGATTTTTTTATCCTCAGCGGGCAAATGGCTTATGTTGCCGCCGTCGGCGAGATTTTTGAAAATCAGAGCGGCCATGAGGATGCCCGCCTGCGGGTGATTTTTGATAACCGGACGGAAAGCGCCATGCTGCGGCGTTCGTTGCAGCGTGCTTTATATAAGGATGACGGCGGACGCCGTATTGCTATGCGCGGGGATGATGGCGCGCTGTTTGGCGATAGTGCGGAAGATGAAGATGTGGCGAGCGGTACGATTTATGTCTTGCGCAGTTTGTCCACAGATGCCTATATTGCGAAAAACCGGGAATTGATTCACAAGATTGGCGTGACCGGTGGCGAGGTCAAAACGCGTATTGCCCATGCCGGGCATGATGCCACTTTTTTGTTGGCGGATGTGGAAATCGTCGCCGAGTATCGGTTGGCCAATATCAATCCGTGGCGGCTGGAAAAATTATTGCATCAGGTATTTGCCGCCGCACAACTCGATATTGCGATTAGCGACCGCTTCGGCAATCCGGTGCAGCCCAAAGAATGGTTTCTCGTGCCGCTGCCGATGATTCATGAAGCGGTGCAAAGAATCCGCGACGGCAGTATTACCAAAGTGCGCTACGACCCGGCCAGCGCCGCGTTTGTCTGATGCGCCCTGCCCCGCTATATAATCGCGCCCTGTTTTTCCTGCGGGCGACCGCTTTATTCTGCATAACGAGGCGATGATATGAACTGGTTCCAATTGGTACGCGAGGATTTTTCCGTGGTGTTCGCGCGTGATCCGGCGGTGCGCAGCCGCTGGGCGGTGCTGACCCTGCATTCGGGTTTCCGCGCCGTGGTGCATTACCGCATGCAGCACGCGCTGTGGGGGCTCGGCCTGCACTGGCTGGCGCGCTGGCTGTCGCTGTGGTCGCGCTGGACGACGGGGGTGGAGATTCATCCGGCGGTGCGCGTCGGGCGGCGTTTTTTTATTGATCACGGCATGGGCATCGTCATCGGCGAGACGGCGGAGCTTGGCGACGATGTCAGTATGTATCAGGGGGTAACGCTCGGCGGCACGACCTGGAACGAAGGCAAGCGTCACCCCACCATTGGCTCGAATGTCATCCTCGGCGCGGGTGCGAAGGTGCTCGGCGCGGTTACGGTGCATGATCATGCCCGCGTTGGCAGCAACGCAGTGGTGGTGAAGGATGTGGAGTCGTACACGACGGTGGTCGGCGTCCCCGCGCGGGCGGTGCGCATCCGTAATGAAGACGGCGAGAAGTTTGAGGCTTATGCGGTCGGGCATGATGCGCCCGATCCGGTGATGACGATGCTGGAGCAGTTAAGCGAGCGCGTGGCGAAGCTGGAAGCGGAAAACGCGGCGTTGAGGCAGGGCCATGGCCGCAATTGACGGCAGCCTTGACGGCTGGGCGTATTTTGATTTTGCCGCGACGGTGCCGGTGACTGAGGCAGCGCTCGCGGTATTCGTCGAGACGTTATCCCGCTTCCCTGCCAACACCGGCGCGACTTATGCCCCCGGCCTTGCCGCCAGACAGGCGCTGGAAGCGGCGCGGGCGCAGTTTGCAGCGGTCATCCATGCCGACCCGCGCGAGGTGGTCTTCACCAGCGGCGCAACGGAGGCGGATAACCTCGCCCTGAAAGGCGCGCTGTGGTACCACGGCGTCAAGCAGCCGCATCTGCTCACGGTGCAGACGGAGCACAAGGCGGTGCTGGATACGGCGGCAGCGTTGGCGAAAACAGCGAAGGTGACGGTGCTGCCGGTGCAGCGCGACGGTCTGCTGGATATGGACGCCCTCAATGCCGCCTTGCAAACCGCGCCGACGCTGGTTAGCGTCATGGCCGTGAATAATGAAACGGGCGTGGTGCAGCCACTTGCCGCGATTGCCGCCCGTGTCCATGCGGCGGGGGCGAAATTCCATGTGGACGCGGCGCAGGCGCTGGGCAAGTTGCCGGTGGACGTGCGCGCCTGGGATGCCGACCTGGTCAGCTTTTCCGGGCACAAATGCGGCGCGCCGCAGGGTATCGGTGCGCTCTTTGTGCGCCGCCTGCCGAAAATGCGTTTGCAGGCGCTGGCTCACGGCGGCGGGCAGGAACGCAGCCGCCGCAGCGGCACATCACCGCTGGCGTTGATACGCGCCTTTGTCGCTGCTGCCGCGCAGGCGGAAGCAGGACGCGAGGCGAACGGGGCAACGGTTGCCGCCAGGCGCGCGCAACTGCTCGCCGCCCTACCGGCGTTCATGCACGTGAACGTGCCGCCGCAGACGCCGCAAGTGCCGCATATCGTGAATCTCTTTACCGGTGTACCCTCAGGCGAGGCGCTGCGTCAGGCGGATGCGGCGCAGATTGCGCTGGCAGCGGGCTCGGCCTGCACTTCTGCCGCAGAAGGGTCACACGTCTTGCAGGCGATGGGGCTGCATGACGCAGCGGCGCACAGCCTGCGCATCAGCCTGTCGCATACCACATCAAGCGGGGATGTGTCCCGCCTGATGGCGTTTTTGGAGGCACTTGCCCATGATCATTCTTGATGAAGAGGCGCAGCACGACGTGACCCGCCTGTGCATTCAGGCGGCGCTGCTGCTCCTGCAATACGGCGCGGAAAGCAAGGTGGTGGTCGATGTTTCGACCCGCCTCGGCTACGCGCTGGGGGCGACGCGCGTCGATTGCGCGCTTACCGCCAATTCCATCGTTTTCACCACCCTGTTCAACCACTTCTGCATCACCACCGCGCGGCGCAATGTTGATCGCGGCGTGAACATGACCGTGGTCAGCGAGGTGCAGCGCATCATGCTCGCCGCCGAAAACGGCGAGATGGACCGCGCCGCCGTGCACGATGCGCTCACCAGTCTGCAACCGCGCAGCTACCCGCCGCAGCTCGTGCTTTTCATGGTGGCGCTGTCCTGCGCCTGCTTCGCACGGCTCTCCGGCGGCGACTGGGCGGTGTGCGGCCTCACCTTCGCCGCCAGCCTGTGCGGGATGCGGCTGCGGCAATGGCTGGCCGGGCTGCATTTCAACATGGCGCTGGTCTTCATGGCGACCGCCTTCCTCACCAGCCTGATTGCCGGCCTCGGCGTGCGTTACCACATCGGCAACGACCCGCATATCGCGATGGCCGCTGCCGTACTGATGCTCGTTCCCGGCTTCCCGCTGATCAACTCGCTTTCCGACGTGCTGAAAGGCTACATGAACATGGGCATCGGCCGCTGGGCGCTCGCCACCGTGCTCACCCTCGGCACCTGCCTCGGCATCGTCTCGGCGCTGGCGCTGCTCGGTATCGACAACTGGAGCGGCGGCGTATGATGGACGGCATGAACCCGCTGGAAATCCTCCTTCTGCTCGTAAACGACGCCTGCTTTGCCGCCGTGCCGGCGGTCGGCTTCGCCCTGCTCTTCAACGTGCCGCTGCGCGCGCTCAAATTCTGTGCCGCCCTCGGTGCACTCGGCCACAGCACGCGCACCGCGCTGCAACTGCTCGACGTCAGCCCCATCTTCGCCACCTTCTTCGCCGCCTCGCTGATTGGCGCGCTCGGCGTGTGGCTGGCGCGCAGATACCACCGAGCCCACCCCAAAGTGTTCACCGTCGCCGCCGTCATCCCGATGTTCCCCGGCCTCTCCGCCTACCGCGCCATGCTGGCGCTGGTGCTCATCGAAAAAGAAGGCTACTCGCCGGAACGCTTCGCGACGATGGTCGAACAATTCGTGCAAACCGGCTTCCTGCTCGCCGCGCTCGTCTTCGGCCTGGCGTTGCCGGGGCTACTGTACTACCGCCAAAAACCCGTTGTCTAACCAACCCTCAGGAGATCCTATGAAACCACGCAACCCCAACAGCATTTTCGCCCTGCCGCCGGAGGCGACAAAGCGCATCTTCCTCTTCGCCGCCTCGCTCGCCATCGCCCTCGTGCTGATGCTTGTGACCGCCGGCGACAATTTCACCTACGCGCAGCACTGCGTGCTCTTCCTGCTCTACTTCGCCGTGCTGCTGTGGGTGACAGAGGCGGCCGCGCCGTTTGCCGTCGGCATCTTCATCGTCGGCTTCCTCGTCTTCGCCCTCGGCAAAGAAGACGGCATCAACGTCGATATTTACGTGCGCAAATGGTCGGACAGCATCATCATCCTCTTCCTCGGCGGCTTCTTCCTCGCCGAAGGCATGAAAAAAACCCGCCTCGACTACAAACTGCTGCAAAAACTCCTGCCGCATTTCGGGCGGCAATCGCGCTACGTCCTGCTCGGCCTCATGCTCGCCACCGCCTGCATCTCCATGCTGATGAGCAACACCGCCACCACCGCGATGATGATCGCAACCGCCGCCCCCCTCTACACCAATGCCAAGAGCAACTTCGCCCGCGCCCTGCTGCTCGGCATCCCCGCCGCCGCCTCCATCGGCGGCATCGGCACCCCGGTCGGCTCGCCGCCAAACGCCATCACCATGGGCGCGCTGGCCGGACAGGGCATCCACATCTCCTTCCCCGGCTGGATGCTCGTTGGCATGCCGCTTGCCATCGTCCTCACCCTCGTCTTCTGGCGCATCCTCGTCAGCGCCTACCAGGTCGGCAGCGAAAAACTCGACACCGCCTTCCTCTACGCCGAACCCGACGCGCCGCGTGAAGTCAGCAAACTGCAAGAAATCATCACCCTCATCATCCTCGTGCTGACCCTGTTCCTGTGGCTGGCAGGCAAAAAATTCGGCATCCCTGTCGCCGTTGCCTCCGGCATCCCGATTGCCGGCCTGACGCTCACCGGCGTCCTCACCGGCAAAGACGTGCGCGCCCTGCCGTGGGACACCCTGATGCTGGTCGCCGGCGGCCTCGCTCTGGGCCTTGCCATCGAAGAACACCATCTCGCCAACTACTACGTCGAAAAACTGCAACACATCCACGTCAATTTCTACCTGCTCGTCATCCTCTTCGCCCTCGTCACCGTCGGCCTCTCCAACTTCATGAGCAACACGGCGGCGACCGCTATCCTCGTCCCCGTCGCCCTCTCCTCGGCGGCCATCGCCGGCAACGCCAACCCGCTCATCCTGCCGCTGGTCATCGGCCTCTCGGCATCGTGTGCGCTGTTCCTGCCGGTCTCCACCCCGCCGAACGCCATCGCTTACAGCACCGGATTGCTCAAACAGTCCGAATTCCGCCTGGGCGGTATCAGCATCGGCCTGATCGGCCCCGTCCTCATCATCCTCTGGGTCTTCGCCACCGTGCACTGGCTGTAAACGCGTGACAAAAAACCGCGCCCCGGCGCGGTTTTTTCCTTCGCCCTTGCCCAGGAACAACGCCCGGCGGAATGACCGCGCACTTCCCCGTTTTTGCGACGTTGCAGGCAACGTCTCCACAAAAGCCGGAAATTCAGTACCGCCGCTGCGGCAGGCCGTAAAAATTCGTCCGCCGACACCTGCCACAAAAATTTGCGCCCCATCACCGCGCGCGTTACCGTGCCGCCCATAACAACGCACCCGCAACCGCCATCATGAAAACCAACGACCCCTACCGGGCGGCACTCGCCGCCATCCTTCCCCGGCAAACCACCAACATCGCCCGCCATACCCTTGCCAGCGGTGAAACCGTCTGGGTACGTAAAGCAGGGAAAAGTATCCCGCAGTGGCGCTATACCCTGATCGGCTACTTCGCCGCCATTTTCCACCTCAATGCGCTCAAACCCGTGCCCAATCCCGGTGGCCGCGCCGTCATCGCGACCGAGGCCGGGCGGCTGCAAACCCTGGAAGCGCACGGTATCCACGTGCCGCATCTGCTCGCGCGCACGGCGGACGGCATCATGTTCACCCACCTCGGCGAACACACCCTGCTGGAGCGCATCGAACACGAAGCCGACGACCTCGCCCGCTGGCAACAGGGTCTCGCCGCCATCCGCGCCGTGCATGAACGCGGGCAATACCTGAGCGAACCCTTTGCGCGCAACATCATCGCCTGCCCCGACGGCACCACCGGCTTCATCGACTTTGAAGAAGACCCCGGACAGTACCTGCCCTTCACCGCCTGCGAAAGCCGCGACTACCTCTGCTACCTGCAATCCACCGCCATCATCCTCAAACAGCGCGGCCACCTCGACGCCGCCGTCCGCCTCTGGCACGAACACAGCCTGAGCCTGCCGCCCGCCGTCGTGCACGACATCCACGCCGCCGTGCGCCCGCTCCTGTGGATGCGCTGCCTGCATCACCCCCGCTGGGGCAAAGACCCGCTGCGCCTCGCGGCGCTTGCCGAACTCTTCCACCACGAACATCAAACATACGCCTGACCGTCTGTGCGGCGAAGAGAGAAAACCACCGGAAAAGACAGTTAAACTAGCGCCGCAACAACACCAACAAACCCTGGACTTGCCAATGAAAAAATTACACAACATTTTGGATGGCATGGGCATTCTCGGAGAAATCCTGACCCGGCCACCGACATACCCCGATTTTCGCAACGGTTTCGACAAAGACCGCGCTGCCCTGCGGCAGGATATGCAGCAAATTGTGCGTGAGATGAACCGGCAGATACACAAATCCTATGGCAAATAAAAATACCCGCCTTGAAGCACGTAACCGACAGGGAAATGAGCTGCGAGTATCACATACAGAATTAGACAGCCCGGTTTTAGACGTCAATGCGTTAGAGCGATTGCATCAATTTCGGCCTGACATTGTGGATTTCGTCATCGAACAAACCAAGGCGGAAGCCGAATTTCGCCGCAAACAGGAAGGACGTATGCTTTGGCTGACATTCATTGAGCGTATGAGCGGTATTCTGCTTGCCGCCTCCGTATGCGCAGGCGGCATCATCGGCGCATTCTTTGCAGCACAATATCAGCATGAAAAACTTGCTATCTCCATTGTCGTCAGTTGCATAGGAACGCTTGCGGTCGCTTCCTTGCGTCGCAAACACTGAATCCATCCCCCGAAACCCAAAGAGAGGCTCCCATGACCCACCGCATCTACAACTTCACCGCCGGACCCTGCACCCTGCCGCTGGCCGTCCTCGAAGCCGCCCAGGCCGAACTGCTCGACTTCCAGGGCTGCGGCATGTCCGTGCTGGAAATCAGCCACCGCAGCAAACGTTTCGAAGCCGTGCACGAAGAAACCCTGGCGCTCGCGCAAGAACTCATCGCTGCGCCCGCCGACTTCCAGCCGTTGTTACTGCCCGGCGGCGCGCACCAACAATTCGACATGATCCCGCTCAACCTGCTCGCCGACGGCGGCTGCGCCGCCTACATCAACAGCGGCATCTGGGCGGAAAAAGCACTGAAAGAAGCGCAGCGTGTTGGCGATGCCCGCGAAATCTGGACGGGGCGCGCGAACGGTTTCACCACCCTGCCGGATGCCCTGCCGCCGCTGCCCGCCGATTGCCGCTACCTCTACCTCACCAGCAACGAAACCATCAGCGGCGTGCAATACCGCGACTACCCGACCGCCACCGTGCCGCTGGTTATCGACGCCTCCTCCGACTACTACACCCGCGCCATCCCTTGGGAGCGCTGCGCCATCGTCTATGGCGGCGTGCAGAAAAACCTCGCCCCGGCAGGTCTCGCCCTCGTTTTCGTCCGCCGCGACCTCATCAAAGACCACCCGCGTGTACCCAAATTCCTCACCTACGCGGCGCATGCGGCGGCGAACAGCCTGTTCAATACCCCGCCGACCTGGCAAATCTACATGCTGAACAAAGTCCTGCACTGGATTAAAGATAGTGGCGGCATCGCCCACTTTGAAGCGGAAAGCATCGCCAAATCCGGCCTGCTTTACGCCTATATCGACCAAAGCGGCTACTACCGCAACGACATACCGCCCGCCTGCCGCTCGCGCACCAACGTGACCTTCCGCACACCCTCGCCCGAACTCGACACCCGCTTCTGGCAAGAAGCCGAAGCACAAGGCTTCGCCGGGCTGAAAGGCCACAAACTGCTCGGCGGCCTGCGCGCCAGCCTCTACAACGCCATGCCCATCGAAGGCGTGCGGGCGCTCATCGGCTACATGCAAACCTTCGCGGAGAAGAACGCGTAAAGATAAAAGATAAAGCCCCCTTCCCCCGCTTGCGAGGGAAGAGGCTTCCCTTTGCAGAGTAGAGATTTCTCCGCTTGCCAAAACATGCCGCCCCATGCCCCGGCGGCAAAACCCGGCAACCACGCCGCCTGAACGCTACCGCATCCGTCCCCGGGCGGCATCATCCACACAGGAAACCTCATGAACCCCTACCACCTCGCCCGCCCGCTCCTCTTCCGCCTCGACCCCGAAAAAGCGCACGACCTCACCCTCGCCGCGCTTGCCCGCTTCCCGACCATCATGCCGAAAGGACAAGGCGGCCAGCCTGTCGAACTGCTGGGGCTGACCTTCCCGAACCGCCTCGGTCTCGCCGCCGGGCTGGATAAAAACGGCGTCGCCATCAGCGCCTTTGACCGCGCCGGCCTCGGCTTCATCGAAATCGGCACCGTCACCCCGCGCCCACAGCCGGGCAATGACCGCCCACGCCTCTACCGCCTGCCCGAACATCAGGCCATCATCAACCGCATGGGTTTCAACAACGACGGTATCGACGCCCTCATCGCGCGCGTTACCGCCACGCCGCGTCCACGTGCCATCCTCGGCATCAACCTCGGCAAAAACAAAAACACCCCGAACGAACAGGCGCTCTCTGACTACCTCATCGGCATCCAGAAAGCCTGGGCACATGCCGACTACCTCGCCATCAACATCTCCTCGCCGAACACCGCCGGCCTGCGCGACCTGCAACACGGCGCTGCCCTGCGTACCCTGCTGACAGGCATCAAGAGTGAACAACAGCGCCTTGCCGCATCCACACAAAAACACGTCCCCATCGTCGTCAAAATCGCCCCCGACCTCGATGACGACGCGCTCAACGACCTGCTCGACACCATCGCCGCCTGCGGCATCGATGGCATCATCGCTACCAACACCACCCTCGACAAAAGCACCGTCGCCAGCCACCCGCACGGCAGCGAACAAGGAGGGCTGTCCGGTGCGCCGCTCACCGCCAAATCCACCGCCATCCTCACCAAAATCCGCGCCCGCCTGCCGGAAATCCCACTCATCGCCGCCGGCGGGGTGATGAACGCCGCCGATATGCAGGCCAAACTCGATGCCGGCGCTGACCTCGTGCAAATCTACACCGGCCTTATCTACCACGGCCCGCAGCTTATCCGCGACTGCCTGCGCCAACTCGGTTAAAAGACGCCCATAAACGCCGCCGACTTCGCCCGCTATTGCTACCTCGAAAAACAGCGCATGACGCAGGAAACCTTCGCCGAGGGCCCCTGCCCCAGCGCAGTGAATGCCAAAATTCGCGCCCTCCGCCTGGACGACAGGCAAACCGCGCTCCGCAAAGAAGCCGTATCCCTGCTGCTGACCGATGCCTACTACACCCTCCTGCCGGGGCTGGACGGCAGCTGCCCCATTGGCGATGCCGAACAGCAAACCTACCGGCTCTACGACGAAGCAGATAACCTGCTGAGGGAGACGGCGACCTGGAAGCCGCCGCTTACGCCTACTTTCATGAAGGGCAATATGAAGAAGAGAACCCGCCTTGCGGGGCTGATGGATGACCGCAAACAGCAACGGCCCTTGCGGGCCGTTTTTTGTTCAGGAAAATGCGTTACAGGCGGAAATCATCCCGCCAGGCCGGGAAATCGCGGCGGAATTTGTCGCTCTTCACCTGCGGGCAGGCTTCGGCGACGTTGTAGATGCCGCTTACCGTGCCGTCCAGCGCCAGCAGGGCAGCGTAGGCGGCGGCGTCTGTGTGCAGCGGCGGCAGGCCGGGCGGCACGGCCGCGATACCGGAGGCACCGCCGTAGAGCATGCCGTAACGCAGGATGATGCCGGGGTTGCCGCCTGCCAGCACCCGGGTTTCGAGGCTGTGCACGGCGCGGGCGGTTTCGCCGTAGGCGGGATCGGTGAAATCCAGCAGCGGCGCGGTTTCGTCATGCGGTTCGTTGCCCGCCGCATAAACGAAGGCGATGCTCTGCGCAATGATTTTTTTGACGCCCGCCGCCCGGGCGGCGCGGACGAGGTTGCGCGTGCCTTCGTCGCGGATGCGGGCGTTGCGCACGAGGGCGGCTTCCATTTCGGCGGGATTCAGGCCGTCGGGCAGGTCGGTGAGCTGGTGCAGCACGGTGTCGGGTTTGGCGGCGGCAACGGCGGCTTCCAGACGTCCGGCGTCGAAGACGTCCACGATGACGGGTTTGACGCCGAGGGCGGCGAGGCGCCCGGCTTTGTCGGCACTGCGGGTGGTGCCGTACACGATGTGGCCTGCATCCAGCAGCAGTTTGCACAGGGCAGACCGATGACGCCGCCGGCGCCAGCGAAAAAGAGGGTTTGTTTCATAGTGTGTTTCTTTGTCGGGGAGAGGGGGATGGGCAGGCCTTTCCCGCCCTGCCCGCCCGCTTCATGCGGGCCGGCTTCAGGCCGCGCCTTTGCCCATGTCGATGACGTAGCGGTAGCGGGCTTTTTGGCAATCACGTCCTGCCAGCGTTGACCGATGTCTTCGGGTTTGACGAGTTCGATAGCGGCCTGGATGTTGTTGGCGGCGCAGTAGTCGATGACTTCCTGCATTTCCTTGACCGAGCCGACCAGCGAACCGCTGAAATTGACGCGGTTGAGCGAAGTGGTCAGGACGTTAATCTGGTTCGGCTTTTCAAAGTCGCCGACGCCGATAAGGCACAGGGTGCCTTAGCGTTTCAGGGTGCTCAGGACGCCGTCCATTTCGAACTGGTAGGGGACGGTGGCGAGGATGAAGTCGAAGTGGCGGAAGTGCCTGGTGATGGCGTCGGGGTCGAAGTTGAGGATGACTTCGCGCGCACCGAAGCGTTTGGCGTCTTCGATTTTTTCCGGCGAGGTGGTGAAGACGGTCACATCCGCGCCCATCGCGGTGGCGAGTTGCACGGCGTTGTGCCCGACGCCGCCCATGCCGACGACGCCGACTTTGCTGCCTTTGCCCACTTTCCAGTTGACGAGCGGCGAATAGGCGGTAACGGCGGAGCACATTATCGGCGCGGCGACGGCCAGCGGCATGGTATCGGGGATGCGGATAACGAAGCGGTCCTTGACGACGATGACGTCGGAATAACCGCCCTGGGTGTAGCCGCCGGGGTCGCGCGCTTCCGAGGTCGGCTGGCCGTAGGTGAAGACGGCGCCGCCGGGTGTTTCGCAATATTGCTCGTGCCCGCCCCGACACTCGCGGCAATGGCCGCAGGAATCGACGAAACAGCCGACGCCGACGCGATCGCCCACCTTGAATTTCGTAACGTTCTTGCCGACGGCGGTCACGAGCCCGGCGATTTCATGCCCGGTAACCTGCGGCACTTTCTGCTCGCGCGCCCAGTGTCCGAGGCCGGTATGCGCATCGCTGTGGCAAATGCCGCAGTAATGGATGTCGATGGCGACATCATCATCGGCCAGCGCGCGGCGCTTGAAATCGAGCGGCGCGAGTTTGCCGGAAAAGTCGCTGAATGCGTAGCCATGTGCGGGAATCGGCTTGCTGTAATCGTAGGTGCGGTAATCGGTCTTGCCGGACACGAGAACGTTCAGCGGCAGCAATGCCGCCAGCGCGCGCAGCGGGCGGAAGCTGATGACGGCGGCGATACTGCTCAGGCGGCGGCGGGACGTGTTGACATCATCGTGCGGGGGTCTCTTGCATGACTATCCTTAAAAAAATAATGGAATGAGGCGTTCGCGCGGGCTTCTCGTGCCGCGAAAACGCGGGCATCATACGGGATTTCCCCGGAGGACAAACCATGCAAGCTCCCCACTCCCGCTACGCCGCGCCGCTGCTGCTCATCGGCTGCGTCATCTTCGGCCTCGGCAGCCTGATTGTGAAATTCGTCGCCGTCGGCTCCTATGCCATCGCCTTCTGGCGGCTTGCCATCGCCGCCGTCATCTTCTACATCCTCGCGCGCCTCTTCCATCACGCCTTCCCGCAGAGTCGCCGCGCCATCGCCACCGCGCTGCTCTCCGGCGTCTTCCTCGCCTTCGACCTCGCCCTGTGGCACGAAAGCATCCACGCCGTCGGCCCCGGCATTTCCACCCTCCTGAACAGCCTGCAAATCTTCTTCCTCACCGCCATCGGCATTGCCTGCTTCGGCGAACGGCCAAGCGCCCTGCAAAACCTCAGCCTGCTGCTTGCCATCGGCGGCGTGGCACTCATCGGCAGCCCCGAATTCGGGCATAACGGCAACGCGGTGTGGGGCTTTATCAGCGGTACGGCCTCAGGCGCGCTGCTGGCGCTTTCCATGCTCTGCGTGCGCAAGACGCATCAAATCGAAAAAACCAGTCTCTTCCCGCTGATGATGATTTTGAGCCTGGGCGGCGCGCTGGCGCTGATCATGCCCGCGCTCTTCTTCAACCGGGGCGCACTCTACCCGACGACACTGCACGACATCACGCTGGTGTTCATCTACGGCGCGGTGATGCAGTGCTTCGCCTGGGGGCTGATTGCCTATGCCATCCCGCTGCTGACCCTGTCGCTGACCGGCCTGCTGCTGCTTTCCGAACCGGTCGCAGCGCTGATCATCGACTACTTCTGGCTGCACAAACCCATCAGCGCCGTGCAGTGGGGCGGGGCGGCGCTGACGCTGGCCGCCATTTATCTCGGCTCGCTTCAGCGTTCCAGCACGTAGCCGTAACCGCGCCGGGTGCGGATGGGGTCGGCGTCCGGCGCGATGGCGCGCAGTTTTTGCCGCAGCGTCTTGATGTGGCTGTCCACGGTGCGGTTGTCGATATGGTCAGGGTGGTCCCACAGCGTGTTAACGAGCCGGTCGCGGTCGAACGTCTGCCCGGCGTGGGTGAGCAGGTGGCGCAGCAGGCGGTATTCATAGCGGGTGAGATCCAGCGTCTGCCCGTGGTAGCTGATGGTCTGCGCGTCTTCGTTCACCTGCCAGACATCAGCCGCCCTGCCCTGCCCTTCACTGCGGCGGCACACCGCCTTGATGCGCGAAATCAGCTCGCGGCTGCTGAACGGCTTGCCGCAATAATCATCCGCGCCGAGTTCGAGGCCGACGATGCGGTCCACCTCTTCATTGCGTGCGGTGAGGAAAATCAGCGGCGTCGCCCGGTCGCGGCGGATGCGGCGGCAGAGTTCAAAGCCGTCCGTATCCGGCAGGCCGACATCAAGAATGATGCAGTCAAACGCCTGCTGTTGCAGGGCTTCGAGGGCGGCAATGCCGGTGTCGCGCCAGACGACCTGCCAGTGCTCGCGGGCAAGGGCATAAGCGAGCGGGTCGGCAATGGCGGGATCGTCTTCAATCAAAAGAATCTGTTTCATGGCCGGATTATAACGTGGCGTTAAGCGCGCGTTCAGGGCGGGGGGCTAAGATAGGCCGCGTCTGCATCCCGGCAGGCGACAACCAGAGAGGTACACATGAAAAAAACATTTTTGCCACTGTTACTCGCCCTCGGCGCGCCCGCGCTGGCCTTTAACGACAACGCCGTGGACATGGCCGAGCCGACCCCGCCCTCGAAAGTGACGACCACATCGACGGTAACGACCAGCCGCACCGTCGGCGTGGGGGAAAGCGCCACCACCACGCAGGAAACCGCCGCGCCGGTTACTGACGTACAGGAAGCCGTCGCCACCGACAAACTGCCTGCGCCGCAAAAATACGATGATGCCAACGCGCAGCAGACCATGAAACTGCTCAACAAAAACTTCCGCGCCCTGCAACAGGCGAAAACCGTAGAAGAAATGGCCGAACCGCTGCATCTCCTCTCCGCCTACGCCGACCAAGCGCAAGTGCTGGGGCTCGGCCGCGACGTGCCGAACAGCCGGCAGCAAGCCTATGTGGACGAACTGGCGCAATTCCGCCAGGCGATAGCCGTGCTGCGCGGCCATGTCGAAGCGGGCGATTACGACGCCGCCAAGGCGCAGTTGCAGACCCTCGACGGCTTGCGGCAAAGCGGCAGCAAAATGTTCCGCCTGGAATAACCGCTGCATGACCTCCCCAAAAAAGCCCCTTACGGGGCTTTTTTATCAATAAAACACCCAATATTTCGCCGCTTCGCCTTCGCCTTCCTGAATAATCATCAGCCAGTCCACATCGCCCTTCTCGGCAATATAAACATCGCGGTGAATGGACTGCTGAATCGGCGAATTGTGGCGGATGGCCTCCTCCACCCGCTCCACCATGCCGCTATAAGCACGCGGTGTGAGCGTGGCGGCAGAATAAGCGATGATTTTCGGACGCGGGCACTTGTTGATCAGCGACAACACGGTAATCAGCGCCGCGTTGGAACTGAGCAGATTGCCAATCTTGCCGAACAACTCCTGCTTCTCATAAACGGCTGTACTGGTGACGGTTTTCAGATAATCGGCCAGATGCTTCATGATGACTCCTGTTGACACACGGGGTTAAGACCTGTGAATTATAAGCCCTTTTCCGCAGTATCATTGTGGTTTATCCGGGGATTGTGCTGTGGATTTTTGTGAATAGACGACAGCAACAAATCACCCCTCCCCGCCGGAAGCCATCGCCACCAACAACTCGACCGCCTGCAATAACAACTGCCGCTGCGGCGCATCCAGCCGCGCCAGCAACCCTTGCAGCCGCAGCGCCGGTTTTTTGTCGGCGGTGTTTAGTTGTCTTCCGTGCCGCTGCCGCTGCCCATGCTGTGCACGATGGCGTCGTTGTCGCGCCAGTTGTCTTTGACTTTGACGTGGTTGCGCAGCATCACTTTTTTTTCCAGCATTTGTTCGAGTTCTTCGCGCGCGCGCTGGCCGATGAGGCGCAGGGTCTGGCCGCCTTTGCCGATGACGATGCCTTTCTGGCTGGCGCGTTCGACAAGGATGGTGGCGTCAATGTCCACCAGGCGTTCGTTTTCTTGGTATTGGTCGATGATGACGCCGAGGGCGTAGGGGATTTCCTGGTGCAGGTAACGGAAGATTTTTTCGCGGATGATTTCCGCCGCCATGAAGCGCATCCCCGCCGTGGTGATGTGGTCTTCGGGGTAGATCCACGGCTGTTCGGGCAGGAGCGGGATGAGCGTTTTTTCGAGATCGGCGAGATTTTGTTCGTGCAGGGCGGAGACGGGGATGATGGCCTGCCAGTTGCCGCGTTCATGGATGCGGGCAAGTTCGGGCATCAGCGCGCTTTTGTCGCGCAGACGGTCGATTTTGTTGAGGATTTGCAACGCAGGTTTGTCCTGTTTTTGCAGGGCGTCGGCGATGCGGTCGTCTTCGTCCGTCCAGTTCCCCGCTTCGCTGACGTGCAGGATAAGGTCAACGTAGTCCATGCTTTGCCAGGCAGTGCGGTTCATGTGGCGGTTGATGGCTTTGTCGCGTTTCTGGTGAATGCCGGGGGTATCGACGAAGATAAGCTGGTTGTCGCCGCTGGTGTGGATGCCGAGCAGGGCGTGCCGCGTGGTTTGCGGTTTGCGGCTGGTGATAGCGATTTTCTGGCCGATGAGGTGGTTGATGAGGGTGGATTTGCCGACGTTGGGACGGCCGACGACGGCGATGTGTCCGGCGCGCGTGTTCATGGGGTTTCCTGGTTGGGGGGTTAGGGGATGGGGGGGCGCTTCGCGGTTGGTTTACTGCTCTCCTGGGTTCCCATGAAAAGGCAGACGCTTTTTTCATGGGGAGCCCCGTCCCTCCCCCACGGGGGAGGGGCTTTGGAGGGCATCATTTACATTCACCTGAGCGCTCGAGGTGTATCTAAACGGGCTGGCTCGGGCAGGTCGGTGGCGGTTCTGTCGTGGTTGTGCCGATTGAGGTCGTTGTTGTGCAGCAGATGTTGTTTGATGTCGTTCCGGCGGGCGAGGGCGGCGTCAATGCTCTGGCGGCGCGCGGCCTGTTGTCCGGCCGGGGTGTTGTTGAGGCTGCTCCAGCTGTGGCTGGAGATGATGTCACCGCTTTGGTCACTCTGCCAGGCGAGGAGCGGGGTGCCGTCCGGGGCGTAGAGGCTTTCGCCTTCTTCGCAGTAGAAGGCGGTGTAGCAGCTGCCAATGCGCCCATGTTGGTATTCAAGGGCGAGGATGTGGCCGTCGTCGTAGTAGTAGCGTGTGCCTGCGGTGGCGTTGCCGCCGATGGCGTAGTAATCGTTGTCGCTGCCGGGGCGGGGTTTTTGCGCGATGAGGCGGCCTTTGCGGTAGTAGCTCAGGTATCCGGCAGGCTGGCCGTCATGGTAGTGCTGGATGGCGTACACGCTGCCGTCCTGGTTGTACCAGACGAGTTTGCTGTCGGCGTTGATGATGATGGTGGCTCGCGGGTCGCCGTAGCGGTTGAGGATGTATGGCGCGGTGCGTGGGCGGTCGCTGTTTTGGTAGTAGTCCTGGATAACCAGGCGGCCATCGGCGGTTTCGCCAAGGATTTTGCGGTGGCCGTTGTTGGCCGGGATGTCTTTAGCGGGGTGGTAGGGGGTGTAGGTGATGTCGGTTTTGGCAGCCGTGGCGGCGTCGTATGTGCTGGCGGGCTGCGGCAGCAGGGCGGGCGGGGCGTCCATGCTGTCGGGTTCAGGGGCGGCGCTGCTCAAGGTGCGCAGGTTGTAGCCGATGTAGGGGTTGGAAGCGGGTTCGCTGTTCGGGTCTGTGAAGGTGGGCAGGTTGTAGTGGTTGTAGGGGTGGGTGGCGGGTTCGCTGTTCGGTTTGGCAAAGGTGGGCAGGTTGGCAGCGAGGGCGAGCAGGAGGGGGATGGCGATGTGTTTGTGGTTCATGGGGGTTATTTGTGGTTTTGGTATTGGGCGAGCAGTGCGGCGGCAGCCTGCTGTTCGGCTTTTTTACGGCTGCTGCCGCTGGCTTCGGCAATGTATTCGCCGCTGCTGGCGCGAATTTGGAATTCACGCGCATGTTCGGGGCCGCTTTCGCTGATGATTTGGTAGTCCGGCAGCGGCAGGCCGCGGCCTTGCAGGTATTCTTGCAGTTGCGTCTTGGGGTCTTTGAGCGGGGTGGCGGTCTGCGGCAGGGCGACGAGTTCCGGGGCGATCAGCGCGAGGGTGACGCTTTCGCAGGTGGGGTAGTCGCTATCAAGGTACACGGCGGCGATGAGCGCTTCGACGGCGTCAGCGAGGATGGAGGCGCGCCGTGCGCCGCCGGTTTTGAGTTCGCCCGAGCCAAGGCGCAGGTGTTCGCCGAGGTTGAGGCGGCGGGCGACGCCGACCAGGCTGTCTTCTTTGACGATGGTGGCGCGCAAGCGGGTGAGGTCGCCTTCGGGGACGGCGGGGCGGTTGTTGTAGATCCAGATGCTGCTGATGGTTTCCAGCAGGGCGTCGCCGAGGTATTCGAGGCGTTCGTTGTGTTTGGCGCTGTGGCTGCGGTGGGTCAGGGCGCGGGTGAGGTGGTCAGGGTCACGGAAGGTGTAGCCGAGCGCTTTTTCGATGGGATGCATGGTTAGTGAATGGTTTTGCCGATGTGGTTGCACTCACCCTTGCCAAGCAGGCAGTTGCTGTTCATCCAGATAATGGTCGCTTTGCCGACGAGGTTGGCTTCGGGGACGAAGCCCCAGGCGCGGCTGTCTTCGCTGTCGTCGCGGTTATCGCCCATGACGAAGTAGTGGCCTTCGGGCACGGTGAGGCTGCCTTCGACCATGCCAGGGCGGGTGTTGGGGTTTTGCGGGTAGAGCTGGGCGAGGTGGTCGCGACCGCCGAGGGTTTCTTTGTAGGTGACGGCGGGGATGGTGATTTTCAGGCCGCCTTCGTATTCACGGGTGATTTCGCGGGTTTCGCCGACGGGTTCGAGCGGCTGTGCTTCGCCGTTGATCCAGACGCGGTCGTGGTCGTAGCGGATGTGGTCGCCGGGCAGGCCGATGACGCGTTTGATGTAGTGCAGCGAGGGGTTTTGCGGGTAGCGGAAGACGATGACGTCGCCACGCTGCACGCTGCCGGTCGGGATGATGGTGCTGCGCAGTACGGGCAGTTTGATGCCGTAGCTGTATTTGCTGGTAAGGATGAAGTCGCCGTCGTAGAGGTTCGGCTCCATCGAGCCGGAGGGGATGCGGAAGGGTTCCCAGAGGAAGGAGCGGATGAACCACACGGCGAAGAGTACCCAGAACATGCCGCCGAAGAATTCGATGAATTTTTCCTGCGGGTAAACGGGGTGTTTCAGCCAGTAGAGTTCGCCGCCGCTGAGCGGCTCGCCGTTCGTGAGTTTGTTTTGCGCACTGTCGAAGGCTTTTTGGTGTTTGCGCGGCACACCGCGACGGCTTTGCAGCACGGTGGCGAGGCGGTTGGCATAGGCAAGGCGGTCTTCGGGGCTGATGTCATCCCGCTTGAAGGCGCGATAGAGGCGTTTGCGCGTTTTGCGGTAGCTGTGGCCGTCGATGAGGTAGAAGATGAAGCAGACGAGAACGGTGATGGTGAGGATCAGCTCGAAGTGGGTCATGAAGGCGCCCAGTATCTGCTGGATGTAGTTCATTGTGGGTTTCCTTGTTTAGTTGCTGTTGGTATCGACTTTGAGGACGGCGAGGAAGGCTTCTTGCGGGATTTCCACGCTGCCGACCTGTTTCATCCGTTTTTTGCCCGCTTTTTGTTTTTCGAGCAGTTTGCGTTTGCGGGTCACGTCGCCGCCGTAACATTTGGCGAGCACGTTTTTCCGCAGCGCTTTCACGGTCGAGCGGGCGATAATCTGGTTGCCGATGGCCGCCTGGATGGCGACTTCAAACATTTGCCGGGGGATGAGGTCGCGCATCCGTTCCACCAGCTCGCGGCCACGTGTCTGCGCGTGTTCGCGGTGGATGATGATGGAAAGGGAATCGACTTTGTCGCCGTTAATCAGCACATCGAGGCGGACGAGGTTGGCGGGCTCGAAGCGGCGGAATTCGTAGTCAAAGGAAGCAAAGCCGCGCGAGACGGATTTGAGGCGGTCGAAGAAATCAAGCACCACTTCGCTCATCGGCATTTCAAAGTGCAGTTGCACCTGCTGCCCTGCGAACTGCATGTCCTTCTGCACGCCGCGTTTTTCGATGCACAGACCGATGACCGCGCCGAGATAGTCTTTCGGCACGAGGATGTTGGCGATGATAATCGGCTCGCGGATTTCGGCGATGTGGTTGGTCGGCGGCAGTTTGCTGGGGTTGTCGATGTGGATGGTTTCTCCGGCGGTGGTTTCGACTTCATAAACGACCGTCGGCGCGGTGGTGATGAGGTCGAGGTCGTATTCGCGTTCGAGGCGTTCCTGCACGATTTCCATGTGCAGCATCCCCAGAAAACCGCAGCGGAAGCCGAAGCCCAGCGCCTGCGAGGTTTCCGGTTCGTAGAAGAGCGAGGCGTCGTTCAGGCGCAGTTTCGCCAGCGCCTCGCGCAGGTCTTCGTAATCATCCGACTCGACCGGAAACAGCCCGGCGAAGACGCGCGGCTGCACCTTCTGGAAGCCGGGCAGACGTTCGGCGGTGGGGCGGGCGGCATCGGTCAGGGTATCGCCGACGGGCGCGCCGTTGATGTCCTTGATACCGGCGATGACGAAGCCGACTTCACCCGCGCGCAGTTCCGTGCGGTCCTGCGCCTTCGGGGTGAAAATGCCGAGCTTGGTGATGAGGTGTTCGTCGCCGCTGCTCATCACCTGCATCTTCTGCCGCACTTTCAGCGTGCCGTCAAAAACGCGCACCAGCGACACCACGCCGACATAACTGTCAAACCACGAATCAATGATGAGCGCCTTCACCGGCGCACCGGGGTCGCCCTGCGGCGCGGGGATTTTCTCGATGATCTGTTCCATAAGGTCCTCGATGCCCTCGCCCGTTTTCGCGCTGACTTTCAGCGTTTCCGCCGTATCCAGACCGATGATTTCCTCAATTTCCTCCATGACGCGCTCCGGCTCGGCGCTGGGCAGATCGATTTTATTGAGGACGGGCAGCACTTCCAGATTCTGCTCGATGGCGGTGTAACAGTTGGCGACCGACTGCGCCTCCACGCCCTGCGCCGCATCCACCACCAACAGCGCGCCCTCGCAGGCATAAAGCGAGCGCGAAACTTCATAAGAAAAATCCACGTGGCCGGGGGTGTCGATGAAATTGAACTGATAGGTCTGCCCGTCCTTCTTCGAGGTGTAATTGAGCGAGACGCTTTGCGCCTTGATAGTGATGCCGCGTTCCCGTTCCAAATCCATGGAATCAAGGACTTGCGCTTCCATTTCACGCTCGGACAAGCCGCCGCACATCTGGATGAAACGGTCGGAAAGCGTGGATTTGCCGTGATCGATATGGGCGATGATGGAAAAATTGCGGATGCGCTCAAGCATGGGCGTAGTTGTCCGGGTAAATGGGAAGGGGCGGCATTATATAGCGCTTTTTACGGCGCGGAACCTTCACCGGACAGGGTACAGAGGCTTTGCACGCTACGCTTATGCCCGCGTTGAGCCCGGCATTTATCCCGCTTGACGGCATTTTGGACAGCACGATAATGCTACGGCAGAGAGAAAAATGTAGAGACGTTGCCGGCAACGTCTCAAAAACGAAAGACGCAGCGACAAAATCCAGTATTTACGCTGCTTGGCACCTGTTCAAGCATCCACCGCAAAGCGCGCAAAATCCGCCAGTTTTTTCGCTTCATTGACTTCATCATGCGCAATCAGGAGATAGCGCCACGGTTTGCCGCCGTGTGTCCGGGCGTATGCAGCGGCGTGTTTGCACCATTCGACGGCAGCGGCGCTTTTCGCCCGCACTTCCGGCGTTTCCATATCCGCGCGCGCTTTGATTTCTGCAAGCCAGACGGCGTCAGCGGTTTCCACGACGAAATCGGGGATGTATTCGCGGTTTTCCGTGCCGAGCTGGTAATAGATCTGGAATTGTCCTTTGGCGGGTTTGAACCATTTTTCGGCGTCGCGTTCCAAAATGACGGCGAAGCGGCGTTCGGTATCGGAATCGAATTTCTGCCGGGGGTACAGGCATTTTTGGAAATCGCCGAATAGCATTTGCCGGATGCGGTTCACGTCTTTCGGCGTTTCCCGTACAGGATGGACGGGCTCACCGGCATTCACGGTGTAATGGCAGGGTTTCAAGGCGCTAAATCCCCGGCTGACTTTCACTTCATAAGCCGTCGCCTTTTCCCAGAAATGCGCCATCATTTGTGCGTGGATATGTTTGGCAATCAGGCGGCGGTTTTTATCGAGCACGTCCAGCGCCTCGTCTGCGGAGAGATAGCTGTGCAAATGCGCCACCATTTGTCCGGCCAGGTCATAAAGCAGTTCGGACTGGCTGAAATAATCGATATCGTCAAAATCCATCAGGGCATGGACGATATAGTCTTCGGGGCGCTTCTCTTTTATCCCCAATCCGGCAGAGAGGCTGCTTTGTGCGTTGGTATGCAGATTCTGAATCAGGATTTCCCGCTCGCCCGGTTGCAGATGCAGGCCGCTGGTATCGAGGGTGAAGGGATAAAAGCCGCTGCTGACTTCACCGCCGGGCTGCACGGTAATGCGCGGGATGTCGATGGTGTTATCGACCAGGATTTGCGTCGCCTGCGCGACGAAGGCGGCAATATCCGGAGGGTCAGCGGGTAATAATTCGCCCTGCGCGGCTTGCAGGCTTTGCTGCACATTCGCGGTGATTTGCGCCTGAATTTCGGGCTTGAGCAAAGCTTGGGATGTCGGCACTTCTTGCGGCCTGTATTCATATTGGCCTATGGCTTCCATTACGGCGCGGGCAACCGGTAACGCATCACCCGTCATTGCCCCATCGTTCCCGGTGAGCAGGGTTTCGGCATTGCTGGTGATTTGTACGCTGGCTTTATGCTCATTGGCGCTGGGGGCATCGAGGATGACCTGTTTCAGTTGCAAGACGGAATCGCCCCGGTTGGCCTCGTCAATAATTTCCTGAAAGCGGTCATGCGCGACGATACTCAGCAAATCCACCGCTTCCACGCCGGTGCGTTTGCCATAAGGCAGGCGCAGGCCGCGCCCGATGGATTGCTCTATCAGGGTGCGGGCATTGGCGGCGCGCAATGGCACGATGGTGTAGAGATTGGTAACGTCCCAGCCTTCTTTGAGCTTATTGACGTGAATGACGATTTCCGTCGGTTCATCCACGCTTTCCACGGCAAGCAGCCGCGCAATCATTTCCTCTTCTTCTTTGCCCGATTTGCTGGAATCCACTTGAATGACTTTGCCTTGATAGCGCCCGCCATAGAAATCTCCCGATTCCAGCAAGGCCAATAATTGCGCGGCGTGGGTCGTATCGAGGGCTATCACCAGCATAAAGGGTTTAATGACGGCAACGCCGTTTGCATGGGCATAGGTTTGCAATTCCGCTTTGGTGTTTTCATGCAGGCGGACGCCGTCTTCCAGTTTGATTTTCTCGATTTCTGCCGACGTGTAATTATCGGTATTGAAATCGCGCTGGGTGACAGCGGCGGGCATTTTTACAAAGCCGTCGTGCATGGCCTGCGCCAGCGGGTAATTCATTACCACGTTCTGGAAAGGAACCGGCCCTTTATGGGATTCGGTGAAGGGTGTGGCGGTGAGTTCCAGACCAAAAAGCGGGTTTAATTCATTAATGGCGCGCATGCCCGCCTGGGCGCGGTAGCGGTGCGATTCGTCCATCAGCAGCACCAAATCGGGCAGATTGGCGAGATAGTTAAAATAACTGTCGCCCAGGACTTCACGCATCCGCTTGATGCGCGGTTCCTTGCCGCCGCGTACTTCACTGTTAATTTTGGATATATTAAAAACATTGATGCGAATGTCATGCAAAAATCCTTGTGGCAAACTGTCTGTTAATGCTGCACCTTCATTCTCGTAAGTATCACCAGTAATGACGATAGGCCTATTCAGAGAAAATTTACTGATGCCCTTGAATACATATTTCGGTGTATTCGGGGTGAAATCGGCAATTAATTTATTATAGATAGTGAGATTCGGCGCAAGGACAAAGAAATTGCTGATGCCATGCGCCAAATGCAGATAAGCGATGAAAGCGCCCATCAAGCGGGTTTTGCCGACGCCGGTCGCCAGGGCAAAACACAGGGACGGAAATTCCCGCTCGAAATCGCGCAAATCCGGAAACTCGGCTTTGAGTTTTGCCAGCACCGCCGCGACATCCCGCTTTTTCTTCAGCATTTCCGGCGCGGCATCCAATGCCTGTTTCAGCTTCGCCAAACTTTCCGCTTGCGGTGCACGCAAAGACAAACGCCCGTTGATGTAGTTTTGAGTTCTGATGCTCATTATTCTTCCCTTTGTTTACTTTGTTTCAGCAAGCGGTCAAAGTCGCTTTCAAACAATCTGTCCTGCACAATACGGTATTTTTCAAATTCGCTTTCGGCGTGTGCTTTAGCGATTTCTGCCGTAACCTTGCCCGCATCTTGCAACACTTCACGGTCGGTAGCATCGATAAAACGGTTCAGACGGGTTTCCCAATCCTGCATTGTCATCGGGATATGGCGTTTTGCCATATCTTCGGCAATTTCCAAATAAGCATTTACCAAACGGGAAAGTTGAGCCATTTCATCTTCGTTTAAATAATTTTTGGCAACAGATACATCAAATTTCTGAATTTTCCCATGCGGCGCATCTTTCCAAGTTTGCAAGCCCATATGCGGCTTATCGGCGTCGGCGCGGTGGTAAACCACTTCGGCGGCAGTTTGCCCGTGAATCGCCCAATGCAGCTTATTTTGCACCGTCGCAAAAAAGCGTTTGGTTGCCTTGGCGGTAACGTCATAATCGATAGCCGTCGCATAAATATCAGTAATCTTTTGATAGAACTTGCGTTCAGATAAACGGATTTCGCGAATCCGTTGCAGTTGCTCTTCAAAATAATCTTCCGTAAAAACAGAACCGCCGTTTTTCAAACGCTCATCGTCCATCACATAGGCTTTGATGGTGAAACTTTCGACAATTCCAGTCGCCCATTTGCGAAACTGCACCGCCCGCTCAGAATTGACCTTGTAACCCACGGCAATAATGGCGGAGAGATTGTAATGTTTGGTGTTGTAGTTTTTGCCGTCATCGGCAGTTATCCGAAAATTTCGGATAACTGAATTTTCTTCTAACTCACTGTCTAAAAATATTTTTTTTAGATGATAATTGATCGTTCGTACATCAATATCATACAGCGCAGCCATCATTTTCTGCGTCAACCAAACATTTTCATCGGCATACACCGCCTGCACGCCGTTTTCGCGGTTTGCCGCCACAAAGGTCAGATACTCCGCTGCCGACGAACGGGTAATGGATATTTCATGCTTTTTAGTCATTGTTTTCCCTCGTCATCAATCATCCAACAACCTGTTGGACAATTTCTGCAATTTGTGCAGCAGGTTGCTGCACAAATAAGGTTTCGGCTCGGAATGGGTAGGTCGAAGCCTTCACCAGCCATTGCCCATAGTCGGCGGGCATCATCAGGGTTTCCTCACGCATCGCCAT
>NZ_CALIZP010000017.1 GCF_938028825.1 uncultured Cardiobacterium sp. | reverse complement strand
AGCCCCTCCCAAGATAAGATCTCCCTGAGACTATAAGTCTCCTAAAGATCCGTTGAAGACTACGACGTTGATAGGCTCCATGTGGAAGTGCAGTAATGTATGTAGCTAAGGAGTACTAATAGATCGTGAGGCTTGATCATACAACGCTCAAGTTATTTCTAGCACTCAAGTTTAGTTGAAGCTAAAGTTTTGACTTTAACGACAGGAAGAAAATTATTTTGCAGGATTGAATGTAACCGGTTTTCCTGACGGTCATAGAGCTGTGGTACCACCTGAAACCATGCCGAACTCAGAAGTGAAACGCAGTATCGCCGATGGTAGTGTGGGGTTTCCCCATGTGAGAGTAGGACACTGTCAGGGTCTTATCAGGCCTCCGTAAAACGGAGGCCTTCTTTTTTGAATCTGTGGCGTAATGTAATGGACAGATTAGGTGTTAAAAGCTGCTGCCACCTGATTTTTTTAATGCTTCCTCAAGGAGAGGAGGCTGATGCAGTTTTCTCGGGGTTCGCTCCATCTCTGGAAGTAGGAATGAACGGTGCGCCATTTGGGGAAATCACCCGGCAAGGCACGCCAGGCACGACCGGTGCGCTGCATATAGAGGATGGCACAAAAAACATCGTACAGGTCCACTTTGCGCGGTGCTGTGCGTTTACGGGCGCTTTCCGGCAGGGGAAGGAGGGGCGCAAATTGCTCGCGAGTGATATCGTTTGGGTAGGTTTTTCTGTTCATATCGATAATTTACAGCAGAGACTCTTCGTACACGACAAAAACCTGCCAAACGGCGTCGTTACCGGCCTCGCCAAGCAAAAAAACCTCCCCCCGTGGGGGAGGGGTTGGGGAGAGGGCGGTAAAAATTTTCGCGTAGCGGCAACAACTGCCAAGCGGCATAAACGCTGAATCCGCCAAGCGGCGTCGTTGCGAGGATTTTTGTCGTGTACGAAAGCAGAGACTATGAACACGTTCTTAGAAGTTGACGAACTTTGGACTTTCGTTGGCAGCAAAAAGAACAAGGTATGGCTTATCTACGCTCATGACCGTGGCGGCGGCGAGATAGTAGCTTATGCCCGGGGGAAACGGGATATTGCCACGGTTAGGGAACCGGAAACGCGTTTAAACAGTCTAAAGATGACTTATGATAAGTGGCAGGTTTTCGCTGAAGTATTTGACTGTGAAAAATCGAATATTGGCAAGAAATATACGGTGGGAATTGAAGGCCATCATCGCCGTCTGAGACACCGGATCAGGCGGATTGTAAGGAAACCTGCTGTTTTTCAAAGAAATTGCTCTACCACTTCAAGGCCTTTAATCCGGCTTTTCACGACATCAACTGTGGCTTTGTCTAGCCCGGCATACTTTTCAGGCCACCACCGAAAAAATCAGGTGGTTGCCGCGCGTCGCAAGCGGGGGTGCCATGAAGAAACCACTTTCCTGATCGTTGATGCGCAGAGTGTGAAGAATAAGGATGCCGCCATGGAAAAAGGCTGCGATGCCGGCAAGAAAGTGAGCGGCATCAAGCGACACCTAGCGGTTGACACGCAGGGTTTGCCGCATGCCATTGCGGTGACGACGGCGGATGTTACGGATAGAAAAGGCTGCCTGATGGCATTGGAACGTGAGCGGGATAATCCTGGCGCGGTGCAAAAAGTCCTTGCCGACGGTGGTTACACAGGCGAAGTATTTGCGTCGTCGGTACAGGAGTTGATTGGTGCGGAGGTAGAGATTGCCAAACGCAACGAATTGCATCGGTTTAAGGTATTGCCGAAGCGGTGGGTGGTAGAGCGCAGTTTCTCTTGGCCGGAAAAGAACAGATGGCTGTGGAAAAACTGTGAGCGTAAGCTGAGTACCAGTCTGCAAATGATGGTTTTGGCTTTCTTGAGAGTCCTGCTGCGGGAACTGTGAACATGTTCTTACGGCTACGCCACAACGTCCACCGCCGCCAGTGCTTTGTCAAATACCGCGATGCCGGCATCTGCCGCGCGCGCTTCTTCGCTGAGGATGCGGCGGTATTGTTTCGCGCCGCGCACGCCGGGAAAGAGGCCGAGCAGGTGGCGGGTGTAGTGCGCGAGCGCTTCGCCGCGCGCCAGCGCTTCGACCAGCAGGGCGCGGATGGCGGGCAGCGCGTCGGTGAGCGTCCGCGCAGGCGCGCCGTAAAGTTCATCAACGCCTAGCAGCAGTTCGGGGTTCTGGTAGGCGGCGCGGCCGAGCATGACGCCGTCCACCGCCTGCAAATGGGCGCGGCATTCGGCGAGCGTGCTGATGCCGCCGTTGATGATGATGGTCAGCTCCGGAAAGCGCCGCTTGACTGCATGGACCAGCGGATAGTTGAGCGGCGGCACGTCGCGGTTGTCCTTCGGGCTGAGGCCCTGCAACCACGCTTTGCGCGCGTGGATGATAAAGACGCGGCAGGGGCTGCGCGCCGCCAGCGTTTCGACGAAATTGAAAACGCTGCGTTCGTCCTGTTCGTCAATCGCGAGGCGGTGTTTGACCGTGACCGGCACTGCGCCCGCCGCTGCCTGCATCGCGCTCAGGCATTCGGCGACCAGCGGCGCATCCGCCATCAGGCAGGCGCCGATACGGTTGTGCTGCACGCGGTCGCTGGGGCAGCCGACGTTCAGGTTGATTTCCTGGTAGCCGTAGGGCAGCGCAATTTCGCAGGCGCGCGCCAGCGCTTCCGGCTCGCCGCCGCCGAGTTGCAGGGCGCAGGGCGCGTCGGCGGCATGGTGCAGGTGGCGCGGCACGTCGCCGAAGAGTAGCGCGCCGCTTGTGACCATCTCGCTGTACAGGAAGGCGTGGCGGGAAAAAAGGCGGTGCAGGGCGCGGCATTGCGGCGTCGTCCAGTCGAGCATCGGTGCCACGCAGAAGCGGTGCGGATTTACGGGTTCAGATTGCATACATTCAGGAAAATAGCGGAAAGGCGCGCATCTTGCGGGCGCGGCGGTAGCGCGGTCAAGCGGCTATAATGCGCGCCTTTTATCCACAATCGAAAAGCATCATGACCGATACGACCATCCCTGACGTGCAGGGCAAACCCGATACCCGTCACATCGCCATCAGCCGCGTCGGCATCCGCGACATCCGCCTGCCGCTGCGCGTCGTCAACAAAGACGGCAGTACGCAGGACACCGTCGCCACCGCCGAGATGACCGTTGCCCTGCCGCATCACCAGAAGGGCACGCATATGTCGCGCTTCATCCATCTGCTGAATGAAACCGCCGTTATTGATCCCGCCACCTTCGCCGCGCTGCACACGGAAATGCTCGACCGCCTCAAAGCCGAAGCAGGCAGCATCGAACTCACCTTCCCGTTTTTCATCAAAAAACAGGCGCCGGTGAGCAAAACCGAAAGCCTGCTGGATTACCGCGTGCGCCTGCTTGCCGACGGCAGCCGTGCGCAATGTGAAGTGCGCGTGGAAGCGACCGTCGCCGTCACCAGCCTCTGCCCCTGCTCGAAAGAAATCTCGAAATACGGCGCGCACAATCAGCGCTCGCACATCATCATCAACGCCCTCTACGACCCCGCCGCGCCCTTTGCCATCGAAGAGCTCATCCGCATCGGCGAAGAAGAAGGTTCCTGCGAAATCTGGGCGACGCTGAAGCGGCCGGATGAAAAATACGTGACCGAGCGCGCCTACGAGAACCCGAAATTCGTCGAGGACATCGTGCGCGACGTTGCCGCCCGCCTGAACGCCGATGCGCGCATCCAGGCGTATCGCGTCTCCTCGGAAAACTTCGAGTCCATTCACAACCACTCCGCCTACGCGCAGATCACCTGCGACAAACGCGTATGACCATCCGCAGCTTCGTCCTGCGGCAGGGACGCATCACCGGCGGCCAGGAACGGGCGCTGGCCGAACACTGGCCGCGCTACGGACTGGACGTGGATGAAAACTTGCGTGTGGACGCGGCAAGCCTCTTTGGCGACGCACGCGAACTCATCCTCGAAATCGGCTTCGGCAATGGCGAGAGCCTTGTCGCAATGGCAGCCGCCGCCCCGCAACAGGGCTTCGTCGGCATCGAGGTGCACCGCCCCGGCGTCGGCCACGCGCTGATGCTGGCGGCAGCGGCGGGCATCAATAACCTGCGCGTCATCCGCCACGATGCCGTCGCCGTCATCCGCGACCACGTGCCGGACAGCACCCTCAGCCGCGTGCAAATCTACTTCCCCGACCCCTGGCCAAAAGCGCGGCACCACAAGCGGCGCATCGTGCAGCGCGCCTTCACCGACCTCCTCTGGCACAAACTGCGCGCGGGCGGCGAAATCCACTGTGCAACCGACTGGGAACACTACGCCGCATGGATGCGCGACGTCTTCGCCGGCGATCCGAAATGGCAGAACCTTGGCGGCGATGACGGCTTCGCGCCCCGCCCCGCCTGGCGTCCGCAGACCAAATTCGAGCGGCGCGGCGAGCGCCTCGGCCACGGCGTGCGGGATTTGCGCTACCGCAAGAAAGAGGCATAAAAGAAAACCCGCTGCGGCGGGTTTTTTCATGCCGTTTGCCGGGGCCGGTATTCACCGCCTGCTGCGTGTTCATAAGGAAAACGGCAGGCGAACGCCTGCTCCTGCTCCGGGAAAATGACGCACCAAAAACAGGACGGGCTCATGGACGCGTGCTGTCAGCTGCCTTGTGCGAGGGCATCGCGAATGAGGTGGTAATGGTCGTCGTGGAAGCGGTCGCGACGTAAAGCGGTGAGCGGGTACCAGCAGGCTTTGGCGGCGTCATCCGCCGCCTGCACGGGCGGCAGGGTGCCGTCAAGATGGTAGCGGTGCACATGGGTGATGACGCGGCCGATGGCGCTGCGGTCGGGGCGGTCGGCGGTGCGTACGCCGATGAGGGCGGCGGGGTCAAGGCGCAGGCCGGTTTCTTCATGAAGTTCGCGCAGGGAGGCGGTGAGCAGGGTTTCATCCGGATTCAGGAAACCGCCGGGCAGCGCCAGCAGGCCGCAGCCGGGCTGACCGCCGCGCTCGACGAGGAGGATGTGGCCGTCGCAGGTGATGAGGTTGTCCACGGTGACGAAGATGGGCGGGTAGGGGCTTGCCGCCCAGGATTGTTTGTAGTCGTGAACGTAGCGGGTTTCTGCGGCGACATAGCGGTAGGCGGCGGTGCCACGGAAGGTGTGCAGGGCGGCTTCGACGGCAGGCGGCAGGGCGGGTTCATGCCAGTCTTCGCCGTCAGTGAGCAGGAAGTAGCGCTCGCGCAGCGGCGTGGCGCTGAGGTCGCGGTAGCGCGGCGCGCCGAGATAGCCCCACTGCGGGAAGAGACGCAGATAGTAGGAGCTGGCGTCTTTTTCGTAGCCGTAGAGGGCGACGGTGGCGTCCGCCGTGCCGCGTGCGGCGAGGACGTCGGCGACGGTGCGGCTGACTTGCGCCACCCAGCGCCCGTCGTGATAGGGGTCGTCATGGATGGGGCGCAGGGTAATGCGCAAGTTTTCCTCCGCCGTCAGGGCGGCGCGGATCATCGCTTCGCGCTCGGCAACCGTCCACGGGTTGCGGCTGCTGCGCGCCGCGTCCGCCGAGCCGCAGAGGATGATGAGGTGGTCGGCATGGGCGAGCGCGCCTTGCACCATGTGCAGGTGGCCACGGTGGAAGGGCTGGAAGCGGCCGATGTAGATGAGAGTGTCGTAGTGGGGCATGGGCTGTGTCGGTTGGGGATGAAGGGCGGCATTGTATGCCGCCGGGGGCGGTTTGGTGGCCCGCTTGCGCCGGCCCGCAAAGCAGGGGAGGCGTCTTTTCTTCCCGCCCTGCGGCTTGGGGTGCCCCAAGCGGTGTTGGGGCGGCGGTTTTAGGCGAAGTCGAGGGTGTAGGGGCTTTCCGCCTGCCACAGCGCCTGGTCTTCCTGCAAGTCGGCGCAGGTCAGCGGGTGGGCGGCGAGGTAGCCGTCCGGGAAGCGCAGGCGGTAGGTGTCGCCGAAGCGGCGGATGTCCGGGTAGTCGATGGCGGCAATCGGGTTGCGGCTGCGCTGGATGAGGACGGCAAGGCGCAGGGCGAGGGCGTTTTGCCAGACCCAGGCGTGGTGCGCTTCCGGCAGGGCGGCGATGTCTTTGTCGGGGATTTTGCGTTTTTGTGCTTTGACGAGGATGGCGGCGATGTCCTGCATCAGGCGCGAGTAGCCCGGCATGTCGGCGTTTTTCAGGATGTAGGCACCGTGTTTGTCGAGGTCGTGCCGGGCGATGGCCCAGCCGATTTCGTGCAGGGCGGCGGCGTAGCCGAGGAGGGGGGCGAAGCGCGGCGGGGTTTTTTCGGGCAGCTGGCGGTTGAGGTGGGCGGCGAGGGCGGCGACACGTTCGGCCTGGGCGGTATCGACGCCGAAGCGTTGTTGCAGGGCGTGGGTGGTGGCGTCGCGTTCGTCGCGTTCGCCCTGCGGGTCGTCGCGGCGCATGAGGTCGATGAGCACGCCTTCGCGCAGGGCTTCCTGGCTGACGATGGCGTCTTCGATGCCGAGGTGGCGGTAGAGGGCGGCGAGGATGGAAACGCCGCCGGTGAAGCCGTAGGCGCGCGCTTCGTCCACGCCGAGCTTTTTCGGCAGTTTGTCGGCGCTGCCGATGTCGGCGAGTGTGTCGAGGAGGCCGTCGAGGGCGGCGCGGCTGATGTGGTCTGTTTTGAGGACGCGGGCGATGGCTTTGGCGGTGCCGCTGCTCAGCACGACGCGCTGCCAGGGTGCCTGGTCGAGGTAGGTGCGGATGTGCGGTTCGATGATGGTGCCGGCGTAGTCGCGGGCTTTTTTGATGGCGGCTTTCGTGATTTTGCCTTTGGCGAAGTGGCGGCGCGCCATGTTGGCGCAGCCGATGGCGAGCGAGCGCAGGGTTTCGGGGGTGCTGCCTGCGCCGAGGATGATTTCGGTGGAGCCGCCGCCGATGTCGATGATGAGGCAGCGCTCGCTGATGTGGTTGTGGGTGCTGACGCCGAGGTAGATGAGCACCGCTTCTTCGCTGCCGCTGATGATTTCGATGGGTTTGCCGAGCGCGGCTTCGGCGGCGGCGAGGAAGGCGTCGCCGTTGGTGGCGACGCGCAGGGTGTTGGTGCCGACGGCGCGGCAGTTTTCTTCGGGGATGTCGGCGATGCGCTGCCCCATTTGGCTGAGGGCGGCGATGCCGCGCGCCCAGGCGGCGTCATCGATACGGTTGTCGTCGTCCAGCCCTTCGCCGAGGCGCACCATGTGCTTGATTTTGTCCACGACGCGGATGCCGTCCGTGTCGGCAGAGGCGATGAGGAGGTGGAAGCTGTTGGAGCCGAGGTCGAGGGCGGCGTAGGTGTTCCGGTTCATGGTTTTTCGGTGGTGATGGCGATGATGCCCACGAGGTGGGTCCAGTGGAAGGTGCTGCTGATGGTGGGGATGTACCAGGTGGAGAGGGTGCCGTCGAGGTAGAGCGCCTGTTCGCAGCCGAGGTGTTGCAGGGCGGCGGCGAGGCGGTAGAGGCTCGGCCATTCGCCGTCGAAACCGTAGTTTTCGCTGAGGATGAAGTAGAGGCCGCCGTCGGCGGTGGTGCAGACGGCGTTGCGTTTGTGCGGGCTGCTGTGGGTTTTGTTGAAGCGGCGGTTGATCTGGCCGTCGAGGATGAGGAGGGGGCCGGACTGGAAGGCCCATTGCGGGCGGTGGTTGCCGAGGCGGTAGGCGGCGGTGGTCTGGATGCGGGCGCGGCCGTTTTCTATGTAGAAGACGCCGTTCGGCTGGAGGTGGAAGTTGCCTTTGCCGTTACGGGTGTTGAGCGGGACGAGGGTTTGCCCGTTTTCAATCCAGAGGCCGGCCGGGGTGTCGTCCGCGCTGTAAATGCCTGCGTTGGTGAGGAAGGCGACGTCTTTGCCCGCCGCTTCGAGGTTGCGGCGCAGGGTGCCGAGGCCGGCGTAGGCTTTGCCGTCCGTCCCTTTCCAGTGCAGGGTGAGGCGGGCGGGGTCGGCGCGGTAGATGCCGTAGCGCACGTTCTGGTAGGTGATGTTGGCGTAGGCACCGCCCGCCGCCAGCGGTTTGAGTTCGGGCATGGCGGCGCGGGCGGTGAGGGTGAGGCAGGCGAGGAGGAGCAGGAGGAGGGGTTTCATGAGGGGTACCGGGCGGGAAAGCGCGCGAGTGTTCGTGATGCGGGGCGGTTTCAACCCACTGCGCATGATGCGGGCGGTGGGGCAGGGCGCGCGCTACGGGTTGGGCGCTTGTTTTTTGCGGTAGTGCAGGCGGTTGTCTTCGGCGGCGGTGATGATGATGGTGCTGCCGGCGGGCAGGTTTTCGCCGCTGATGGTCCACAGGCTGTCGCCGATTTTCAGTTTGCCGTAGCCGTTTTCCACCGGGGTGTCGAGGGTGTATTCGCGCCCGATGTACAGCGCGCCGCGTTTGTTGAGCAGCGAGGCGGCGTCGTTTTTGTTGCCCTGCCAGCGCCGCGCCAGTTGCCGCCAGAGCAGGATGGCGATGAGTGAGAGCACGGCGAAGATGCCGCCCTGCCAGTGCCAGTCGAGGCCGGGGGCGGCGAAGGTGATGATGACGAGGGCAAGCGCGGCGAAGCCCCAGAAGAGGAAGAAGAAGGAGACGGTCAGCACTTCAATGAGCATGAAGACGCCGGTGAGGATGAGCCAGTTCCAGTATGCGGGTTCAAACATGGGATTTTCCTTGTGGTTGGGTCAGTCAAAGGGCGGTTGCCAGTGGGGATCACGCCAGGCGGCATAGCAGAGGGCGATGTGCGCAGCGGTGGTTTTGCTTTCGTCCAGCGGCGGCAGGTCGCCTTCGCCGAACCAGGCGCTGGCAAGGGTTTCGTTGTTGGCGCGGAAGGCACCGCCCGTCGCGCGGCAGAGGATGTGGATGTTGCAGATGGTGTGGGCATGCGGGCGCGGGTGGTGTCTGGCGTAGTCCTGCACGGCGATGAGGCGTTCGGGGATAACGTCCAGCCCGGTTTCTTCTTTGGTTTCTTTGGCGGCGTTTTCGCCGATGCTGTGGTTGATATCCGCCCAGCCGCCCGGCAGCGCCCATTGGCCGTCGTTTTCTTGTACAAGGAGGATTTGGGCGGCGTCGTTGATGATGGCGGCGCGCACGCCCAGTTTCGGGGTCTGGTAGCCGGTTTCGTTGCAGAAGAGGTCGCGGATTTTGGCGGCGGGCAGGTCTGTGTGGTGGTGCAGGATATCGGCGGCGATGGCGCGGATGCGGGTGAAGCGTTCAATGTCAAAGGGGTCTTTGCTGTACGCGAGCCCCGCCTGGGCGAGGCTTTGCAGTTCGGTGGCCCAGTCGAGCCAGGGCGGGCGGGTGTTCATGGGGCAATCCGGCGGTAGCCGAGGTGGTGCATCCATTCGCGCAGGAGCAGGATTTCGGCGGCGTAGGCGGCGCTTTCCGGCAGCGGCGGCAGTTCGCTTTTGTAGCGGTAGCCCGCGAGGACGGCGTAGGCGGTTTCCAGGGTTGCGCTGCCGATGCTGCCGCCGGCATCCTTCGGCAGGTCGCCGAGCGGGAGTCTGCCGCTGACGGTGAGGGTGTCGCTGTCGTGCAGGGTGTCGCGCAGCGGCGAGATGCCGTCTTCAACGCGCATGATGGCGGTTTCCCAAGCGGCGTCGTTTGGCGGGTAGGGGGTGAGGAGGCGGGCGAGGTCGGCGTGGCGGACGGTGATGGGGGCGGCGTCAAGGTCGAGGCGGGTGTTCATGGCTGTTTGTCTGTCTTGTCGGCGGGTTCGGGCGGGGTCAGGCTTTCCGCCAGGGCGGTCTGGGCGTCGCGCGAGCCTTCTTCCGCCGCCTGTTGCAGCCAGTGTTCGGCCTCGCTGCGGTTTTTGTCCCAGAGGTAGTTCATCAGGGTTTCTTCGGCGGAGAGGTGGTGCTGGCCGGCGGCTTCGCGCAGCCAGGTCAGCCCGGCGCGCCGTTGCACGGGGTAGGGGGAGTTCAGGTATTCGAGGCCGAGGCGGTACTGCGCTTCGGCGTTGCCCTGCACCGCTTGCTCTTGCCAGCGGCGGATGGGGGCGTCATCGTCATCGTGTGCAGTTTCTGCCGCCCGGACGGGCAGGTCGGTGATGGGGATGTTGATGGTTTGGGTGGTGTCGCGGCGGAAGAGGCCGGGGTTGTAGAGGTAGAGGGCGAAGGTGGTGGTGCTGATGAGGACGAGTGCCGCCCCACCCAGCAAGCGGCTGTAATACCAACGGTCGCGGTTTGTCGGGTTGTCGGGCGGGATTGGGGTCATTGTCCTTGTCCGTGGGTGGCGCGCAGGTAGGTGTCGCGGGCTTTTTTCTGCCAGATTTCCGCCTGCACCGGGCTTTTTGCGACGCACTCGCCGCTGCGGTACAAGGCGGACAGTTCGCCGCTTGCCGCCCAGTCACCGCCGGCGGCGGCCTGTGCGAGCAGTTGCCGGGCGACGGGGCAGTTGCGCACGACACCGTCCCCGCGCAGGTAGTGATAGGCGAGGGTGTTTTGTGCGGCGGTGCTGCCTTTTGCGGCGGCGCGGCGATACCAGTAGGCGGCCCGGCGGCTGTCGGCGGGGATGCCGATGCCCTGGTCATAGATGGCGGCCAGTTCTTCGATGGCGGGCAGCAGGTCTTGTGCAGCGGCGCGGCGGATGAGGCTGATGGCGTAGATGCGCACGGGCGGCGACGGGCTGTTGTATCGCTGCATTTCCGGGGCGTCGTAGGTGATGACGCCGTCCGTGCCGTAGAGGGTGATGCGGCCGAGGTGGTATGCGGCTTCGGGCAGGCGCTGGGCGGCGGCCTGTCGCAGCAGCGCGCGGGCCTTGTCGCGGTCGGCGGCGACACCCGCGCCTTCCAGGTAGAGGACGGCCAGGTTGTATTGCGCTTTGCCGTCGCCGTCTGCGGCAAGTGCGGTGTAGATGCGCGCGGCTTCTGCCGCATCCCCCCGGTCAAACGCGGCTTTTGCCGCTTCCAGCGGGGTTTCTGCCGCCGCCATCAGGCTGAGGGGGAGGAACAGGCCCAGCACCGGCCGTTTCATGCATGTTTGCCCGGTGTCTGTTCGTTTTTACCCTGTTTGAACATTTCGGCGATGCCGCCGAGGGCGCCGATGATGCCGCTCGCTTCCATCGGCATGAAGACGGTTTTTTGCTGCTCGCTTTCGGCGAATTTGGCCAGCGCGCGCACGTATTCCTGGGCGACGAAGTAGTTGATGGCATTGGTGCCGCCTTCGGCGATGGCTTTGGAGACCATGTCCGTCGCCCGCGCTTCGGCCTGCGCCTGCCGCTCGCGCGCCTCGGCTTCGAGGAAGGCGGCTTCTTTGCGCCCTTCGGCTTCAAGCACCTGCGCCTGTTTCAGGCCTTCGGCGCGCAGGATTTCCGCCTGGCGGTGGCCTTCGGCTTCGAGGATTTGCGCGCGCTTGATTTGTTCGGCCTTTTTCTGCCGTGCCATCGCGTCCACGAGGTCGGCGGGCGGGGTGATGTCCTTGATTTCGACGCGGGTCACTTTCACGCCCCAGGGATCGGTGGCGTCATCAATGATGGCGAGCAGGCGGACGTTGATGGCGTCGCGCTGCGATTGCAGGTCGTCGAGGGTCATCGAGCCGGCGACGGTGCGCAGGTTGGTGGTGGCGAGGTTGAGGATGGCGAGTTCGAGATCATCCACCGAATAGCAGGCTTTGGCGGCGTTCGTTATCTGGAAGAAGACGATGCCGTCCACCGTGACCTGCGCGTTGTCTTTGGTGATGACTTCCTGACGCGGCACATCCAGCACCGTTTCTTTCATGTTCACCTTGCGGTCGGCGCTTTCCCACAGCGGCACGATGAAGTGGAAACCGGGTTCGAGGGTGCGGTTGTAGCGGCCGAGACGCAGCACAGTGCGCTCCGTGCCCTGATCGACAATCTGGATGGCACGACGGCCGAACCAGAAAGCGAGGATGATCAGCACGATAATGAAGATGGTGCTGCCGCTAAACTGGGAGGCGAGACCGCTGGGCATGATGAGCTCCTTGTGTTGGTGAAATTTGTGGAAATTATAGCCGTTTCGCCGCAAGCTGACATGGGGAACCGGATAAGAAACAATCGCATCCATGCGGCTGTTACCCTATAATCACAAATGCACACCCGTGCCCATTTTCCCCCTTGCAAACAAAAGGTTCCCCATGAAGAAACTGCTTCTCGCCGCCGCGCTGACCCTGAGCGCCATGACCGCCCACGCCGACCTCACCGCCATTGACGTGAAAGGCCGCACCGTGACCATCCCCAAGGCGCCCGAACGCGTCGTTCTCGGCTTCTATTACGAAGACTACCTTGCCGTCGGCGGCAAGGACGCCATCGACAAAGTCGTGGCACTGGCGCTCTCCACCTGGAAAGACTGGCGGCCGCAGCAATATGCGCTTTATGAAAAAGCCCTGCCGAAGCTGAAAGACATCCCCGACATCGGCAACACCGAAGACGGCACCTTCTCCATCGAAAAAATTATCGCCGCCAACCCCGACCTCGTCATCCTCGGTGCCTGGAACTACGACGCCCTCGGCGAATCGGTCAAACAGCTGGATGATGCGGGCATCCCTTACGTCGTCCTCGATTACAACGCGCAGACCGTGGAAAAACACGTAACCTCCACCCTCGCCCTCGGCACCCTGCTCGGCCAGGAAGCGCGCGCCAAAGAGCTGGCAGACAACTACAAGAACGCCTTCGCCGACATCGAAAAACGCATCGCGCCGCTGAAGCCGTCGTCGAAAAAGGTGTACGTCGAACTCGCGCAAAACGGCGCGGACACCTTCGGCAACAGCTACGGCGACGGCATGTGGGGCGCGCTCATCACCCAGCTCGGCGGGCAGAACATCGCCAAAGGGCAAATCGGCAGCTACGGCCCGCTCAGTCCCGAATACATCATCAGCGAAGCGCCCGACCTCATCTTCCTTGCCGGTTCCGAATGGTTGAACAAGCCGCAGGCGGTGGCGGTCGGCTTCGGTGCCAACGACAAAACCGTGAACGAACGCATCGCCGCCTATCTCAAACGCCCCGGCTGGGCAGATCTGCCCGCCGTGCAAAAAGGCGACGTCTTCGCCATCTACCACGGCGGCGCGCGCACCCTTTCCGACTACGTCTATGCCCAGTACATCGCCAAGCAGCTCTACCCGGACGCCTTCAAGGACGTTGACCCCGCGCAGAACCTGCGCGATTACTACCAAAAATGGCTGCCCATCCCCGCCGACGGCGTGTTCATGACGCAGTACCACAAATAACCCCGCCGCCTGCACGGCAACGTGCGGGCGCATCCAGCACCGCACCGGAGAACCCGCCCCATGATGACCCTCTGGCTGATCCTGCGCGACAGCGACGGTAACGAAACCGCCGTGGAAGAAGACCTGCCCGGCCTCTTCTTCGCCGAAGAAACCCTGGACGACCAATGCGACGCATTGGGCGTCACCCGCATCAGCGAGTTTGTCGATGGCAGCGAAATGGTTGAGGATATGGATGATTTTCTCGACAGCGACGAATTTGCCGCCAGCCTTGCCGACTTCATCGCAGAAAACGGCCATGCCGAAGAGATGAACGCGCTGGCGGATGAAATGCGCGCGGATCGCAGCCGTGTCGAACCCGAATGGCACGACCCGCAAGGGCTTTTGCGCAGCATCCGCGCCCTGCGCGCGCATTACACCGCCCACCCCGGCGGCTTCGACGAAGCCGATGAAGCCTGCGCCCTGGAAGACGTGCTGGACGACATCGAGAAGCTCGAACCCGTGCTGCAACAGGCCGTCGCCAACGGGCAAACCGTGCACCTGCGCCTGTTGTAGAAGTACCAGAAAGCGGGCTGTGGCTATGCAGGCATGCCTTCTTATGCGGTCTGACCGCTCGCGACAAGGGTACTGGCGAAAGCCACAAGCCGGAATCCGGGCCGGTGCGCCGGATCACGCCGCGCCTTGCTGTGGATGTATCCATTCCGCGTGACCACCCCAAAGCATCAACATTCAGGAGCTTTATCGTGAACAAGACACTGGGCACCGCCCTGCTGGTATCCGGCACCATGATTGGTGCCGGGATGCTGGCCATGCCGCTGACCTCGGCGGGCATCGGCTTCACCTTCACCGTCGTCCTGCTGCTTTCCCTGTGGGCGCTGCTCACATACAGCGCGCTGCTCTTCGTCGAGGTGTACCAGACGACGGAAAGCGACGCCGGCATTGGCACCCTCGCTGCCCTCTACTACGGCCACGCCGGACGCATCATCGCCACCACCGTGATGTTCATCTTCCTCTACGCCCTGCTCTCCGCCTACATCAGCGGCGGCGGTGAAATCCTGATGCAGGCGACGCAAAACTCCGGGCTGGTCGGCGATTCCGGCATTTTTGCCAGACTGGCGGCTTCCGTCCCCTTCCGGATACAGGGCGGCGGCAACATCGTCAGTGCCATCCATGCCCTGGAACTCGACAGCCGGCCGGTCATCTTCGCCGGAATCTCGCCCGAGACCACGCTGAAAATCTTCATCGGCATCTTCACTGTCTTCTTCGGCTCCTTCGTCATCATCAGCACCAAGGCGGTGGACGGTTTCAACCGCCTGCACTTCTTCGCCATGCTGCTGGCGCTCGTCGTCGTCATGTGCGTGATGTTCCCGAAAGCAAGCCTGCATAACCTCACCGCAATGCCGCTGGATAACGCCCTGATCATCTCGGCTGCGCCCATTTTCTTCACTTCCTACGGCTTCCACGGCTCCATCCCCTCGCTGAACAAATACCTCGAAGGCGACGTGCGCGCGCTGCGCATCGCCATCATCGGCGGCTCGGCCATCACCCTGTGCGTCTATATCCTGTGGCAGCTTTCCACCCACGGTGTGCTGAGCCAGGCCCGGTTCACCGAAATCCTCAAAGAAAACCCGACCCTCTACGGCCTGATCGAAGCCAGCCGGCAAATCACCGGCAGCAACATCATCGCCGGTGCCGTGCAAATCTTCTCCGCCCTCGCCCTCATTACCTCCTTCCTCGGCGTGGCGCTGGGCCTCTTCGACTGCGTCGAAGACATGCTGCGCAAGGGGCTGAACATCAAGGCAGGCCGCTTCCTGCTGGGTGCCATCACCTTCCTGCCGCCGGTGCTGTTCGCCTACTTCTACCCCGACTTCATCGCCGCGCTGAGTTATGCCGGGCAAATGTTCGCCTTCTTCGCGGTGGTGCTGCCGGTCGGCCTCGTCTGGAAAGCGCGCCGCCGCCACCCGCACCTGCCCTACCGCGTGCCGGGCGGCGACATCGCGCTTATCGTCGCCCTCATCATCGGCATCATCGTCGCCATCATCCCCTTCTTCGTGCAGGCGGGATGGCTGCCGCCGGTGGTCGGTTGATTCATACGCGGCAACCACCGCCACAAAAAAGGCAGACCTCACGGTCTGCCTTTTTGCCGCCCAAGCGGGCTGTTTAGCCGTTGATGTTTGCAATCAGCGCGTCGGCGAAGCCGCTGGTCGAGACTTCGGTTGCGCCTTTCATCAGGCGGGCGAAGTCGTAGGTGACGGTTTTGGCGGCAATCACCGCCGTAAAGGCGCGGTTGATGATGTCGGCGGCTTCCTGCCAGCCGAGGTATTCCAGCATCATCACCCCGGAGAGCAGCAGCGAGCTGGGGTTGACGCGGTTTTTCCCGGCGTGTTTCGGTGCGCTGCCGTGGGTGGCCTCAAAGATGGCCAGCCCCGCGCCGATGTTCGCCCCCGGCGCGATGCCGATGCCACCCACCTGGGCGGCGAGGGCGTCCGAGAGGTAGTCGCCGTTGAGGTTCGGGGTGGCGATGACATCGTATTCCGCCGGGCGCAGCAGCATTTGCTGGAACATGGCGTCCGCGATGCGGTCTTTGATGACGATTTTGCCGTCAGGCACCACGCCGCCGTGTTTTTCCTCCACGTCTTTTTCGCTGATGGTCTGCGCCGGGAATTCGTCGCGCGCCACTTCGTAGCCCCAGGTGCGGAAGGCGCCTTCGGTGTATTTCATGATGTTGCCCTTGTGCACCAGGGTTACGCTTTTGCGCTTGTGGGCGATGGCGTGTTCGATGGCCATGCGCACCAGGCGTTTGCTGGCAAATGCGGAGATGGGCTTGATGCCGAGCCCCGCGCCCTCGAAGAAGTGCGCGCCGAATTCGTGGCGCAGGAAGTCGGCGAGCTTCTGGTTTTCGGCGCTACCCGTGGCGTATTCGATGCCCGCATAGACGTCTTCGGTGTTTTCGCGGTAGATGACCACATCCACTTCTTGCGGGCGCAGCATCGGCGAAGGCACGCCGGGGTAGTGGCGCACGGGACGGACGCAGGCGTAGAGGTCGAGCGTCTGCCGCAGGCTGACGTTGAGCGAGCGGAAACCGCCGCCGACGGGGGTGGTAAAGGGGCCTTTGATGGCGATGCGCAGTTCGCGCAGGGCATCGCGGGTGCTGTCCGGATAGTAGCTGCCGGTTTGGGCGTAGGCGGCTTCGCCGAGCGGCAGTTCGACCCAGTGGATGCGGCGGGTGTCGCCGTAGGCGCAGGCAACGGCGGCCTCCCAGACACGCCGCGCCGCCTGCATGATTTCCGGGCCGATGCCGTCGCCGGCGATGCAGCCGATGCGCGGGTGATTGGGGACGTGCCATGTACCGTTGTCGTAGCGGATGTGTTCGCCGGAGGTTGTCGTAGTCGTCATGATGGACTCCTGGGGTTGGGGGTTAGAGGTGGGGATGCACTTTCCACAGCATATGGGCGGCAATGATGAGGAGATAGAGGCCGAGGGCGCGTTGCAGGGCGCTATCGGGCAGGCAGTGCGCGGTTTTCACACCCAGCGGCGCGAGGCTGGCGGTGCCGAGGGCCAGCGCGCCGACGGCGAGCAGGGGGAGGAGGGTGCTCAGGGTAAACATGGCTTGCTAGCCGCAGTCCCAGTTGTACCAGGCGCGCGCGAAGCGGCGGGCGGTGAGGTCGTCCGGGTCGATAAAGAAGGCGCCGACGCCGATGTCGCCCCAGCACACCTCCACCCCTTCGCCGACGCAGGAATCAAGCTGGAAGAGGAGGACGGAAGCGGCGAGGCCGCTGTGATAGAAACGCGGGTCGGTCTGGGTGAAAAAGGCGTGACCGTCGAGATGGCTCGTGCCCTGTTGCGCGAAGGCGGCGTTGATCACATCGCTGTCGCAGCGGTTCAGCCATTGTCCGTATTCCAGGTCGTAGAGCGCGGCAAAATCGGCGGTTTCGCTGAGGAGGTAGTGCGGCGCGGGCGGGGCGAAGTGCATGGCGTATTCGGCGGCGGCGGGGTGATACCACTCTTCCCCCTGCACTTGGTCGAACAGCGCCTGCTGCGCCGTGCGATCCAGCGACGGGACGGCGGTGTCGGCGAAATAAACACAGCGGTAGCCGCTGCTGTTGCGCAGGTCGTCGAAATCCTGCCCCAGCACATCGTCGTAAGCATCAATATAGAAAGCGAGAATGCCGTGCGGCGGCAGAGCGAGCGCCTGCGCCGCGCCATTGGGCAGTTCGTCGAGGTTAATTTGCGCCAAAAGCGCCAGCGGCCGCCCTGCGGCATTGACGGGGCAGGATTGATCTTGCGGCCAGTAACCGATGCCGCCGACGCGTGAAGCGGTGAGCGGCAAATCATCGGCCACGCGCAGATGGTAAGAGACGGAGGGGCGCGCCGTGGCGCGGATTTGCGTGAGTACGTCGGCGGGAAGGTGTGGCTGTAACAGGGCGATGATGTCGGTCATTGAGGCTTCCCGGTTGGGATGTGGGATCATTGTAGGGCAAGGGGGTGTTTGTTTTTCTGTGGCGGGGGTGTGGCAGGCGGTATGCCCCGCCTGCGGGCGGTTCAGTCTTTTTCAAATTCGTAGAGGAAGTCGATGGCGTTGCCGTTGCCGCCGTCTTTGCCGCCTGCGCCCGCGCTGGCTTCAACGCTGAAGCGTTTGTTGATCTGGTAGCGGGCGATGAATTGGGTCGCGCCGGTGAAGAAGTTGCTTTTCATGCCGACGTAGATGTCGGCGGTGAGGTATTTGCCCGCTTTGAGGCCGCTGACGCCGAGGTCGAACACATCCAGCCCCGTCTGTTTGCCGATGCCGCCGCCGGGCAGGATGCCGCCCAGCGACAGGCTGGCGGCGGTTTGCAGGAGCGCTTCGTTGTCCATGGTGCCGTCCGGCGATTTGCCGAAGAGGAGGTAGGAGAGGATGGCGGAATCCGGCATTTTCGGGGTGGAGGTGAGTTTCAGGCGCAGGCGGTCCAATTGGCCGGTGATGGCGGCGCCGACCTGGATGTCTTTGTTGTCGATGTTGCGCAGGGCGAGGATGTCGATGGTGGGGTTGGCGATGCTGCCGCCACTGTAGGTGGCGCGGCCGTGCTTGATGTCGAGTTCCTGGCCGTAGAGCTGGTAGATGCCGCTCGCGACTTCGATGGTGCCTTTGGCGGTGAGCGGGCGTTTCGGGCGCTCGCTGATGGTGATGCCGCCTTTCAGGCGGATGTCGATGTCTTTGCTTTTGAAGTACACCTTGTCGCCCAGGGTCACGGCGATGTCCGCCTTGAAGGGCACGGGCGGCGCGGCCGCCAGGCGTTTTTTGGCGGCGTCTTCTTTGCTTTCGCCTTCCCCAAGCACGACGACGTCTTCAGAGATGTCCACACCGCTGCTGGTGTCGGGGATGGAGATGTTGGCTTTGGGGACGTGGATTTTGCCCTGCACGTCGATGCCGTCTGTGGGGTCGATGCGGATTTTGAAGTCCGGGCTGATGGTGATCTGCATTTTTTTGCTGTTCGCAATCAGCATGTTGCGCCCGTTCAGGCGCAGGTCGAGGCGGGTGGGGGCGAGGTTGAGGCTGCCCGTGGTGTCGAGGTTGCCGTCCGGGGTGCCGATGTTGCCGTTGATGTCGATTTGCCCGCTGCGCGCGGCGCTGAGTTTGAGGCGGATGTTGTTGAGTTCGGTGGCGTATTCGGGGATTTTCAGGCTGCCGCCGTCGAGTTGCAGGCTGCCGCTCGCGACCGGGGCGCGGACGGTGCCGCCGAGGTTGAGGGTGCCGCTGACGCGGCCTTTGAGTTCGCTCGCTTTGGGGATGAAGGCGCGGTATTTGCCGATGTCGGGCAGGTTGAGGCTGATGTCGCCGCTCAGGTTTTGCCGGCGGTAGTCGCTGATGCGGGCGTGGCCGTTGATTTGGCCGTTGTCGCCCATGTCGATGGCGAGGGTGCTCTCGGCCTGTTTGTCGGTGAAGCGGGTGGCAAGGCGCGCGGTTTTGAGCGGCAGGTTGAGCGGCGGCTGGCCTTTGGCGCGGATGGTGATGTTGCCGGGTTTGAGTTGCAGGTCGGCATCGCCCCGGATTTGGCCACTGGCGCTGCGGGTGAGGTTGCCGTTGCCGGTGAGGACGGTGTTGAGCGAGACGCTGGCCGGCAGGTGTTTGCCGAGGCTTTTCGGGTTGATTTCGCGGATGCGGTAGGCGAGTTCGGTTTGTTTGTCGTGTTTGAGGTCGAGGCAGAGGCTGCTGTATTGGTCGGCGAGGCAGAGGTCGCGCACGGCGAGGTTTTTCGCGCCGAGTTGCAGGGCGGCGCGCTGTTGCAGGCGCAGGGTGTTGTCGTAGGCGGCGAGTTCGAGGGTGCTGAGGTCGCCGCGCCATTGGTCGGCAGCGCTGAAGCCGCCCTGCATGGCGAGTTTGAGGTTGGCTTCGCCGCCGGTGGTCGCGAGGTTGAGGCGGTGGTTTTGGTAGGTGCCGTCGGTGGTGAGCTGGATGCTCTGCCAGCGCTGGCCGCCCGTTTGTACGCCGCCGAGCCGGATGTCGTTGCGGTAGCTGCCGCCGGGTTTGTGCGCGGTGTCGAGGTCGGCGTGCAGGCTGGCGATTTTGTGCGCGCCCCAGGCGAGGTTTTTGCCGCTGAGTTGGCTCCGGATGGTGGGGGTTTTCAGGCTGCCGCCGAGTTTGCCTTTGCCGCTGAGGCTGCCGCCGAGGCCGGGGTAGAAGGCGGCGAGTTGTCCGGCGTCGGCGGTGTAGTCGAGGTCGAGGGTGTCGCCGTGCAGTTTGCCGCCGGCGGTGAGGTGGTTGTCGCCGAGGCGCAGGTCGAGGGCGGTGAGGTCGAGGTTTGTGCCGTCGAGTGTGATGGCGGCGTTGCCGCTGAGCGGCTGTTTGCGCCAGTTGCCGCGCAGTTTGGTGATGCTGGCGGTGAGGGTGGTTTTGTGGTCGCGGTAGCCGCCTTTGCTCGCGAGTTCGGCGCTGATGCTGCTGTTTTGCAGGGCTTTGAGCAGCGGCCAGTCGCCGGGGTGCAGGTTGTCGGCAGTCGCGCGGGCGTCCCAGGCGACGTGCGGCAGGTAGTCGGCGCTGCCGGTGAGGTGGAGGTTGCCTTGCAGGCTGCGGATGGCGAAGTCGATGTTTTCGACGCGGTGCAGCGGGTCGAGGGTGGCGGTGCCTTTGAGGGTGAGCGGCGGGTAGTGTCTGCCGCGCGCGTCGCCGCTGATGCTGACGGCGAGGCGGTTGTAGGGGCCGGTGAAGCGGGCGCTGCCCTGTTTGGCGGCGGTGATGGGGCGCTGTTTGTCGCCGACGGTGAGGTTTTGCCAGTTGAGCTCGCCGTCGAGGGTCGGGGCGAGGAGGTTGCCGCCGAGGTGGACGCGCGCCTTGATGTCGCCTGCGATGATGGGCACGAGGCGTTCGAGGGCGGGCGCGCTGAGGTCGAGGTCGAGGTCGGCGCGCTCCGGCGCGGCGCTGCCGTTGGCGCGCAGGCTGTTGCCGGCAAGGGTGAGTTGCAGGGCGCGGATGTCGAGGCGGCGGTTTTGGTAGTCGAGGCTGCCGCCGCCGCTGACGGGGTGGTTTTGCCAGCGGCCTTTGAGGTTTTCGATGGTGAGGGCGGCGCGGCCGTCGCCGCCGTGGGTGGTGATGTCGCCGTCGAGTTGCAGGTCGAGGTTGGTGTTGTATTTTCTGCTGTCGATGTCGCGGATGCTGAGGGTGCCGTGCCAGGCGGGGCTGCCGCTGAAATCGGCGTCGCCGCTGTATGCGACGCTGCCGCCGAGGGCGGCGAGGTTGAGGCGGGTGTTTTTCAGGGCAACGCCGTGGATGTCGGTGTCGAGGGTGAGGTGCGCGGGCGGGGCGTCGGGGTGGTTGTAGGCGGCGTCGAGGGTGGCGTGCAGGGCGTCGAAGTTGCCGCCGAGGGTGAGGCTGCCGTCGCTGCGGTGTTCCCCGTAGGCGAGGCCGTGCCAGGCGAGGGTGCCGTGCAGGCGGCGGTTTGCGAGGTCGATATTGCCGTCAAGGTCGATGCCGCCCGCCGCCGTGCCGCCGAGGGTGAGGCTGAGGCGGGGCTTGAGCAGGCTTTGTTGCCAGTCGAGGGCGAGGGTTTGCGGCGGGGTGGTGAGCGGGGTGTCGCCGCCGAGTTTGAGGGTGAGCGGGTAGTCGTCGCGGGTGGTGAGGGTGGCGTCGAGGTCGAAGCTGCCTTTGTCGGTACGGGCGCTGCCGCGCGTGGTGAGGGTGCTGTCGCGGTAGGCGGCGGCAAGTTCGGCGGTCTCGATGTGCAGCAGGGGTTTGTTGGCTTGCTGAATGGTGATGTTGGCGAGGTTGAGGCGGTCGAGGTTGAGGGTAACGGGCAGGTCGATGGCGGGCAGTCGGGCGGGGATGCCCGCCGCTTCGTCGTTTTTTGCGGTGTCGCGCGCCGGCGGCAGGGTGATGCCGGCGTCGCTCAGGGCGACTTCTGCCAGGTGGATGTTGCCGCGCAGCAACTCGCCCGCGCGCAGGTCGAGGTGCAGTTCGGCGGCGCGGATGTCGAGGCCGCCGCCGCTGAGGTGCAGGTTCTGCCAGCGCTGGCTGCCGAGCAGGGTGCCGTCGAGCTGGTCGTAGCTGAGGGTGTAGGGGGTGAAGCGGTTGATAAGTTTGGGCAGTTGGCGGTAGCCGCTGGAGGTGCCGAGCAGCCAGTAGGCGAGCGCGAGGGTGAGGAGGAGGAGGGTGAGCAGGGTCAGCAGGGTGCGCTTGATAAGGCGACACCAGCGGCGGGGGCGGCGCGGCGCAGGGATGGGGGCTTGCTCGGCGGTGGTCGGGGTGGTGGTCATGGCGGGTGTGCGGTTGGTTGGGGGTGGGCAGGTCTCGCGGGGCGGTTATAGCGGGTTGCCGCTGTCGAGTCTTTTCAGCGCGTCTTTCGCCGCTTGGAAGTTTTGGGCGGCGGATTTTTCCAGCCATGCCCGCGCTTTACCGTAGTCCCCGGCAACACCCCGCCCCGCGAAGTACGCCACGCCCAGGGCGGTTTGTGCCGCAGCGTCGCCTTGTGCAGCGGATTTTTCGTACCACATCAGGGCTTTGCCACCATCCTGGACGACGCCCTGTCCTTTGCGATACATCCGGGCAAGTTTAAATTGCGCTTCGGCATCGCCCGCTTGCGCCAGTTGTTCGTATTTTTGGCAGGCGGTGCTGTAGTCACGCTGTTCGCAGGCGGTGTCGGCGGCTGTCAGTTCGGCTTCTGCTTCCGCTTCACTGAGGGCGTGGGCGGTGGCGGCGAGGAGGGCGAGCAGGCAGAGGGCGGTTTTTTTCATGGCAGTCCTTGTGTGTGAGCGGGGTTTCAGTCGTGCAGCCAGTCTTCCCATTGCAGTCCGGCGATGCGTGAGAATTCGCGCACGTTGTGGGTGATAAGGGTGAGGCGATGGCTGAGAGTTTGCGCGGCAATCAGCAAGTCGAAGTTACCGATAGGTGTGCCGAGTCGTTCGAGTTCGGTGCGGATACGGCCTGCTCGTTGCGCATCTTCGGCGGTAAAAGGAAGGACGGGGAAAGGTAGTTTTTCTATATTGCGCAGGTTTTCCGTCGTTTTCATACTTTTATAAGCACCATAGTAGAGTTCCATTAGCACGATGCTTGATAGGGCAAATTGTTCGGGTGGGCTTTGTCGCAAGCGTGCGGTCAGTTCGGGATGGCGCTTGTTCAAGGCAATGACGCTATTGGTATCCAGCAAGTATTTCATTTGAAGGTGTCCCCAAAGTCGCGTTCTTGCGGATGTTCCCGCTGCTCTTGTTGCAGAGCCTCGACGGCGGCAATGAAGTCGTCATCAAACGGGGTCAGGTCGTCCAGCCATGCCCAGCCGTCGCTGAGGGGTTCGAGGATGACCTGGTTGCCTTCGCGGCGGATGCGGACTTCGTGCCCGGCGAAGCGGTATTCTTCGGGCAGGCGCACGGTCTGGCCGTGTTCGCTTTCGATGAGTTGGGCGGTGGTCATGGCGGGTTTCTCCTGGTTGTGGCGGGTAGGTGCGCGGTTGTGCCGCTTGGCGGAATTTGAAGGCAGGCGGGAAGCCGATGTTTATCCCGCTTCGCGGTTGGTGTCGCTTCGCGGATTTAATTTGCCACCCTCTCCCCAAATCCTCCCACACGGGAGAGGGGTTTTTGTCTTGTGCAAGCGGGAAAGTCCGCAGTCATCCTGCTTGGCGGGGTTTCCCCTTCCGGGCTTCGCAAGCGGGGGAAGGCTGTGGTTGTCCGCCTGGCGGTTGTTCACGCTGCCGCGCGGTGGTGGTCAGAGGTCGAGTTCGGCGCCAATGCTGATGTGCAGGCGGATGTTGTCGCCGTATTGTTTGTCGAAGCCGTGCCCGACGTCCACTTTGATGGGGCCGACGGGCGATTGCCAGTGTACGCCCGCGCCCGCCCCGACGCGTATTTTGAAGTCATCCACCCAGGCGTCGCCGCCGTCCACGAAGGCTGCTACCGCCCAGTCGGGCTTGAAGTAGTATTCGTATTCGAGGCTGCCCACGCCGAGGTAGCGCCCGCCGATGTTGTTGCCTTCGCTATCGCGGGCGCCGATGTTTTCGAAGGCATAGCCACGGATGCTGCGGTCGCCGCCTGCGAAGTAGCGCAGGCTGGGCGGGATGCGGTCAAAGTTGTCCGTCCAGCTGGCGCCGAGGCCGGCGCGGGCAATGAGGCGCTGTTTTTCGCCGATGCTTTGCAGGTAGCGCGCGTCGATGTTGCCCTGGACAAGGTTAGCGTCCGAGAGCAGGGCTTTGCCGGCGGCGAGCAGGCCGAAGCGGAACTGGTAGCCGTCTTTGGGGTTCAGGCGGTTTTTGGTCGAGGTGTAGGTCCACTGGCCTTGCGGGTAAACGAGCAGGGTTTTGCCGTCTGTCTGGCCGATTTTGTATTTTTCCCAGGCGGCGACGAGGCCGTAGCGGTGCTCCCAGTCGCCGAGGCGGAAGTTGTAGCCGCCTTCGCCGAAGAGTTTGCGGCTGTCGTAGTTGTCGGTTTTGATGTGCCCGCCCAGGCGGAAGTAGTAGTAGTCGCTGGTGGGGTTTTGCGCGGGGATGCGGTAGAGGGTGTCAAGGCTGCTGTTTTTCTTGGAGGCGTAGAGTTTGCTGCTGAACTGGTGCCCCCGGCTGTTCACCCAGCGGCGGTCGAATTCGACTTTGCCGCGCACGCCGCCGTCGGTGGAGTAGCCGACGCCGAGGACGTAGTGTTTGTTTTCGTCCATGGTGAGTTGGGCGTTGACGGGGACGGTTTTGGTGGTGCGGTTGGGTTCGTCGCCCACGAGGGCTTCGGCGAAGTAGCCGCTGCCTTGCAGGTCTTGTTGCAGGGTGGCGACGTCGGAAGACAGGTAGGGCTGGCCGGGTTTGAACTGGACGAAGCGTTGCAGCAGGTCGGGGTCAAGCGGGGTGTCGTTGAAGTCAACCGCTTCGAAGGTGTAGCGCATACCGCTGTCGAGGATGAGGTTGACTTCGGCGGTGTTGTCCGCCGGGTTGACCTGGACGTTGTGTTCGCGGAATTCGGCGTCGAAGTAGCCGCGCGCGCTGGCGAGCGCCGCGAGCCGCGCTTTGTAGGTTTCGTAGGTTTCGTGGTTGAGGGCGCCGCCCTGTTTTAAGGGGTTGTCGGCGAGTACTTCCCGGAAGGCTTCGTCCTGCGCCGCTTCTCCGGTGATTTGTACGTTGACCTTGCTCAGTTGGGTGACCCGGTTCTGGTGCACGGTGTAGGTGATGCGCAGGCCGTCGCCTTCGTCCTGAACGTGCGCGTCCACTTCGCTGTTGTAGTAACCGAAGGGTTGTTGGGAGCGGCGGATTTCTTCGCGGCCGTTTTCGATGAGGTACTGGATGTAGTCGGGTTGGTCGATTTTTTCGCCGACGGATTTTTCCAGGGTGAGGTAGGTTTTGGCGTTGTCGTGTTGCTGGATGTTGTCAATGCCGCGTATGTCAATGTCGAGGATGGTTTTGCCCATGAGGTCGGCGGTGCCGGTTTGCGCGGGCGCGGCGGTGTCTGCGGTTTTGGCTTTGACGGCGGGTTTGGCCGGTTTGGCGTGCAGGGGCAGGGCGAGCAGGGCGGTGAGGAAGGCGGTGAGCAGGGGGTGTTGCATGGTGTCGTTCCTTGGGTTGGGTCAGCCCAGTTTGAGTTGCCGCCAGCGCAGGCCGAGCGCGAGCAGGGCGGCGGTGTAGCCGAGTATGCCGATGCCGATGAGCAGGAGGAGGTCGCGCAGGCGCAGGAAGGCGGTTTTGTCCAGCCAGGCGGCGGGGTCGCCTTGCAGGGTGTAGAGGATGGAGGCAAGGGCGGCGTTGGCCATGAGGACGCGCAGGGCGAAGCCCCAGGCGCCGCTTTTCAGGCTGACGCCCGCACGGTAGAGGTACCAGGCGAGCAGGGCCATGTTGGCCAGTGCGGCGATGCTGCTTGCTGCCGCCAGGCCGACGTGTTTGTAGGGGCCGCTGAGGATGAGGGCGCAGAGGATGTTCAGCAGCATGGCGCTGATGCCGGCTTTAACCGGCGTTTTGGTGTCGTGGCGGGCGTAGAAGGCGGGGGCGAGGACTTTCACCATGATGTGAAAGAGGGCACCGATGCCATAGGCGCGCAGGCTGAGGGTGGTCATTTCGACGTAGTGGGCGTCAAAACGGCCGCCGTAGAGCAGGCTGGAGATGATGGCAGGGGCAAGGGCGATGAGACCAACGGCAGCGGCGCTGCCGACAAGAAAGCCCCAGCGCAGGGCCCAGTCAAGGGTGAGGGCGAATTGGGCGTCGTTGGCGGCAGCGCGCAGGGCACTGAGGCGCGGCAGGATGACGGTGCCGAGGGCGACGCCGATGAGACCGACAGGCAGTTCGACGAGGCGGTCGGAGTAGTACAGCCAGGAAATGCTGCCGGTGACGAGCCAGGAGGCAAGGTAGGTGTTGATCAGCACGGTGAGCTGGCCGACCGATGAGCCGAAGAGGGTCGGCAGCATCAGTTTGAGGATGCGGCGCACACCGCTGTGCCGCCAGCCCCAGCGCGGGCGCAGCAGCATGCCGCATTTCCACAGGAAGGGCAGTTGCAGGGCAAGCTGGGCGATGCCGCCAATAAGCACCGCCCAGGCGAGCTCCATGCCGTAGAGGCCGTGCGTTGGGGTAGCGTGGTAGTGTCGCCACAGGCAGGCGGCGATGAGGGTGATGTTCAGGAGGACGGGGGTTAGCGCCGGGATGCCAAACTGACCGAAGGTGTTGAGGACGCCGCCCGCCATTGCGGTAAGCGAGATGAGCAGGATGTAGGGGAACATAAGGCGCAGCATGTCGCTCGCCAGCAGGTATTGGTCGGGCCGTTCGCTCAAGCCGCTGGCGACCAGGGCAATGACGGTCGAGGAGAAGAGGACGCCGAGTGCCGTTACCGCCAGCAGGATGCCAAGCAGGGTGCCGCTGGTGTGGCGCAGCAGGTCTTTCAGTTCTTCGGGGTGCTCGGTGCGCGTCGCCGAGAAGACGGGAACAAAGGCGTTGGCAAAGCTGCCTTCGGCGAAGAAGCGGCGCAGGGTGTTGGGGATGCGCAGCGCGGCGTAGAAGGCATCCGTGACCACGGCGTCGAAGTAACGCGCCACCAGCATATCGCGCAGCAGACCGAGGACGCGTGAAGCAAGCGTCATTACGGCGAAGACGGCGGACGATCTGCCGAGCGATGCGGCCATCAGTGCCAGCCCAGGCGGGTGCAGATTTCGTGAATAAGGTCGGCGCGGTTCATACTGTAAAAATGCAGCGCCGGCACACCTTCGCCAATCAGCCGTTCACACATCTGAGCGACTATGTCTGCGCCAAAATCACAGAGGGCGGGAATGTCATCCTGCAAGGCTTCCAGACGTTTACGCAGCCAGCGCGGGATTTCCGCCCCGCAGGCGTCGGAGAAGCGGCTTAGTTGCACGTAATTGCTGATCGGCATGATGCCCGGCACCAGTGGGATTTCGACGCCCAACGCCTGCACATCGTCACGGAAACGCAGATAGGCGTCGGCGTTGTAAAAATACTGGGTGACGGCGTCGGTCGCACCAGCCATCACCTTTTCGCGGAAAGCATGCAAATCCTCGGCGGGCGTACGCGCACGCGGATGCACCTCAGGGTAGGCGGCAACGCAAATGCGCGCGTTCTCGCCCCACAGTTGGCGGACGTATGACACCAGCTGGGTGGCCGTCGTAAAACCGGCATTTTCAAATGCACCGGAAGGCATATCGCCACGCAATGCCATCAGGCGGTTAATGCCCAGTGCCTGATAATCATCGAGCAGGGTGCGGATTTCCGCTTCCGTTGAAGCGACGCAGGTCAAATGCGGCATCACCGGCGGACCATTCTCGGCGCACATCCTGGCCACCAGATTCATGGTGCGGTCACGCGTACTGCCGCCTGCCCCATACGTTACCGAAAAATACTCAAACTGAAATACTGCCAAATCGCAGCGCACTGCTGCCAGCTTCTCTGCCCCTTCCGGCGTCGCCGTCGGGAAAAACTCGCAACTGAGGGGAACCCTGGTAACCGACACAAAACACTCCTTTAACGCTTGAACCTGGCGGGCTTGATATAAAGAACAAGATTGCTCTTCACCTTATAATCGCGCCCGTTCACATCGCGGAAACGATAAAAACCCTTACCGTCCAACTTGGGTGAATTTTTGGCATAAAGCACATCGCCCGCCATCATCTTGACCTCATACAGCCCCTGCTCGCTACGCAGGGCACACGCCTGCACCAGCAGAGGCAACACAACGAAAAACACCAGCTTTTTCATGAATGCAGTCCGGCTGAAAAAAAGAAAAGGGAATTGGCGCGGCAGTATAACAGAGGCACAAAACCCCGCGCGCAAAAAGCCCGGCGGGGCGGGCAAATGACCGCTACATGAAAAAACAGTATAATTTTCCGTTACGAAAATCCTTCCAAAAACAAGGACACCACATGGCAGAAAACCACACCACCGCTACCACGTTCAGCAGCCTGCCCATCCACGAGGCCATCCAGGAAGCGCTGGAAGACAACCACCTCACCCACACCACGCCGATACAGGAAAGAACCCTGCCACTGACCCTCAGTGGGCACGATGTCATGGGGCTGGCGCAAACCGGTACCGGCAAAACCGCCGCCTTCCTCATCTCGCTCTACCACTACCTGCTCACCAACCCCGTCCACCCCAAAGCCAAAGGCCCGTGGGCGATCGTGCTCGCGCCGACGCGCGAACTCGCCGTGCAAATCAAGAAAGACGCCGACCAGATCGGTGCTTACACCGGCCTGAACAGCCTCGCCATCTACGGCGGTGTCAACATCGAACACCAGAAAAACCTGCTCGACAACGCCCCCATCGACATCATCATCGGCACGCCGGGGCGCATCATCGACCTCTACAAACAGAAAAGCATCCGCCTGAAAAACATCGAAGTCTGCGTGCTGGACGAAGCCGACCGCATGTTCGACCTCGGCTTCATCGATGATGTGCGCTACCTGCTGCGGCAAATGCCGCCCGCGCACGAACGCCTCAACCTCCTCTTCTCGGCGACGATGGCGGAAAAAGTGCGCGAACTCGCCTACGAATACTTCAACGCGCCGGACACCGTCAGCATCGACAGCGCACACGGCACCGCCGACAACATCGAGCAGCGTCTTTACCACACCGCCAAGCACGAAAAAACGCCGCTGCTCATCGGCATCCTGAACAAAGAAAAACCGGCGCGCAGCATGATCTTCCTCAACACCAAGCGCGACCTCGAACGCCTCTCCATCGTGCTGGAAGCGAACGGCTACCCTAACGCCGCCCTCTCCGGCGACATCCCGCAGAAAAAACGCGAAAAAATCATCAAGGACTTCCAGAGCGGCGCGATCAACATCGTCGTTGCCACCGACGTCGCTGCGCGCGGCCTGCACATCCCCGACATCACCCACGTCTTCAACTACGACCTGCCGCAAGTCGCCGAAGATTATGTACACCGCATCGGCCGCACCGCGCGCGCCGGTGCCTCCGGCACCGCCATCAGCTTTGCCTGCGAAGAATACGTGTACTCCCTGCCGGAAATCGAACACTACATTCACGGCAAAATCCCGACCCTGCCGCTGGACGAAGACCTGCTTGCCGACGTCGTGCCGCCGAGCGAAGAAGCCTTGCAGGCGCTCAACGAACAAAAAGCCGAACGCCTTACGCGCAGCGGCAACCGCCGCAGCGACCGCCAGCCGCGCGGCAAGCCGGAAAACCACCGCAACCGCCGCCGCAACCCGCACCACAGCCCCGGCACCGACGAACCGAACGGCAACCACTGACGCAATAAAGGATAAAGCAAGGAGGACATGGGGCCGCCTTAGGGTCTGCTGACATTCGACTTGCGCAGCGGACTTTGTGGCAAAAACGGCAGGTGCAAGGCAAAAAGCGCAGTAAGGTTGACTACCTTGCGAGCATTTTTAACGCAGCAGATGCCGGATTTTGACGAAAAAGCCGCCGCAATGTTGCGTGTCAACAGACCTTAAACAGACCGCTTGCGGAAATATGCCGGGGATTCGCCAAGCCCACGCGAGGTTTTCTTTGCGTTTGCGCGCGGCGCAAGCCGCCGTGCAGACGATGGACGGCACGGCCGCTTTGCCGCCCGCCGCCGTTCATGAGCGGCGGCAAACCCCGCCGCCCGGCGGCGGAACTTTTATAATGCGCGCTTTGCGCTACATCAATTCAGGAATCCGCCATGACCCTTTTGCACGATACCTTTCGCCGCCTCGATACCGGCCGCCTGCCGACGCCGTGTTACGTCGTCGATGCCGCCCTGCTCGAACGCAATCTGCAACTGCTGCACCGCGTGCAGCGGGAAAGCGGAGCGAAGGTGCTGCTGGCGCTGAAAGGCTTCGCCATGTTCCATTATGCGCCGCTCATTGCCCGCTATTTGTCCGGCGTGAGCGCCAGCGGCCTGCATGAAGCGAAACTCGGCCGCGAGTATTTCGGCGGCGAGGTGCACACCTTCGCCGCCGCTTATCCGCCGGCGGACATGGCGGAGGTGCTGGCGCTCTCCGATCACGTCATCTTCAACTCGTTCAGCCAATGGCAGCGCTACCGCGAGCAGGCGCTTACTGCTGCCAAACATAAGCCGCTGCACTTTGGCCTGCGCATCAATCCACAACAATCGGAAGGTACAGTAGAAATCTACGATCCCAGCGCCCCCGGCTCACGCCTCGGCATCGTGCGCGAGGCCTTCCGCCCGGAACTGCTGGACGGCATCAGCGGCCTGCATTTCCACAATCTTTGCGAGCAGGACGTGCCGCCGCTGCAACGCACCCTCGCCGCCGTCGAGCGGCAGTTCGGCGAATTCCTGCCGCAGATGCAGTGGGTGAATTTCGGCGGCGGGCACCACATCACCCGCGAGGATTATCAGGTGGACGAACTCATCGCCCTCATCCGCGCCTTCCGCGACCGCTGGGGGGTGGAGGTCATCCTGGAGCCGGGCGAGGCGATCGCCATCAACACCGGGGTGTATGTGACCGAGGTGCTGGACCTCACCAAAAACGGCATCAACATCGCCATCATCGACGGCTCTTGCAGCGCGCACCTGCCGGATGTGCTGGAAATGCCCTACCGCCCGGATGTGCTCGGCGGCAGTCTGCCGCGCGACAAGGCCCACACCTACCGTATCGGCGGCCTGACCTGCCTTGCGGGCGATGTCATCGGCGATTACAGCTTCGCCGAACCGCTTACCGTCGGCAAACGCCTTGTGTTCATGGACATGAGCCACTACACGATGGTGAAGACCAACACCTTCAACGGCGTCAAACTGCCCGCCATCGTCGCCTGGGACAGCCGCGACGACAGCCTGACCATCGTGCGCAGCTTCGGCTACGACGATTTCAAAACCCGCCTGTCCTGAAAAAACCGGGAGACCCGCAATGAACATCGGCATCCACAGCGACCTGCACACCGAGTGCAGCCTCTGCACCATCAGCAACCTGAACGAACTGGACGTGCTCGTTCTTGCAGGCGATATCGGCGACCCGGCCACCGTCCGCCTCTTCTTCGACTATCTGCGCCGCAAGGCGCCCAAACTGCCAGTGCTCTACGTCCTCGGCAACCACGAATACTACGGCTTCGCCATCAGCGAGGCGAAAGACATCTACCGCAGCATCAGCCAGGAATACGGCGTCACTCTGCTCGATGACGAAAGCACCACCATCGGCGGCATCATTTTCAGCGGCACGACGCTGTGGAGCGACTTCGCCCTCGCCGACAATCCGGCCGACGCCATGCGCTGGGCGGAAGAAGTCCTGCCGGATTTCCGCGAAATCTACGCCGACGACGGCGAACCGCTGACCCCGGCGACAATGGCCGGCCTGCACCGGCAAAGCTGCCTCTTTCTTGATGCCGCACTGCGCAAACCGGCGGAAAAACACATCGTCATCAGCCATTTCCTGCCGCGCAGCGGCCTCATCGCCAAGCGCCATTACCACCAGAAAGAGGGGCTGACCCGCTCGGCGTACTGGGCGAACGAACTGCCGGAACTCACCGCGCGCGCCGACCTGTGGGTGTACGGCCACAGCCACGACAACATCAATACCTATATCGACGGCACCCGCTTCGTCAGCAACCAGCGCGGTTGCAGCAAGGCCTACGACGGCAGCGGGCTGCGCGACTACAACCGCGAATACTACGTTGTCCTCTGAGCGCATCCCGCGCGGTCATCGCCATATATCCGTTTTTATCATGGGGGAATTTCCATGCGTCTGAAATCGCGCCGTGCGGGCGGCTGGCTCGCCCTGTTGCTGGACAAGTGCCTGTCCTGGCTGGTGATTCTCCTGACCGGTGCGCGTTCGCAGCCGCTGCCGCACCTGCGCGAGCGCACACCCGGCGGGCGGGTCTATTACGCCAACCACAACAGCCACGGCGATTTCATGATTATCTGGGTGTCGCTGCCGCTCATCCTGCGGCGGCGGGTGCGCCCGGTCGCCGCTGCCGATTATTGGCAATCCTCGCCGCTGCGCCGCTTCATCGCCCGCCAGGTGTTCGACATGGTGCTGGTTGCGCGCAAAAGCGGCGAGCCGCAGGCGGCGGTGCAGCAGATGGTGGCAGCGCTGGATGGCGGCGCGGATTTGCTGGTCTTTCCGGAAGGGACGCGCAACGGCAGCGACAATGTGCTGTTGCAGCCGTTCAAAAGCGGGATTTTTCATCTAGCGACGGCACGGCCGGAATGCGCGCTGGTGCCGGTGTGGATTCACAATATTCAGCGCGTGCTGCCGAAGGGCAGGCTGCTGCCGGTGCCGATGCTGTGCAGCGTGCGCTTCGGCCAGCCGTTCCGGGGCGGCGATTTCCCGGAGAAGGAGGATTTCCTCGCCTTCGCGCAGGCGTCGCTGCTGAATTTGCAGCCAGTCTTGCGGCATGAGGAGCGTGGGTTATGACGGAACATACCGTGCTGTGGCTGTTCGCGGCGATGCTGGCGATTCTGTGCACGGCAAGCGTGACGACGCGTGTCCTCCTCGCCCGCTGCGGCGCAACGCCGACCCTGCTCAATCTGCGCGCGCGCGTGCAGGCGTGGTGGCTGATGTCGGCGGTGCTGGCGGCGGCGTTCGCCCTGGGGCGCGGCGGCACCATCGTGCTCTTCTGGCTGGTGTCGTTCTTCGCGCTGCGCGAGTTCCTGTCGCTCTTGTACAGCCGCCGCAGCGATTACCGCGTGCTGGTGCTGTGTTACTACTTCATCCTGCCGCTGCAATACCTGCTGGTGTACCTGGGCAGTTCGAGCCTGTTCCTCACCTTTATCCCGGTCTATGCCTTCCTCTTCATGCCGATTGCCGCCTCGCTCTCCGGCGACAGCCGCTATTTTCTGAGCCGCGCGGCGACGGCGCAATGGGCGGTGATGATTGCCGTCTATTGCATCTCGCACATCCCGGCGCTGCTCAACCTGCGTGTCCCCGGCTACTCGCACAACATCCTGCTGCTGCTCTTCCTGGTGGCGGTGGTGCAGGCGAGCGACGTGCTGCAATACATCTGGGGCAAGCTGTTCGGCAGGCGCAAAATCCTGCCCGCGCTGTCGCCATCGAAAACCGTCATCGGCACCGTCGGCGGCGTGTGCAGCGCGGCGCTGCTCGGCGGCGCGCTCTACGGCATCACCCCGTTCCGCCCGGCGGAAGCCGTCGCCATTGCCTTCCTCACCTGCGTGATGGGCTTCCTTGGCGGACTGGTGATGTCGGCCATCAAGCGCGATCGCGGCGTGAAAGACTGGGGGCACCTGATCGAAGGCCACGGCGGCATGCTTGACCGCATGGATTCGCTGTGCTTCGCCGCGCCGGTATTCTTCCACTGCGTGCAGTATTTCTGGGCGGGCGGGCATTGAGCGTGGCTTCCCCGCCGCCATGCCCGCGACCGGCGGTTGCCGGGCGCCGCATACCTGTATAATCGGTAATAAAGCGATGCCCTGCACCGCACACCATTACCGCCCAGCAGACACCGAGCCATGATGACCCCACCCCGCGCCGACAACCCCCTCTACACCCGCGCCTACGCCGCCATGGAACGCGGCGACCTCGCCGCCGCGCAGCGCTATTTCGGCAAACTCATCCGCGACACCCCGCAGAACCGCCACTACCACTACATGTACGCGCTGGCCTGCAAATACCGAGGCGACTGGCAGGGCGCGCTCACCCACAACCTGCGCGCCATCGCGCTCGCCGCCGAACATGACGACGCCCCCTACTGGAACGCTGGCATCGCCGCCACCGCCCTCGGTGACTGGATAAAAGCGCGCCGCCTGTGGCGCGCCTGCGGTATCAATGTCCCCGACGGCACCGGCCCCATCAGCGGCAACTACGGCATCGCCGCCATCCGCCTGCACCCCTGGGCGGCGACGGCGGAAACCGTGCCGGCGCGGCGCATCGACCCCGTGCGTGCGCGCCTGCTCGGCGTGCCGCATCCCGCGAGCGGGCACCGCTTCGGCGACATCATCCTGCACGACAGCGTCCCCATCGGCTACCGTACCGACAACGGCATGGACATCCCCATATACAGCGAACTCGCGCGCTGGAAACCCTCGCCGTATCCCACCTACACCGCACGCGTGCGCTGCGCCGACGCCGCCGAACTGCGTCCCCTGCTTGATGACGGCGTGGGCGGCGACATCGCCTGCATCGAGGCGCGCCCTGCGGGCAGCGACGGCAGCATCACCCTCGACATCGCCGCCAAGAACCGCCTTGCCGTCGCGCAAATCCTCTGCGACTGGGCGCTTGCCGCCGAACAGCGCAGCATCGAAGGCATCGACAGCGGCGATTACCCCGTCCCCACGCTCGACGGCCGCCCGCGCTGGTGGCTGGCCCCGAAAAACGCCCCGCCGCCCGGTGGACAGCCCCACCCCGCGCCCCAAATCCACCCGTAAACCGCCCGCATGGAACAGACCGTCTTCCTCTTCGGCGAACCCGTCACCCAGCTGCCGCCGGACCTCTACATCCCGCCCGATGCCCTGCGCGTCCTGCTCGACACTTTCAGCGGCCCGCTCGACCTGCTCGTGTACCTCATCCGCAAACAGAACATCGACATCCTCGACATCCCCGTCACCCTCATCACCGAACAGTACCTCGCTTACCTCGATCTCATGGAAGAACTGGACATGAACCTTGCGGCGGAATACCTGCTCATGGCGGCAACGCTGGCGGAAATCAAAGCGCGCATGATGCTGCCGCGTCCGCCGCGTAACGACGATGACGAGCCGGAAGCCGACCCGCGCGCCCGACTTGCCGAACAAATCCTGGCCTACATTCAAACCGGCAAGGCGGCGGAAAACCTCGCCGCCCTGCCGCGCGTCGGCGCCGGCACCGCCCTCTCGGCACACCTGCCGCCGGCGGGCGCGCAACCCGTCATCAAGCCGCCAGCGGACGCGCACAAACTGGCGGACGTGTTGCGCAAACTCTGGCAACGCCACGACCTGCGCCGCGCGCACGAAGTCGAAAACGAAAGCTACTCGCTCGCCGAACGCATGGACAGCATGCAGGCGCGCCTCAGGAACCACCCCGGCTGGCAGCCGCTCACCGCCTTCTGCGGCGCGGGCGAAGGACGTGAAGGCTTCGTGGTCAGCCTGATGGCGATGCTCGAACTCGACCGCTCGCAACTGCTCGAATGGCAACAGGCGGCGCCGTTCGCCCCGGTCAACCTGCGCCTGCGCCGGCAGGCATAAAAGCCCGGCAAGCGGCGCAGATACCATAGGGGCGCTGCCCGCAACATCTCAAAATCAAGAAAGACGCGGTTTCCCCGCGTGCCGTCGCGCCTAGCCGGAACGCCAAAAGCAGGCGGCGTCAATGCGGGGCCTGAAACGGGGGAAGGGATGTCAGGCCAGCACTTCGGCCAGCGCTTGCAGGATGATGGCGCTGGATGCCGCGCCGGGGTCTTCGTGGCCCGCGCTGCGTTCGCCGAGATAGCTGGCGCGGCCTTTCCTGGCGACAAGCGGGATGGTGCTTTCCGCCGCTGCCTGCGCGACGGCGGCGGCTTTGGCACAGGCCGCTGCCGGTGCTGCACCGTCTGCCGCCGCCTGTTGCAGCGCTGCGGCGGCGGGTTGCCACACGTCAATCATGGTTTTGTCGCCCACTGCCGCCTGGCCGCGTGCGGCAAGCCCGGCGACGCCGTCGGCGATGGCGTGGGCGAGGGTGGCGGTGTCGATGTCGGTTTTGCCGGTAAGCGCGGGTGCGGCTTTGAGGAAGAGGGTGCCGTAGAGCGGGCCGCTCGCGCCGCCGACGGAGGAAAGCAGGGTCATGCCGGTGGCTTTCGCGAGGCTGCCGAGGTCTTGCCCGGCCTGGGCACGCAGTTTTTCGGCGGCCTTGTCGAAGCCGCGCCGGATGTTCGCGCCATGGTCGCCGTCGCCGATGGCGGTGTCGAGGGCGGTAAGCGCGTCTTGCGCTGCGGCAAGGGCGGCGGCGCTTCGTTCGATCCAGGCGAGATATTGGCTGCTGTTCATGTGGTTTCCTTGTGGTTTGTGGTTGGGGTGCCAAGCGGGGCTGCTGCACCCGCCAAGCGACTATAAATGCGCAGGGCTGCGTAGATACCATAAGGCTGTTTGACGAATCAAGCAGCTTGGCAAACCGTGCTGCCGCGAGGATGTCGGTGTGGCGGCACCGCTTGTGATTTTTTCAGACGCGGCAGACGGGATGCCCAATGCCGGTTCATTTCCAATGATTGAAATTATCATTTGAAAACGGGAAAACGCTAAAAAAAATTTATCAACCCTGACCTTTATCAAGGGCGCCGCATTACCCCTTTGTGAAAATGTCTCCATTACGGCACCCGCCGTAAGCACCATTCATCAGAGAGGTAAAACATGAAAGAATTCAAGCGAATGTGGATAGCGCTCGGCCTGATTACGATCGGCTCGTTTATCCTGCTCGGCTACTTCGGCAAAGAAGTTTATAACGAGCGCCCGCCCATTCCGGCGGAATTTGTTGATGAAAACGGCAAGGTGCTTTACACCGAAGCCGACATCATGGCGGGCCAATCCGCCTGGCAATCCATCGGCGGCATGTCCGTCGGTACTGTGTGGGGGCATGGCGCCTATCAGGCGCCGGACTGGACGGCCGACTGGATTCACCGCGAAGTCCTCGGCTGGCTGGAACAGCAGGCGCAGCGCGAGTTCGGCAAATCCTACGCCGACCTTTCCGAACGTGATCAGGCCACCCTGCACTACGACGCCCAGCAAGCCTTCCGCAAGAACACCTACAACAAGGAAACCGGCAAAGTCACCCTTTCCGCCGACCGCGTCCGTTCCATTGAAGCGGTGGCCGCGTACTACGACAAACTGTTCAGTGACGATCCGTCCCTGCACAAACTGCGCGAAGCCTACGCGATGAAAGAAAACACCCTGCCGAAAGCGGAAAGCCGCGCCAAGCTGAATGCCTTCTTCTTCTGGTCTGCCTGGGCCGCCTCCACCAACCGCCCCGACCAGAACGTTACCTACACCAACAACTGGCCGCATGAACCGCTCATTGGCAACCAGCCGACCGCCGAAAACGTCATCTGGTCCATCATCTCCGTCGTTACCCTCATCTTCGGTATCGGCTGCGTCATCTGGATCTGGGCCTTCTTCACCCACCACGAACACGAAGAACCGGCCGTCCCCGCCCAGGACCCGCTGACTTTGGTCAAACTCACCCCGTCGCAAAAAGCGCTGGGCAAATACCTGCTTATCGTCGCCGCCCTCTTCTTCGTGCAAGTCATGCTCGGCGGCTTCACCGCGCACTACACCGTTGAAGGACAAGATTTCTACGGCATTCCCGTTGCCGACTGGCTGCCATACAGCCTGACCCGCACCTGGCACATCCAGTCCGCCATCTTCTGGATCGCGACCGGCTTCCTGGCGGGCGGCCTCTTCCTCGTGCCCATCATCAACGGCGGCAAGGATCCGAAATTCCAGAAACTCGGCGTGGATCTGCTCTTCTGGGCGCTCATCGTCGTCGTTGCCGGTTCCTTCCTCGGCCAGTTCGTGGCGCTGAAAGGCTGGATGAACGAAAAACTGAACTTCTGGTTCGGCCATCAGGGCTACGAATTCGTCGAAATCGGCCGCATCTGGCAATCGGCACTCTTTGCCGGCCTCGTCTTCTGGCTCCTCCTCATGCTGCGCGGCATCTGGGCGGCCTTCAAAGCCCCCGGCGACAAGAGCCTGCTCATCCTCTTCACCCTCGCCGCCGCCGCCATCGGCCTCTTCTACGCCCCGGCGTTGTTCTACGGCGAGCACACCCACATCTCCGTCATGGAATACTGGCGCTGGTGGGTGGTGCACCTCTGGGTGGAAGGCTTCTTTGAAGTCTTTGCGACCAGTGCCGTCGGCTTCATCTTCTACAACCTCGGCATGGTCAGCCGCCGCGCCGCCACCGCCGCCGCGCTGCTTGCCGCGATGATGTTCCTCATCGGCGGCATCCCCGGCACCTTCCACCACATCTATTTCGCTGGCACCACCACGCCGATCATGGCCGTGGGCGCACTCTTCTCGGCGCTGGAAGTCGTGCCGCTCGTCCTCCTCGGCTACGAAGCCTTCGACAACTGGACGGCACAACACAAAGCCGAATGGATGAAACCGATGCGCTGGCCGCTGACCTTCTTCATCGCCGTCTCCTTCTGGAACATGCTGGGCGCAGGCGTCTTCGGCTTCCTCATCAACCCACCGATCTCGCTCTACTACCTGCAAGGCCTGAACACCACGGCGAACCATGCTCATGCTTCCCTCTTCGGGGTCTATGGCTTCCTCGCCCTCGGCTTCACCCTGATGGTGCTGCGCTACATCCGCCCGACCATGAAATGGAACGAAAAACTGATGTTTACCGCCTTCTGGTCAATGAACCTCGGCCTCATCCTGATGCTCTTCACCAGCCTGCTGCCAATCGGCATCATCCAGGCGAACGCCAACATCAACGAAGGGCTGTGGTGGGCACGCAGCGCGGAATTCATCGAACAGAACCCGATCATCCACACCCTGCGCTGGTTCCGCACCGTCGGCGACGTCATCTTCATCATCGGCGCGGTTGCCTTCGGCGCGCAAATCGTCAAGGGCCTGCTGCACCGCGAAGGCGGCGACACCCCGGCAACCAAAACGGATACTGCGGCATCTGCTGCCAAAACCGCGACCGCACAAAGCTGAACGCTTTGATTGCGGCAACAATAAACCCGGCCTTGCGCCGGGTTTTTTTATGATTCATTTTTATCGTGCACGAAGACCGGTCCCAAGAAACAAAACGGTTTTCGCAGGGCGGGCCGGAAGTCCGTCCTGCGGAGGGCTGTTTCTTGATTTTGGTATAGTCGCTTCAAACAGAAATGATACGGTAATCCCGCGCGTGATAATTCAGGGCGAAACGCGTTATAAATCGGATTTTGGAAATCCGCAAATATGGAAACATTGTTGCGAATGTTGGCAAAGGCCGCCGGTGAGGGCGGCTCTTTTTGTTAGCGGTAGTTCCGGATGACGAGTTCGCCACTGGGTGCTTTTCCTTTCGTCCGGCTCATGGTGTAGGTTAGTTGCAGCGGGGATTGTTCGAAGGCTTTGAAGAGTGCGCGGATGTCGGTGAGGGTTTCGGGAGGGGTGCTTTGCAGCAGAGCGAAGGTTTGGCGGCTAGTCAGGGTCCATGCAAACTGCCGCATGAATTCGTCGTAGTGGTGTTGCAGGACGCGGTAGAGGTTGGTCAGGTCGCCGTTGATGTCGTTGAGCACTTCGACTTTGGCAGGCGTCTCGCGCATGAAGAATAGCGCTGCGCCGCCGGCAAAGAGTTCGATGTAGCAGGAATGGTCGGGGAAGAGTGGCAGCAGGTGTTTGGCGAGGCGGCGTTTGCCGCCCATCCACGGGATGATGGGACGCGGTTGCGGCGCTGCTTTGGTCGGCATGGATATCTCTTGCAAGTGTAGAGATTCTTCTTGTAGGCTTGCCGCCCTCTCGCGAGAGGAGCGGGCCTTGCTTGCAGCGGTGCTTTCGCTGTGAGGGCTGGCGCGGTGTCCCCACACTGCGCCGGTCGTCCGTTTGCTTGAGGCGGGATTATCCATGCAGCGGCGCTTGGCCGCGATCAGACTCGTTTAGGATTTCTCTATCGGCAGACGCAGCTGCGTGCGGCGCTGCATCAATGCCTGTATCTTCTCTTTGATTTTGAGGCTGTAGCCCTGGCTCCAGCCGTATTTGCGGTCCACGTCGCGGTAGTCCATGTAGCGCAGGTCGTGATACGCGCACAGCCAACGCGCGAAGTTGGCCGGATTCTTGGTGATGTAGATTTTTTCGCCGGCGAATGCCTGTGACAGGCGCACCAGCGTTTCGTGAATGGCTTTGCTGGCAGTGGCTTCGGTGATGCCCTCGCTCGTCAGGATCGCATGGAGGTGATCGGCGAGCGCGGCGAAAAACTCGCCGCTCACGTCAAACCGGGGTTCGGGGATGCTGACGCCCCATTTGAAATTGTCCCCGCTCATGGTTGCCCCAAGCCGCGCTTGGCGCGTTCATCACTCAGCCAGCCTTCCAGCATGTTGTAGAGCTTGTTGGTTTCTTCGTCCGTCAAATCGGCGACGTTCCATTTGCCCAGGAATTTTTTGACGTAGCGGTTCAGGCTGGATTTGTCCTTGCTTACTATCGCGCCAATTTTGCGCAGGTCGTACCACTTGGCGATGCAGGCGCGTTGCTGGCGGGTCAGCGGACGGCGTCCGTCCTTGAAGGCGCCAAGGTGAGTCATTTCAAAGATAACGCGGCTACGCTCTCTCATCGTCATGTGCTTGCTGCTGTCCTTGCCGGTCAGGCGGAGGAGGAAAGCACGGTAGGTGTCATCGTCCATACCCAGCTTTTTCTTGCCGATATGGATACGCGCGGATTGGTTGCCTGCATACATGTTAATCCTCCAGGTCTTTGCATACTTCTTGCAGCGCGGCAGTGATGTTGCGCAGCTTTACCAGTGCCTTGCTGCGGTCATCGCGCCCCAGGGTCAGGGCGGCATCCATCAGCTCCACTACCAGCGCGCCGAGGGTTTTAGCGGCCTTGACGTCTGCGGCTTTTTTCTTCGTCATGTTCGTCTCCTTGTTGCCAGTCTTGCAGGATGGTGTGCGTCACGCTGCCGGCTTGGGCGAAGTCGCACACGGCCACATTGCGGATGATTTGTGGGGGGCGTTTGGATGGAGGGCAGTCCAGTTGTTGCGCGATTTCGCCCCAGAAACGCGCAGCGTCGGCGTAATCGGCGGCAGTGCGGGGGGTATCGGGTGGCGGCAATACCGGACGCGGCGGCAGGTAGGCAAAAAACTGGTGCGGCGTCGGCCATTTGTCCAGCTCGATAGCAAGACGGACAAAGGCGTGCTCCACCCGTGCCGCGTCATCCGGTATCCAGCCACCTTTGCGCGCGGCCATTTCCAGCCAAACCATTGCCGTGTCCGGCAGTTGTCGCTCGTTGGGCGCAAAGGCGAGGCGCAACACCGCCAGCTTTTGCAGGCCGTAGAGGATGGCGTTGTGGACTTCGCAGGGCAGTTCTTGCACCACATCATCATCCCCTGCGTTTCATAGCTTCGAGGGCGGCGATACCGGTCAGCGGGGTCGCCGGGTTGGGGGTCGCCGTCATGACCGGCGACACGCCCCCATCGGCGGAGCGGTAGCCGGTCAGCACTTCATACAGATAGCCGTGGTTTTTGAGCGGGGTGTTGAGGCGCCCGGCATCACGCGCGGCCAGCGTTTGCTGCATGGCCCATGCCCACGCGGCGGGCGGGGCGTCATAAAGACGCCCGTCACGCTCAATGCGCTGCGCCTGCATATCCGGCAGCAGGTCATTCAGCAGCTTGGCCACGCGGGCAAAGGACAGCTCGGTTTGTGCCGGACGAAACAGACCGAGATAGCGCATGGTCAGGGAGGGTAATTCACCACCAAGTTTGATCAGCAGCATCAGCACGGTGCGGGCATCGTCGTGAGCGATGAGCGCATCCAGGCTGTTGGTGGCGCCGCAGCAGGGACAACGTACTCTCACGGCAGCCTCTCTTTGCGCACGTCCATCACCCGCCCTTCCGGTGACGTGAGGAAGGTATGGGCGAAGGTGCCGTCTGCATCGTTGCGGGTAAAGACCAGCTCGCCGTTGTGCTGCACGTCTCTTTTGAGATCGATGGCGATGACGCTGCCGCAAAAGTCTTTGGCCTGGTCATAGGTCAGCCCAAAACCGACCAGCGCTTTTTCCATGAAACCCAGCATCGGGTGGAAAAGCTCCGGCTGCTCGGTGATGCTGCAATGGATGTGGGTAGTCATGGTTGTTGCACCTCTGCATGGTCTTTTATTTTGAAACGTAGTTGGGTATCTACGATTTCTATTGCCTCGACATTGCGCTTGAAGGCTTCAACATCACTAATTTCCACACCTCGTTTCTGTACGGCATCAATGGCAGCGTTCAGGGCACTGTTAAAATCCGGGTGTTCGCGATTGATTCCCATCAGACTACTGCCTCGCTTCGTAGATGACGCGTGATGGTGGCGCGATCATCGTCGTCTAAATAGGGCATTACATAGTCGCTTTGTAGCTGTTCCCATTCGGCAAGGGACAAGCCCATCGCGTCAACCAGCTCCGTCAGGCCATATCCTGCACGATGATGACCGTATCCGAGCAGTTGGGCTTCGGCTAGCCCCAGCTGATCTTCGGCGGTCATTGCTGCGTCTCCACTTCAAACGGGGTAATGGCAAAGTCCTCCTTCCCCTTGATGACGCTGACACCGGCGACGGTCGCCGCCAGTTCGGGTTCGTTGAGCATTGCCTCTTTGTTCACCTCGTCTTTCGTCCTGATGAAGCGGTGCAGGCCGAGGGTACGCAGACTTTCCAATACCGCCTCGGCGCCGCGCACCGCGATGGATGACGGGCGTTGCCGCCAGCTCACTTCGCCCGTAATCAGGTTGACGGTCTTGCCGCCGCTGGCGGTGAGTTCGGCGCGGTGCGCTTCGCACCACGTTTGCACGCCCTGTTGCAGTTCTTTGATACGGTCGGCGAGTGCGTTCAGCGCGGGCTTGTGCTCTTCAGTGAGCGCGGCGATTTGGTCATTGAGGGCGGCGGAAACGCGCGCGTGTTCGCGCTGGGTGTCGCCGAGTTCTTTAATCCATGACTGGGTTTGCTCAAGGGTTTGCGGGGTTTCAAGGGTTGCCGCCTTGATGCGTTTGTTGCTGGTTTTGGCCATGTTCGGTCTCCGGTTAAGATGGTTTTAATGGGCGGTTAAGGCAAATCAGCCTGAGCGGCACGACGCTCGGCCAGATACTGTTGCAGGGCATGGTTTTCGCCGCGCAGCCAGTCAAGGTGACCGTGGGCGATGATGCTGATGCTGTCGCCGGCGGTAATGTCGGCATAGCGGCTGGTTTTGGCGGTTACAAGAGTGCTGTCGTAATAAAAGAGACTGTGGATACTGCTTACGCCGATGTTCATCACCGCCCTGATGTTGTTACCAAAGGTCAGGGCAAGCTCTACAACGCTGCCCTGCCACTTCCCTTCATTGCGGACGGCTTCAACGCGCGGTTCTTCGCCCTGTATGCCCTGCGCAATTTGCAGCGCACACGTCATGCGGTTTTGGATATCGGTCAGCATGGCGTTGAGCTTGTTTGCGAGGGGGTACAGGTCTGCGTGGTAGGGGGTGAGCGGGTCGTAATCGCGCTCTCGTAACGCGCGGCGGTAATCCGCCCACAATTGCTTCTCGGCATCTGCGCGGTTCATGCGTCGCCCTCCTCGTCGTCTTCCCAAAAGTCATCCATTTCCCAATCTTCATCCTCCTCTTCGGGGGTAACGATGCGCAGCGAGAGCTCGCCGTCTTTGCCGCTGGCGAGTTGCAGGACGGGGGCAATGCGTGTCATGCCTTGCGCCTCCATCACTGCGGCCAGTTCCAGCGAGGCGTTTATCCATGCTTGCAGCACGGTTTCCAGGTCTTTTTGATTCATATGGCCTCCTCAAATGGCGTTGAAAATATCGGCGGTGACTTGGCGGTAGCCTAGTTTGGCCGCTTCGTTGAGGGCGCAAATCACGGTGTTGTTGACCACCAGCGGATAGAGCATGGAGACGGTTTGCTTGCCGTTCTGCCGCGTCAGGCGCTGGGTCAGGCCACTTGCCGCGTCAGCGGCGAAGATTTCGCCGTAGTCTTTGCCGGCGCGTTTGAATTTGTGCTTGAGGTAGTCCTCAACGTAGGCGTTGAGTGGCTGCAGCTCAATCTGCTCGCAGCGGCGCACCACTTCGCGCAGGTCGGCGTTGCGTTCGGACAGCTTCAGTTTGAGTTCCGGCTGGCCGATGAGGACGATGCCGAGCAGGCGGCGCATCCCGTCTTCCAGCTCCCAAAAGCGTTTGAGGTACTTCAGCATGGCGATGGTGAGGTCGTGCGCCTCGTCAATGATGAGACAGTGTTTATTGCCAGCACGGCTGCTGTCGGTGAGCAGGCGCTGGATTTGCCGCGCCTTGGCTTCCATCGTGCGGCGCGGTGTGGCCGTTCCCTGTGAGACGTCCTCAATGATGGCGTCGCACAGGTGGGCGACGGTGAGGCGGGTTTTATCAATGCTTTGCGGCTGGATGATGATGACCGACTCGTTCTCCTGCTTGATGCCCTCGATCAGGTCGCGCTTGAGCGTGGTCTTGCCGGCGCCGGATTCGCCGATGATGGCGATGAATCCCGACTGCTTGGCGGCAAAAAGCATGTTTTGGCGTATGTAGCGCTGTTCGTCGCTCAAATAGACGTCCTCGCGGGTCTGGACATCATCCACAAACGGGCTGCGAAAAAGGCCGAAGGCCTGCCGCGCTTGTTGGGTTAAGGCTTGCATTTCCGGGTACTCCCATGTGTTGGTTTTTTCAGTTGGCCATGCCACGGTCTCGGTCACACCGAGGGCGGCAAGGCGGTCTTGTATCTGTGCGCGGATGGCGTCGCGGTCAGCGGATTTCGGGTATTCGCCGTGGCGGACAATGCGGTTGATGGCGGCAGTGCTGTACGGCTTGCCGTCGGATTTCATGATCCCGGCGGCCAGCTGCGGCTGGCTGATGCCGTAGGCGGTGAGGATGGCGGCGAGGTTCATGCGGTCACCTCCAGCAGGCTCGGTTGCAACAAGCACTTGAGCGCGTCTTCATAAGCGCTTTCCGGCAGGCCGTTCGGGTAAGCAGCGCGGATTTCCTCGCTAAGTTCCGGGGTAATGGTCATCTCGCGCGCGCAGTAGCGGATGAATTCGATGATGGGCAGCACCCGCTCCTCGCGCTTGACCTCTGCGGGGACAAAGGCGGGATTGACATCCAGCACCTGCGGCGCGGTCTGCTCAACCTGACGCGGCTTGCCGTGGCGCGGCATGTGCAGGATTTTGGATGGTGTCGCGGCGGGCTTGCCGAGGTAGTCCATCGTGTCCACACGTCCGCCAAATGCCGGGGCGCTTTTCGTGTTGCGCAGCTTGTCGATGGCCTGCTGGTCGCGCGTCCCCCATGCCAGTTCGTCCAGATCCTGACGGATGCGGTCGGTCGTGGTGAGCGGGGCTTGCTGAAAGTGTCCGTCCATCGGCACAGCATCGGCGGTGAAGCCCCATGCGTCTTTGGCCAGCGGCGCGATTTCATAGCGTTGCATCGTGCCAAAGCGGTCGGGGTGCGATACCCAAATGCTCGGTGCGGCGTAGGGGTTGACCTGCACCAGCACCTTCTCGCCGATGCGGACGTTATCCACGTCGGCGACGCGGTATTGCTGGCTGCCGTAGCCGTCAATAGCGAAGCTGATGTGGTAATTCCCGCCGACCATGCGTTCCTGCGGTTCACTGGTGAGGAGAATGCGGCAGATTTCCAAAGGTGGGCGGGCAATCAGCTGCTCCGGCGTAATCCTGCGCCATGCGGCAAAGCGGGTCATGCCGTGGCGGCTGTGTCGCTGCTCGGCCTGAAAACGGCGTTGCCATTGCTCGCAGCAGGCATTCAACTGCTCAATGGACTGGATGTGGGTGAAGGCCAGACGCGATTCAAAGGCGCGCTCGATGATGTCGTTGTGCTTCTCAACGCTACCCTTGGCGCGGCTGTTGCCCTTGATGTGGGCGTGCCACTCAATGCCGAGGCCGCGTAGCAGGTTGATAATCAGCGACGAGCCGTTGGCGCTCCCCTTGTCCCAGTACAAGAGGCGTGGCACACCCTCGAAGGGGTTGTGCTGCTTGTCTTTCGGCCCCATCGCATGCATCAGGAAATCAAACATCGTTTCGGCGTTCTCGCCGGGGACGTTGTAATAACGGCAGTAGAAAGCACCGCTGCAATGGTCCACCGCGACATAGCGCAGCACACGCTTGCTGGCTATCTTCGCGAAGTTGTCCGGCTTGTTCTTGTAGAATTGCGCCTCGTCCATTACCGCCATGCCGCCGCCGTCGCGCAGGTAATAGAGCACACAGAAAGACGGGTCCACCTGCCACATATGATTGGGGTGGGCGGTGGCCAGGGTCACATGCGGCGTGGCGCGGCGCATCTGCGCCTGCGTCATGCCCTTTTCGCGCAGGACGCGGTTGACGGTGGCGGGGTGGTAGTTTTTATCGAGAATGCCGTTTTCGGCGGCAATCTCCACAGCGAGATTGGTGCTCATCATTGCCTTGCCGTTCTTGCGGTCGGCGGCGCGCTTCAGCGCCGCCACCTGCTTGATGGCGTCATCACTGATGCTGCTCTTGCCGTGGTCGGTGCGGGTCTTGCGCCCGGACGTCCAGCCCAGTTTCTTCAGCATGCGGTACACCGTCATTTTGGATTTGCCAAGTGCAGCGGCGGCGGCACAGACCAGGCCGTCACGCTCGCCGTGCGGTGCGGCGTCGAGTTTTGCGATCAGTTCCATCAGGTACTCCGCGCTCATAGCATCACTACTTCAATTCATTGGCCGCCTGGATGTCTTCTTCCGTCACATTCATCCAGCTGTCATCCGGATTGGTGACATCACCCAGTGCAAAGCGGATTTGAATCTGCACGATGGCTTCCTTCAGCTCATGCAGGGCATTGGCGGCGTGCAGGTGCATAGCGTTGTCTTCATAGTTGAGACAGGCGGCGATGGCATCCTCCAGCGCGGCGCGGGGTTTCAGAAACTCCACCACGGCGAGGTCGAGGGCGTGCAGGTCGTCCTCCTGCTGCTCGTCCATCGTGCGGTTCTCCTGCCGGACAATTTGCTTTTGCAGCGTCTTGATGCGCTCGTCCTTGTCGGCGAGGATGCGGGCGGTGGCCTTGGCCTCGGCGCGCTGCTCGTCCAGCGCCTTTTGCATCGCTTCTTTCTCCTTGACGTGGCGCGCGCTCATGTCGGTAATCAGGTCGATGATGGCGTCCTTGTCGCCGACGGCTGCTTCCAGCTCACCAATCACGACCTTCTGATCACTGGCATCCAGTTGACGCAGCTTGCGTAAATCACGTGTGGTCATGCCCAGTTCTTGTGCCCGCGCAAGAGCAGATTCACCAAGAGCCCGCAAATTTCCTAATTTCAAGTCCATGTTCTCCCGACTTGATCCCAGTGCTTTGCAGAAGCCTTCCCAAGTATCCAGACGGACTTCCACCCCGTCGATCAGCATCACCTGATCCTTCAGGGCGCGATAACCTTTCTCCTCCTTGATCTTGGCAATCTGTGCCAGGCTGACGGTCTCGATAAAGGCGGATATGGCCTGTGTTGCCTCTATCCGCCCGAGCAGGCGGTTCATGCCAAGCTGCTCCTGATTGAGCTGGCGGGCATTCTGCTCGTATACCTGCATGACGGCGACATCTGCGGCGGCGGCCTGCGCAAACTGGACTTCTTTCGCTTTAGCCATAGGGGATTCCTCCTGTTTCAATATTGATAACGGATAAACGTTTCTTCAGATATTTCATCCACACCGTAGCGCTTGCTGGCTTCTTCCAGCCGTGTCCGCGCCGCTTGAATGGCGTTGAAAATTTTGACGGCCTCGCGTCCGTACATCATCGAGACGCGCCAATTCTTGTTCGGCAGTTGCTCGGCGAGGCCGGCGGCGGCGAGGGTTTGCAAATCGCGCAGCATTACTGCCCGCCCCGTGTCAAAACGCTCGGCCAACTGCTGGCAGCTGATACCGTTCTGTTCGTGGCCGAACAGCGCCTTGAAGACGGCGTAGCCGCGCATCTGCGTACTGGAAAAGCCTTCAACCGCGTTCATGCCCGTTCTTCCTCTTCTTCCTCAAGCAGCACGCCCAGCTCACGCAGGCGGCGGCGCACGGCGCTGATGCTGTGCGGCGAGGCATAGCCTGCTTCGGCAGCAATCTCGCTGCGGCTGCGCCCCAGCAGGGTACCCGCCACCACCTGCTGCCACGGCGCGCGCAGGCGGTAGAAGGCGGCTGCTTCGCGGTTCTCCTGCGCGTGCAGGCGCGCTTCCATTTCATTGAAGGCATCGAGGAAATCCAGCTGGCATTTCGCCGCCCGATCCCCGCTCCAGCGCATGACCAAGAAGACAAAGGCATCACGGTCAAGGCGATACATCGGCTGCGTCTTGCCTTGCTCGTTTTGATACGAGGACAGCCAAAATCCAGGCAGTCGTGCCTGACGGCGCAAAATTACGCCGTTCGGGGACAATCCAGATTTGGATTGTCCTTCACCCTCAATGCATCCAGGTTTAGATGTACTGCCGCCCCCGCTAACGGCGGCGATGATGGCTATACGGTGGGCAATATCGCGCAGGACGTGCAGGTGTTTTTTGCCGAAATAGGCCGCCACCTTGAGACTGGTGGTGAAGTTGTTGCCGTGGGCGTCAGTTTCGATCAGCTCAGCGGGGATTAATTGCTTGATGGACATAGTGGCTTCCTTATTTGAAACGTGGTTGCAAATAGCGCTTTCTGCTATAATTACCCTATGATTTTTCTAAGGTTTTCTATGACTTCGCTCTTCTTTTCCGGGATCGGGTAGCAGTCGCGGTAGTCGGGGAAAACCTGATAGAGATCACAGTCCAGCACCTTGGCAATGGCGCGCGCCACACGGTGGCTGGTGCCGTTGCGGTTGATGGTCTGGCTGACGGTGGCCGGATGCACATCCAGCGCGGCAGCCAGCATGCGCAGGCTGTAGCCTTTGGCGCCAAGGGCTTGTTTGATTTCCAGAGCGTTCATGTTGTGTTCTCGCTTATGGGTTGTTGTTTGGATAAGGTTAGTTTGTACGATTCATCGTACATTGTCAAATGATTTATGTACCATTGGTGTTACATTGAAAGATAGCAAAGAAAAACGCATTAAAGAAGAAAGGCTTAGACTGGGACTTACCCAAGAAGAAGTCGCAGAGAAATGCGGAATAAGGCGCCAGCAATGGATTCGCTACGAGAAAGGCACATCAGACTTAGATGGCAAAGTGCTGAGAAATTTCATTAACCTAGGTGCGGATGCGACTTACATCCTCACCGGACTGCGGCAGGACGCGCAGGCACAGGCGCTGTTCCGCGCCAATATGCTCGCCCCCTACTGGCGCGACGGGGAAGAAGTGCCCGAAGACGAACGTTTCCAGCTGGCGCTGAATGCCGAGGTCAACCGCCGCGTGCAGCAGGAGCGGCGAGAATTGGCCCTGTTGCGCAGCCGCGAGGCTGTGCGGGCGGTGGTGCAGGAGATTGGCAACCCTAAGCTACTGGATCTGATGCTACTGGCTGCGCAAATGGATGATGATGCGATTGATGTGGCGGCAGGATCCTTACGGAAACTGCTGCGCAAGAAGTAAAAACCGCCAGCGCTGGCGGTTTGTCAAAACAGTAAATCTATAAATAACAATAGATTGGAAGAAGCAACATAAAAAAACCGCCATCTGCTGGCGGTTTTTGGAAAGGCATCTCTCAGTCTCGCGCAAGAAGTAGGGATGCCAACAAAAGCGGCGACAGTCGCCGCTTTTATTTTGCAACAATCAGTAAAAACAACAGGATAGCCAAAAATGGCGGATTAAAAGCGGCGGCACGTCGCCGGTTTTTGCAGGAAAACATCAATCCTCCTCCTGCCTTATTTTCTTGAGCTGACTGACCAGGGGTTCTTTGCTGCTCAGGTCAAGGACAACGGGCTGTGGCAGGGGTTTGCCGCGCCAGTGGCGGATGACAATCGTGCGCGTCGGGCGCAGCCATTCTCGGATCATTATCCATGCCAGCGCAGCCAGACGCCGCCATAATGGATAGAGCAGGAGCATCGAGAACCATCCGGCGTGGTCGGTGATGAAAGTCAAAACGCCGACGGTCGGCACTGCAAAAAAAATCATATCGTCAAAAAACAAAGGGATAGGTAAAAACAACAGTAAGAAACTGCCGACGGTCGGCGGTTTTGCTGTCCATCCTGCCGCCGGAAAAGCGGCCACATTGCTGCAGCCGCCTAACGTAAATTCATATAAGCGCTGTGTTATTCACTTCTTTCGATAGCCGTCCTCCTTCCGCTCTTCACGGATGATGGCCGCCGCGCCGTGTTGCACCAGCCAGTCAGCGGTGTCGGGAGCGACGGCGACGGTGGCGCCTGCTTTCATCGGTACATTGCCGATAGTGGTGTCGGCGGTGAGACGCACCGGCACACTGTTCTCCGCTGGCGTGGTAGTGGGTAATCCAGTCATGGGGGTGCCTCTTATTCATACAGTTCAATGGTAAATGGGGCTTCACCGTTTTTGCCGACAGCCGCCGTGCCTTTCATGGTGACGCTGTTGAAGTCGTCACTGAACCAGTCCAGTTCGCCATCAACGGCCAGCGAGACGTTCGGCAGGGTGAGTTTGGCGCGTTTCTTGGTCACTTCGTTTTGCCCGTCGATGATGAGCGCTCCCTTGAAGCTGCTGACACGGGCACCATCCACGGCCACTTTGTTGAGGGCCAGGGTCTTGTAGCTGACGGTAATGTCGTCGCCTTCGGCGGCTGCCGTGCCATCAGTGATTTGCAGCAGGCCCACCTCGGTATTGAGGGTGTACTTGGCCGCCGCGATGGTTGAGCCGCCCTTTTTGACTTCGACGGTAGCGGGGTCAATGTCGCCATGCGCCAGTTTGTGGTAACCGCTGAGGCGGGCTTTGACGGGTTCATCAGCGACGGTTTGCACGGTGGTGGTCACATCCACAGCCTTACCCATCATCGCCATCGCCCAAGTGAGCGGCTGGAAGGTGTCGGTTTGAATGGTGACGTCCGGTGCTTTCGGGGTGGTGATACTGTCAAGAATGGCACCGGCATCGTGTTTACGCCGCGATTTGCGGGTTTTGACGTCGGAGGACTGCGCGATCTTGGCCGAGACGGGATTACCGAGGTAAAACGCCGGGGTATTGGGGTCGTCCGGGATGAAATACGGCACACCAGTGCCGATAAAGCCGTGGTCGTTAAGGATGCTGTTGAGGGTTGGCATTTAACTGCTCCGTAGGTTGATGATGTCAATGGTGAAGGAGGCCGGATAGATGCCCCAGCCATCGGGGCGATAGAAGGCATCGTCGGCAACGCCGAGGGTGAAGCGCTTGCCGTATCCGGGATTGGTGTGGGTGTCGCCGTCGCTGACGGCAAGGCCTTCGACGTGCGCCATCAGCGCGGCCAGGACGGTGCCTGCCTCCATATCGGGTTCGGCGCGGCGGGCGTGGCGCATGACGAGATAGACGGTGTAATGCTGCGTCATTTTCTGCGTACGGCCCTGCACCGAAACGTTGCTGTATTTGTCATAAACCACATAGGCGGCGCGGTGGACAAAGGGCAGCTTGCCGTCGAGCAAGTCGGCAAATTCGTTGGCGCTTTCGACGCTGCGCAGGGTGTTGCTGTCAATCAGCAGACGCAGGTGGCGGATGAGTGTGTCGCGCGGGGCGAAGAAATTGGTCATATCAGTACCCCCGCAGTCGGTCGTCGGTCCAGTAGGCGTCAGGGCCGCTGGTTTGCGCAGTGCCGTAAGCGGTCTCCTGTCTTTTCGCGGCGGCGCCGGTGATGAGGCGGTTGAAGAAGGCGTGGCGCGCATCGTTGAGCTGCTTGACCACAGATTTGTCGTCAAGGCTGTCGAAGAGGCGGTACAGCGCCATGTCCATGCACGCCGCTTTCAGCGTTTCCACTGGAAAGCGCATATCCGGCAATAGCGTCAGGTAGCCGTCGATGTCGCCAGCGGCAAGACTGATGGCCTGCTCGACGCGCGCTTTCAGGTCGGAGAGCGCCTGTTCGTAGCCCGGCGCAACGATGCCCTGCGTGAAATATTGCTGCACATCATCGGCGGCGGGTAGCGGCGCGTAGTCGCTGCCCGCCAACTGCCCGATGAGACTGGCGCGGTTGGCGTGGGCGATGAGTTCCAGCGGCGTGCAGTAGGTCATGCCGCGTCACCGGGGTCGAGGTAGAGAATCCAGGCGGTATCCAGCATTTCCTGCGTGAGCGTCTGTGGGTCGATGGTAAGGCGGATGCCGTCTTCGGTTGTGCCGGCGTCGCGGTGCCTTTCCAGCATTTCAACGGCCTTTTTCAGCGTCGGTTTGCGGTCCGGTTTTTCTTCGTAAAGGATGCCGACGACGACTTCCGGCGTCAGTTCCAGTTCGCCCTCTACCGCTACGGGGTCGTTGGCCGCTTCTGTCGGTTCATGGGCTTCTGCCGGGGGAGCATTGGCCGGTTCCGGTTCATTGGCCGGCGCCGGGGCGATGTCCTGTTGCAGGGCCTCGCCGATATCCGCGAGCAGGATAAGGCCGCGTTCGATAAGTCCGGCGGCAACGGCATCGTCAATGTCGTCTATCACGTCTCCGGCCTCGTAGCGTGTGCCGTTATGGCGCAGGGGTTGCAATACGGTATAGCGCATATGGCCTCCTTACTTGATGGTGGCGGTGTTGGTGAAGAGGAAACCGGCGCTGTTATCGGTCAGAACGGCCTGATCGGCCATTGCCACCGGGTAGTGCCACGAGCGGTCGCTGTTCTCGAAGTAGCCCTTTTCCACTTTGGGCGTACCGGTGAGGACGTAGTTGTAGCCAAAGGACGGCACGGCCTGCGCGCGCATGGCAGCAGGGGGGACGTAGGCAAGGATGGTGTTGTTGCCCCACACTTCGGCAAAGGGCGCATCCTTGTCGGCGACGGAAACAGCCTTGGCGACAACGACAGTGTCAATGTCGAAGTAGGACGCAAGCATGTCGCTGGTAATACTGGTCTTGCCGGTGTATTTGAATTGTTCCAGGATTTTTGGATGGGTTTTCAGCGCCTCGTAAGCGTAGATATCGAGGTGCAACACATTCGGATAGCGCCCGGTTGCCTTGCGGATTTTTGCCTTGGCGTCCCGGATGGCGTCAAGCGGCTTGGAAGCAGCGTTATCCCACATATCGTTGCCGGTGAGCGCTTCGGTGTGGCCGGTGGCATAGAGGCTGGCGGTAGTAGCCAGCTTGGCTTTTTTTACCTCGCCTTCGAGACGCATTTTTTGCATGACCTGATTGACGGCCAGGGTTTGCGCGTTGATGCCCGGCACCTTGTTCATCTCGGTGGCAAACTCTTCCGGCACTGTCCCTTCGAGGAGGCGGTTGACGAGGGCGTAATCGTCGCTGCTATAGATGATGCCGATACTACGCACGGTTTCGCCGGGGGCGCGGGTGGTATCGGTGACGATGTAGGATTCTTTGCCGAATTTGATGATTTTGCCGCCCATTGCGCTGACGCTGACATCCGGGAAAAGATGGTGACCGGAAAATTCCTGGTCGAGGTTGTAGCCGAGGACGACTTTGGTGAGGATGGTGTCAACGACGCGCAGGCGCTTGAATTCACTTTGTGACATGGATGCTCCTTACTTGATGAAGATTTCGACGCGGCTGCCCTCGACGCTGTGGACGATGGCAAAGGCTTCAGCGGCGCCGGTGGCCTTTTCCGCATTGCCGGCGTTGGCCTTGACTCCGTCGCCGACGGCAAGGCCGCTGGCGGTGATGTCGGCAAGGCCGAGGGCGATGGCCGGGATACGCTCCCCCGCCTTGCCGTCGTACTGCGCGACGCCGATGGGTTCTTTGCTGCCGGTAGTGGCGAGTTCGCCGGTCATGCTGACGAGCTGGCCGCGCTTGACGGCTTCTTTGAGGTTGATGCCGAGGGAGAGGATGTTGGCTTGTGGCATGGGTTACTCCTGGAATTGGGCGGCAGCCTGGGCAAAGGTCAGGCCTTTTTTATCGGCGAAGTCCTGGATTTTCTTCTCCAGCGCAGCGGCGGCTTTGTCTTCGTCGTTGCCGTCGCCCGCTTGTGGCAGGGTGCGCTTGTTCGGGTCTTCCGGGGTGCGTTCGGCGAAGTCCACCGTGGCCGGCAGGCGGTCGAGCACGGCTTTAATGCCGTCGCTGGTGCGTTTCTGCACCCTCTTGCCGCCCTCGGCGAAGTCGAAGGTGGCGTCTTTGCCGGTGAGCAGTACCGAGACCACGGCGGCTTTTTCACCCGGCAGCAATTTGCCGGCCTTCACCAGCCCTTCGGCATAGTCATCGGCTTCGGCCTGCTCGCGCGCGGCTTCTTCGGCGGCGAGTTCTTCTTCGCGCCGCTTCACTGCAGCTTCGCGGTCGGCGAGCTCTTTCTCGCGCGCGGCAAGTTCCTCTTCTTTCTTCTTCAGTTCGTCTTCATTCATGGGCATCTCCGTAGGGGGTGGGGGTGTTGCGGCGGGATCGCCGAATTCGTACACGGGCGCTGCGGCGGCGGCAAAATCGGCCAGGCCTTTGACTGCCGGCGGCTGCGCGCCCAAGAAACCGACATGGCGCAGATACGGCTTGCCGGGGGTGGGGTTGTTGGGATGGTCGGGGTCGTAGATGGAGGCGCTGCGTTTCTTGAAGCGCCCAGCCGCCAGTAGCGCGGCAAATTGCGGCTCGACTTGTGCAAGGTCGGCATAGAGCGTGCCGCTGCCTTCGTCGAAGGTAAGCGCGCGCACCCAGCCGAAAGCCGGGGCGTTGTCCTTGGGATGGCCGATAACGACCGGCGCCTCGTGCAGCGCAGGGTCGTAGGCGGCAGCGATGGCGCGGACGTAGTCCGCTGTGGCGTCAAGCGTCTCGCCGGAGGTGGCGGCGTGGTGACCGGTTTTGAAAATTGCGATTCTGTCCATGCCGCCGATTATCGGGACGGCGCATGGGGGCAGCGACTAGACAAGTTGGGGAATTGCAGCAGGGATTTCGCGAGCTGCGCGACCATTTCAACCGGATGGTTAAAATGCCGGTCACGCAAGCGGGACGGATGGGCTTTTCTGGCGTTTGCTAAATGGGGCAGGCGGCGTTTTACGGACGCGCGGCAATACTTGCCCACCTTTTGCCATACAACGCCTGAAAACGCCGCTCAGGGCGTCATGGCAGTAAAGGCATCCTGCACGGTGTCGAGGATTTCCTGCTGGTCTTCGTTCGAGAGACCGAGATAGGGACGGGCGGGCATGACGGCATCATGCGTACCGAAGGCGCGGAAGGGGCCGCCGAATTGATGCAAAGCGGCATAGACGCGGTTGCTGCCGAGGCGCAGCTCGGTATCGGAAGCCTGATAGCGGATGGTGTCGCGCAGATAGCCGCGCAAACGCAGGATTTTGTCCTCGCCGAAAATCTGCATCTTGCGCTGCCGGTACTTGGGCGAGAGAGGTTCCCACGGTGTGCCGTCCGGTGCTTCCTCGCGGTCGAAACGCTCGGCGGTGGAAATCATCAGTGCCTCACCGATGGCGGAAAAGAAGGCCTTATCGAGAAATCCCGCCACCTTGAGCTTGGCAAGGGCGGCGACCATTTGCTGGTTGGTAATGGTGAGTGTTGGCATGGTGTTTTTCAGGATGTAGTATGGCTGGCAGATGCTTCGCCGTAGAGCCCCATTCAGGCAGACGGGACGGGCACCTTAAGGACGCGCTGGAAGCAGGAATGCACTTTCACGCGGCTGGTGTGCGGTTACGGTGGTTCGAATCCGCCCCGGCACAGCATCGCATTCACAGGCTGCGGGGGTTTCCTACTGGAAAGGTTAGTGATCGCCACTATGATCCTGTTCGAATCAGGCAAACCGCAGCCCTTCATGATTTCCTGTGTGTTTTTGGCGTATACTTCTAGGCAAGCATTAGGGCGAAGGGCCCAATTAAGGTGAGTGGGGAGCTTGGCTTAAGGTTTGCTGTTTTATACAACGGGGTAAAACAACAAGCTGCCTTTCTTCATAGTGCAGGTTCGAATCCTGCCCGTCCTGATGCTCCCGTTACTGTTTATTTTTGCCAAATGGCTATTTCTCCTTTGAGGCTGTTTATTTCGGCCTGTGTCAGCAACATTGAGCCAGTGCGCACAATGTTTCCCTTCACCTTTCTTTTGCCTTGCGGCGTTTTGACTGCAAGGTCGTAATCCATTTTTAGTGCAATCTTGCCCTTGTCCCCGCCCAAGTCGTACACATAAAGCAGCACCGGCGGATTCTCGTTTTTCATCAGCAGTACGCGTTCCGGGGTCATCAGATGATCCGCGAGATCCCGCCAGAATTGCACTGGCAAGGGCTGGTGTTTACCCGGACGTAACGCGTGCAAAACATCCTGATCGCGCAAGGTGATGACGGATGTGGACGGTGTCAGGCCGCGCTGATCCAGCGCCTTGATGATGCCCGGCGCGATGGCGCCAACGGAGAGACTGGCGCCTCGTGATACGCCATCCCGCACGAGCTTGTCCACCATGGCCGCGACTTCACGGTTGAGCATACCGCGTGCCTGGGGATTGGATAACAGGGAAGAGACCGAAGTGCTACTGAGCAGCGGTGGCAAGCCCTTCGCCTTGTCAAAGAAAAACTGTGTCGGAGATTTGTCGCGGCTGGCACCGGGGATGTGGTCAAAGCCGGGGTCCAGCCCTTTCGGTACCTGCACCGTGCGCGGGTTGGCGCTATTCTTGCCGATGACCCGCTCTTCATATTCGGTTGGCGGCGCGGTACCGACTTTCAGACCGCGCTTGGCGAGGCTGCGTGCGTTGTGCGCGATGACCGTGCATTTGCAGCCGTAGGCGTTGATGGGGTAATGCGTCTGCCACCACGGGTCGTCGCAGTGCAAGACAAGGCCATCCCAGGCTTCGTGTTCCGGGCGGGGGTGACGCTGTCCCTCGCGGTGCTTGTATTCCCAGTAGGGCCGGTAGTGGCTGGCCTCGCGCTGCTGTTCGTAGCGCCCGGCCTGATAGCTGCTGTGCAGGTTGGTGTCGTAGATGATGCGGCTGCGCCAGTCACGTCCGCCGTTGTACTCCCAGCCGTATTTGGCGACGATGGCGTCGAAGTCGCGGCGGAATTCTTCCAGCGTGGTGCCGTCGGCAATGGCCTTGTCCACGGCAGTGCGGAAGTCCGCCAGCAGGTCGAGGCGGTTGGCGCCGGCGACGACAAAGGCGTGGTCGTGTTCGGCGCCGTAGATGTCGGCATAGCTTTCAGTCGGGATGTTCAGCTTGTTGCGGAAAAAACGCAGCTGCTCCTCAAACGGCAGTTTGCCGTAGGCGACGGTCATGGTGCCCTACCTTCGTCCTGCACTTCAGCGCGCCCGGCAAGATGGGCGACGGTCGAGGCGCGCGCCAGCACCGCCGCATAATCATCCAGCGAGAGCTGCGGCGCCAGGGCGTCCAGCCGCTCACGGAATTGCAACAGCGTTTCCGATGCGGCGAGTTCGGCGGCGATTTTGTCCAGCCACGCCTGCCCGTGCGGGGCGAGTTCGCGAGCGAGGCGGTCGGCGAGGTGATCGGCGGTATCGGGGGCTTCGTCGTCTCCTTCGGCAAAGTCGGTAGCCGATTCTCCGGCTTGGCTTGATGCCACCGGCTGCATGGTTTCCCATTTGCCGCCAAAGGTCTCCTCAATGGTCTCCAGTGTCGGGCGGTAGCCGAGGACGGCCAGCTTGGCGTAAGTGGCGGCGATGGTGGCGGTGTCCTTGACTTCCTCGGTACGCAGCCACAGCTTCGGCGGGCGCGCCCCCGGAAAATTCCACTCGGTGAGCCATGTGGCAATGCTGGCGTTAAACGAAGCGCAGAGCAGATCGGCGTCGGCCTTGATGATGTCCTGCTTGACTTCGTTTTGCACTTCGGCCTTGTACTGCCCGCCGACAGCCTGCGAGGTCATGACCTGGCCGAGGGTAACGAGCGCAATGGCCTCGTCCATGTAGGTGCAAAGGGTCTTGTAGTCGGCGCTGCCGGATTCTCCCTTGAGCAGTTCAATCGTCGTGCCCAGCGGTGTCACTGTCGCGGCGGCATTCTTGATGCCGACCAGGGCGGCAAGCAGTTGCTGTTTGTCGCGCTCAACGGTGGGCGAGCGCGGGTCAAAGCTGCCATGCGGTACCGAGGTGGCGGCCTTTTCGTTGCCGACCAGCCAAAACTTCACGTTCGCCTTTTTGAAGAGCACCGGCCAGTAGAGGTAGTGCGCCAGTCCCAAGCCGTAGGGGTTGTCGGTGGTATCGCCGCCGGCGGAAAACGTCCAGAATTTGCGCGGTGGCATGACCTCGTCGCCGCCGTTGCCGGTGTAGAGCAGCTGTTGCTTGATGTCGAATTTGAATTTGCTACGGTCACGCACCAGCACATCGGCCAAAACCACCTTGCCGTCCTCAATATCCCACATCGCTTCACCTACGGCCAGACCGTAGAACACGCCCCAGTGCATAGCCTTGAGGATGTGGTCGAAGTTGATGCGGCTCAACTGTGCCTCGACAAACTTTGCCGCCTCGACATCGGCGGCATTGTTGGCGTCATAGGGGACAATCTGTCGCTCCATCTTGGTTAGCGCCGTCTGCCGCTGCGTCCATGTGCCGGTGACGGTAGTATCGGTGAGCAGGTCGCGGTAGGCACTGCTATCGCCGCCAAGGCGGTCAGTGAGCACCTTGTCGATGCTTTCCAGGGTAGTCAGGTTGCGTTCGATGGCCACCTCGGTGGAAGCCGAGGTGGGTTTGGCGGGGATACGGGCAGGTTTCTTCTTGCGGGACATGGCACGGCTCCTGGGGTTTGCGGCAGGATAAGGCGGGTGGAGCCGGGCGGCGAGTAGAGCAGTTTGCGAAAAAAAGCGCCCCACAAAGGGGCGCTGTCGGGGCGGTCAGTAGTACTTGTCGAGCTCGCTGCGAGTGAGGCTGGCGAGATAGTAGAGGCCGGGGGCATGGATGGTGACGGTATCTTCGCGCTGGTTGGCGGTCAGGTCTTCAATCAGGGCCAGCACGGCGGAAGCCATGCGCAGGGCGTCTTCGCGGTCGTCGGGGGAAACATTAGGCATGGGGCACCTCCGGCAGGCCGAGGGTGGCGGCCAGCTGCTGCTGTTCGCGCGCCAGCATTTCTTCGAGCAGCTCGCTGATGCCCTTGCCGGCGGGGCTGTCGGAAAAGCGGTATTCGCCGTGGATGATGCGGTTGACGGCGGTGGCGGAAATACGCAAGAGACGGGCAATATCGGCCTGGCTCAAGCCCTCGTCGCGCAATTGCAGGATGATGGCCTCGTCTTCGCGCTTGATGCGGCGCCTGCCCTTCTGGTTCATTTCCAGCAGGGCGATGTATTTGTGCACCATCCGGTTCTGCGCCAGCAGCGTGTTCATGCCGGCCGCCAGCTGCGCCATATGGGTTTCAAGGCGGCTGGCGGGCTGTTGCAGTTCCTGCTCCATCACATTGAAGGCGGCAATGTATTTTTCTTTCCACGCCGCCGCCTGCGCGCCGGTAAAGCCCATGCAGAGGAAGGAAAAGCCGTCGCGGGTGATTTCGTACATCGGCTGTGATTTGCCCTGACTGGTCGTGTACGAGGAGAGCGTAAAATTTCGCTCTCTAAATTCGGGCGAGCAATCAAGTGAGCGGATAGTGGTAAGCACATCTCGATGATTGCGCTGAAAGTGATTAGAGACGGCAAGTGAGGTGGTAATCAGGCGGTTACCGGAGAAGCGAACCAGGGGTTCTTTGTAGCTGGTCATGACTGACTCCTGTTTAAGTTTTTCGAAGATTCCCTGTTGTAGGGGTGCCGGGGCGTTCGAAAGCTGTAAACAGTCAGCCGAGATGATTCCCCTTGCGGGTGTTGTATTCTCTGCCCCCCCGGCATAACAGGGTCGCCCATACGGGCATAAAAAAACCACAATGTCGGATGCGGGAGACCGCTGTTTACGAGGTTTTCGACGCCTCGCGAAGCACTATACGCCATTTGCAACGCGGTTGTAAATATTGGGTATGATGTCCTTTTCCCTTCCCCCGGACACCGCATGACCCCCAGACAAAAAATTCATGTGCAGCTGCTGCGTGGCGTGCAGCCCAGCCCCGATATGTTTGACGAAGTCGCCTATCTGCAAGAGCGGGGGTTGCTGCATGCCGCCACCCGGCGGAGCAAGCGGCGTGAGGATTATGGCCGGATTCTGGATGTGGTGGTCCGTGGCCCCACGGCAGCAGGGCTGGATTATTTAGAGCAACTGACTGCCGAGGAACAGGGTGCCCAGGATGGTGGCAATCAGCAGCCAACCGACCATGATGCGACGGTGGGCGCAGCGCCAAACAGCACAAAACTCTGGCACGAACGCAGCACGGGGCGGGCGCTGATATTCACCGTCGCCGCAGGGTTGCTGGTGCTGTTTTTGGGTAAATGCAGCGGCCTGAGCTAGGCAGGAGGGCAGGCACAGCAGCCTGAGCAGAGCATTGCCCGGGCGACATCTCCGCGCCGGCGGGGCGGGGGTGGCGGTCGCCAAACGCGGCATGGTGCCGTCAGCCGTCTGTTCCAGCCACAGGGTCACGCGGCTGTATTGCCGCACTTCCATGCCGTCGTTGTCATAAACACTGCTGGCCGTATCACCCGGCAGGCGGATGTCAAGCACGGTCAGGGGCTGTTCGGAATGCAAGCATAACTGCTTGCCGCTGGTGTCATAGGTAAACGTACCGTGAATGATGGACATGTGGTGCTCCTTGGAGGTCAGTAATCCCGGTAGACCGGTACGGGATAGTCTGCGGTTGCTTGTGGCGGCAGGTCTTCAACGACAACTTCGACAGGCAGGACGGTGTCACTCCTGGATGCTGCGTAGGCAAGGCAGAGGGCGATGGCGGCGTCGCCGTGGCGCTCGCCCGCTTTGCCGCTGCGCCGTCCCAGTTTGATGACGCCGTCGATGCGCTCCAGCGCGCGCAGGTCGTCGATGATGTCGGCGTCTTTGGGGATGCGTAGCGCGTCATCTTCCAGTGCTGCCACCAGCGGCGGCATATGCTCGCTGTACCAGGCGTTGGAGAGTTTGATTTGTGCGACGCGGTTGCCGTAGCGGTCGTGTGCGGCCTCGGCGAGGTACTCGCCGTTGCCGCTTGCGTCAAACCACGCCGCAGTCAGGCGTGGCAGGCGGTCGAGCAGGTAATAGACGATTTGCCGCTGTTGCGCGTGCGGGATGTTGCGCAACTCGACCGCAAACGGCACATGGCGGCGGGTATCGGCGGCGATTTGCAGCGGCACCAGTACCGAGAGGTCGCCGTGCCGCGCGAAATCCATGCCAAAGACGTGTTCGCGCGTGCCGTCTAGCGTGGCCAGCAACGGGCGCAATTCGCGCTCGCACCAGTCGGCGATATCGGCCGAGCGCAGCTCTGCCGGGTATTCTGCCCAGCCGTCGGGCTGGGCAAGGCGCAGGATGGGGACGGGGTCGGCACGCAGCTCCAGCAGGCTGCGCGAGAGTACCGCGCCGCCGCTGTTAGAAGGGATAACGCGCAGCTCTTCGTCGGCGTCCGCGCCGTATTGTTCGTAGATGCCCGCCGTCCATGCCGCCTCCCCCGCCGCTGTCCACTCCATGCCGCGCACTTGGCAAATGCGGCGGTAGAGGCCTTGCGCGACCGCCTCGTCGAAGGTGGTGCGGTGCAGGGCGTAGGGTTTTCGCCCGCCACGGATGTCCTGGCAGAGCTGGTTGAAGGGGTTATCGACGCCGTCGTGGGTACTGATGATGGCGACCTTGCCGCCCCACATGAGCAGGGCAATGGCGGCTTTGATGAGTTCGTCGAGCTGGTCGTGGAAGGCGGCCTCGTCAATGATGACGTAGCCCTGTTTGCCGCGCAGGTTGGAGGGGCGCGACGATAAGGCGGTGATGCGGTAGCCCGACGCGCAGCGGATGACAAAGGTCAGGATGTCCTTGTCGCCGTCGTTGAGTATCTCCTCGCTGACCGCCTCGGCGACCAACTGGTAATGGCCAATCCAGTCGGCGCTGTCGCGGATAAATTCTTCGGCCATGTCCTTGTTGTAGCCGATGTACCAGACGTCCATGCCGGAGGCAGCCGCCGCTACCAATGCCGCCTCGGCGGCGGTTGACCAGCTGATACCGATACGCCGCGATTTTTCGTAGACACGCACCGGGGTTGGGTCGTTAATCCATTGCATTTGGTAGGGCAGGAGGACGCCAGCCATCTCAGCCCCCCAAGATGCGCTGTTTGATGAGTTCGACCGCCTCATCGGATAGCCCCTGCGATTTGGCGGTGGCTTCGACGTCGGCGGCGGCACGCGCCAAGGCGGCCTGCTCGATTTCGCGCTGGCGTTTGTCGTTGATGGTGGATGCGCGCTCCAGCTTTTCTATCGCCTGCGCCAAGTCTTTCAAGAGGCCGGGGTGTGCCGGTTCTTCGTCTTCCGATAATTGCAACGCGGTTTCAAAGGCGAGGTTGCGCACCAGTTCGTTCAAAAGCGCGCCCACCTTGCCTTGTGGCTGGTTACCAAAGCGGGCAATCCACATGTCGGCAATCTCGCGCGATTGCTGGATTTTCGCGCCAACCTCGCTCATTTTCAGCGCATAGCGATTGACCGCGCTTTTGCTGCGCGGTTTTTCGCCCAGCTCGGCGAGGACGGCATTCAGCCGCTCGGTCGCCTCCAGCTGGGTGATGGCCGGGTCGCGCAGCCAGCCCTGCAACTGTTCCAAGAGCGCAGGCGGCAACGTCTTGATGCTGTTTGCCGCCATCAGCGACGCGCCTCAATGTCGCGCAGTTCGGACGGGCGCAGGTCACGGATGCCATGCGCCCGCGCTTTGCCACGCGCGATTTCAAGGCCGCGGTCGGTCAATGTCACCATCGTCAGGTTCGGCGACGGATGGCTGCGGCTGATATAGCCCTGTTCTTCCAGCCAGCCGATTTCGGTTTGCAGCTGGTCGTAGGTGATGTTCTGCCCGGTTTGTTCCAGGCAGAGGTCGAGCATATCGAGCGACAGGCGATAGTCGCTGTCGTATTCAAGCAGGCTCAATATGGCGCGGCGGCGGTAAGCGCGCACGGCGTCTTGCATCATGATTTGTCTCCTTTCAAGAGCACTTCGAGGATGAGTTTGCTGGTGTCATTGACACCATCGAGCGCCCCCTCCATCTTGTGCAGGGTCTCCGCCTGCCGGTCGAGGCGCTTGTGGATGTTGCCGATGGCTTCCCGGTTCGGCAGGTGCTCGAGGCGCGTTTCCAGTTCGGTCAGGCGGTTTTTGACCTGGCCGAGTTCTTCGGTCGCCTTGTCTTCCAGCGCGGCAATGCGGCTGGCATTCGCCTTGTGTTTCGAGAGTATCCAGACGTAGATGGTGATGCCGACGGTAAATGTGGTCTGGATAATGTCAAAAATAAACTTCCATAACGGGATGTTAGGGCTTCCCACGGTGTCTCCTTTCGTAGATTTCCTGGCATTCGCGGCAGCGGATGGCGGCGGGGTTGGCGGCGCGACGTGCGGCGGGTATGGGTTCGCCGCAATCCGCGCACTCCGCCTGTCCGGCCTGCTGTTGCGCCGCCTGAATGCGGGCAAGCGCGTTGGCAGTGGTCGCCTCGATTAGCGCTGCGGCGCGGTCGGCCTCGTCCATTGCTCGCTCCATTGGCGGATGACCGTAAGGCGCGCGTTGCAGGTGGTGAGCGCCTGATGCTGCTCGATGAGGTAGCGGGCGACATCGCGCTGCGTCGCGCGCTGCGGGTCGGGTTTTTCGGGGGTGACAACCGGCGCGGTGAGGCCGGTCGGCACGGCGATGGGGTGGTAGCGCGGGATGTCGCGCGCGCAGGCGGTGAGACTGATGGCAAGCAGCAGGGCAATGGCTCTCATGGCAAATCCTCCAGCGCTTGCCGCAATACCGGCGCCACCGGGGCATCGTCATGCGCCGGGGCTTGTTGCACGCGGTGGATGGCGGGGCGGTATTGCGTCGCTATTTGCGACGTGGTTGCGATTAACGCCTGATAAGCCGCATCGGCGGCGGCGTACTCATCGGCAAGCGCCTTGTTGGCGGCGGTGAGTGCTGCCACCGTCGCCTGCTCGCTCGCAAGCTGTCCGCGTAGGCGGTGGATATAACCGCCGAGGGTGGCGATGATGCCCGTGGCAATCAGGACGATGGTCAGCGTGCGCATACCATCCCCCCGCCCCAATCGCGATAGAGCGCCTGATGCTGGTAGATGATGGCGCGCGGGTAGCCGCGGTTCTCGGCAATCGCCCATTTGGCACGGCGGCTGTAGCGCTCGACATTGCCCCACCAGCGCAGCGGGTCGGCGCCGCGCTGGGCGGCAAGGCGCTGGTCACGTTGCAACCAGCCGAGGCCGCCGTTATACGCCGAGAGCGTCATCGCCCAGCGCTCGCAGTCATTGGCTGCACGGATGCGCTGATAGAGGTGGTGGTCGTAGGTAACGAGCGCACGGATCGCCCAGCGCGGATCAAAGGCATTGCCGACGGCAAGCGCCTGCGGATAGGCCGCTTTAATCCACGCTTCGGTGTCCGGGGTAAATTGGGCGAGGCCGGATGCGTACTTGGAGCGGGCGTGCGCGCGCCACAGGCTCTCCTGATGGATTTGCCCGGCCATCACCGGCACAGGCGCGTCAATGCCCCAGACGGCGCGCGCTTCGCGGACGAGGTCGCGCTGCCAGACGCGGGAGCGGGTCTGCCAGTCATCGGCGGCGGTTGCCCATTGGCAACCGACCGCCGCGACGACAAACGCGAGGAGTTGTAGGGTGCGCCGCATGATTACAGTCCGATGGCAAAGGCGAGGACGACGGCAGAGACGAGCAACGCGCGGCGAATCATGACCGCCGCAAAGACGATGGGCTCTTGGCGCATTTCAAACGGGCGATAAGCGGCAAAGATGGTGCGGTCGGCGTAGTAGCCAAGGGCAAGAGCGATGCTGATGTAGATGGTTTTGAGCAGCAAGAGGCCAATTTGCTGGCGGGCGATGATGGCTAGGACGACGAGCAGCACGGCGCTGATGACGTACCAGATGGCCATTTTGTTGTGCTTTTTGGGCATGGGAGTCTCCAGTTGATTGACTGAAGGCCATGATAAAAATCGCCGCATAAAGCGGCGATTAGACTAGTTTGGGATTTGCGGCTTGGCCGCAATAGGTATTGTGGATGGGTAGGTACTTTGGAAGGGTACCCGCTTATTGTGCCACAGCGAGCAAGCGCATCATCGCCTCATTTGAGGAGGAAAAACAGGAAACGCCCACGCGGCACCTGATCACACCTTGATTTCCGCCCACGTCACCGCCGGGGCTTCACCTTCGATTTCCAGGGTGTAGGCGTTGTAGTACACATGCTGCCCGATTTGTCCTTGTCCGGTGAGGACGACCACAGCGCCGGTCGGGGTCTCGGCTACCCACACGTTCGCGCCTTTGCCGCCGGTGATTTTCGCGGTCATGCGCCGTTTGGGGTTGAGCAGGCTCTCAAATTGCTGGCGGATGTTCATATCAGTCCCCCATGTAGCGGTCGATGGTGAGCGTTTGTGTAACGACAGGCGCGTTGTTATCCAGTGTCACGTCCACCTGGATACCCTTGATGACGCCCTGCCATGTTTTCCCCGCTTCGGTGAATGCCCACACTGCGCCGAGGCTCGCCAGCGGCAGTTGGTATTTTTCTGCCCAGGGCAAGGTGACGGTCTCGATTTTGTGCGTACCGGTTTCGGACAGGGCATGGATGCCTGCGGCACGGTGTGCGGTTTCGTCGGTGTAGAGGGCGTGTTCGCGTAGTGCTGCCTCCGGCGTCTGGTTCGTGCCTTCACGCCATACCAGCGCGCCTTTGGCGGTTGCGCCTTTGCCGACCACGCGCACACCGTTGCAGCGCTCGCTGATGCGGCGTTGCCCACTGACGCTGAGGATAAGGTTGGACGGAATGGTGAGCGCCGGTGTCGGTTTTTCCCACGCCGCTTTTTGCCAGACGGGGCGCACGAAGAGTTGCGGCTCATAGGGGTGGCTCTCGACAAAGGCACCGATGGCCTGCGCGATGTCCATCACGACGGCAATCGGGGTTTGGCCGCTCACGGTGTAGTTGTCACCGGGGACGAGCCAGTCCACCGCGTCCCAGCCCGCGATGGTGTAGGGCGTCGGCTGTAACTGTTCGTCGGCGATTTGCCGTGCGTAGCGGCTTTGTTCGTACTTGATATGCCGCCCCTGCGTGTAGTCCGCGCCCAGTTTGGCAGTGATGGATCTGCCCGTAATGGTGTAGCTGTGGCCGATGAAGCGCCGCGTGTCACGGTAGTCTTCGGCGAGGATGTCCCAGCGCTGGTGGTTGATGCGCAGGGTGATGACAGCCTCGTCGCCCGCTTTGCGTGTGTCCATTTGCAACTTGGCGAAGTCGGCGGGGGCGAGGGTGAGGTCGCCCTGCCAGCAGTAGCCGTCGGTGTCGGCTTTGAGGCTAAGGGCGAGGATTTGTAAGGTCTGGCCGTTAAATTCGGCAGTGATGCGGTTGTGCATGATGTATCCGGGCAGGGTGGGCAGGTCGGTGGTGTCGCTGTCGTGCCAGCAGCGCAGCGGCAGTAGCAGACGGGATGGGTCGCGGTTAATGCGGCGCCGCGTAAACGGCAGCGGCAGGCGGTACGGCGGCGGGCGCACCCGGCAGGGCGAGACGTCCGGCGGCGGTGGCGGTAGCGGGATGGGGTAGTACTCGCAGGGGGGACGCACGGCGCGCTGGTAGCGCAGGCTGTGGCAATGGGCGAGCAGCGGCCCCCAGCCGTACTGGCGGTTGCAGTTGACAAGCGGCGGCGCGATGGTGATGCGTGGCGTTTTGCAGCCTTTGAGCAGGGGGTTGCCTGGCTGCATGGCGCTTGCGCAGTTGGCAAGCGGTGGCGCGGTGCCGATTGGGGGGATGGCGCAGTTACCCAGGCGCGGATAGGTGTTGAGGGTGACCGGCAGGCAGGTGGCGAGGCGGTAGGTCGGTGTGGTTGCGGCCTGGGTGCAGGCGGTGAGCGACGGTAATCCGGCGACAGCAAAGGTCAGGCAGCGCACGACGTCCAGCATCGGCGTGTGGTTCGCGGCCAGGCAGGTAGCGACGGGGACGACGCGGGTGTGCTGTTCGAGGCAGGCAGTCACATCTACTGTCGGCGCAGTCGTGACGACAGCGCAACCGCTGATTTTTATCCATTTAGGTTGTGGTTTGGGTGGCGGCTTTGGCGGTGGTGGCGCCGTTCCGCCCAGAGGTAACGGCAGGTGGTCGGCAGGTGGTGAGGTTGCCGCTGCTGTCAGTGGCAGCGACAACCGGTCGGGCGTTACAGCCATGACGCCCACAACTCGACTTGTCCGTTGCCGTCAAGGGTAGTGGCGGGCTTGATGTAGTCGTAGCAGCAGGGGTCATAGCCGCGCTGCGTGTCGCGCGCCATCAGCAGGTACTCCTTGCCGGCCTCAAGACCGCGCACCAGGTAGCGCCCGTTATCCAGCGAGCGGGCAGTGGTAACGACTTCCATCGTATGCGCGTCCAGCACCAGCAGCGGTTTGCACGCGGCTTGTCCGCCGGCAGTAACAATGCCATCCTCCAACCCGGCAAAGTAGGCCTTGCGCTTGGCATCGGTGCTGTAATAGAGACGGTCTATCATCAGTACACCCATTCGTCGAGATTCACCAGCAGGCCTAGTCCGATCATGTCGCTTTCAGTCTCACGTAAGGGATTGTTCTGCCGCGTATAGATCCAGCGGTGCGGTGAGCCGTCAATCGTGGTGATGCCGGGCACGTCGTCGTAATGCGAGCACAGGATCAGGCCGGGCAGCTTGCCGAGGATAAGCGGGGCACGGGTGAGGTAGATTTCGGCATAGGTCTTGGCAGCGACGCCCGCCTGTGGCTGTATGGCCTGCGCACCGCCCGTGGCCGCAGTAATCAGGGACCGCAAGCCTGCCAGTGCCCGGATGTTGCCATCCTCGACCAGATCTCCGGCGCCAAGTGCCCACGGCGAGCCGGACAGTAAATCGTTGATGAGGGCGGAGCCATAAAGACCGCCGTTCCTTGTGCTGCAATAGAAGGCAAAGTCCTGCCCGGCGGGGTTGGTGAGGTTGTGGTTGAGACCGCCAAAGTAGCAGATGGTTTGGTTGCTCTGGCTGTTGTACACATAGTCCGGGATAAAGGCAAAGCCGCGTTTTGTGGCGACAAGCTGCCAGCGCAGGCTGATGTCGCCGTGGGGTGCCGCCTTGATATAGCCGTGCTTGGCCGGCACCAGACCCTGTTTGTGGCCGCGCCACAGGAGGTCAAACAGCGTCCATTGCGCGTTGCTGCTGTCCACCGTGAGGGATACTTGCGGCGCGGGGTCAGGCGCAGTAAAGACAGCCTTGTGATCCTCCTCGCCGGTCATGGTCCAACCGGCGCCCGGTTTCGTGCCGTAGCCGGTGACCAGGCAGGCCTTAAGCACGGTCTTGACGCCGCCGGTGAGGTCGGCGCCCAGTTGTGGTGCCTCGGCATCTGCCGAGGAGTAGTACGTCGCCGGGACGGGGACGGGGTTCAAAAAGCTCATATCGCCTCCTAGGGATTGATTTCGGTGGTGTTGCCTCTGAGACAGACCATAAAGCCGTCCGTGGTGTTCTGCCGCT
>NZ_CALIZP010000016.1 GCF_938028825.1 uncultured Cardiobacterium sp. | reverse complement strand
GCGCGACACGCAGCTCTTCCTGCTGGGTCGCGTTTATAAGCATTCTTTTCATTATGTGGGGCTCCGCAACCGCGCGTCGGGGCGCACGGCTGAAATTAGTAGTAAAACAAATGTCCGCTCAAGCATCGTGCTTTTGTCGGACTTTATAGTTAAGTGTCTGAAATCAAGGGGCCGGACGGCTTCCGTAGCCGTGAAATCCGGCGCGAAACTATACCAAAACTGCCCTCTTTCACGCAACGCGGCGGCAGGGCTTGCGCCTTGCGCCGCGCTTGTGCCACGATATGCGCCCTCTTCGCACCGACCGCGTACGACGCCATGCCCATCAGCCCAGAAACCCAATGTCAATTAAGCACTTACGAGCAGCCGCTCAATGAACGCATCCGCCTGTTCATGCGGCTGGAATCGATGTTTTTCCAGATGAAAAACTTCCACCGCGCTGATGAATACTATTCCATCCAGCTCTTTCTCGACGCCCTCTTCGACGTACTGGATTTTTTGCACCGCTACGAAATCCGCTCGGAAATCATCAAAGAACTGCAAGGCTACAAAACGGGCATTGACCGCGAACACTTCGCCCTGTCGTGGACGCTGGACGAGCGGGTGGCGACGCTGGAAAGCATTGACATGTCACTGCAAGAAGCTTACGCGCTGAACTTCAACCCCATCAGCGCCTTGCGCGAAAATGAACTCTTCACCAGCCTGCGCCAGCGCAACTTCAACCAGAGCGGCAACTGCCTCTTTGAAGTCCCCGCCTATCAATACTGGCTGCTGCAAAACGAAAACCACGAAATCCCCTTCCTGCAACAATGCTACGAAATGTTCCTGCCGATTGCACGCGCGGTGGCGCTGGTGCTGCGCCTGGTGCGCGCCGGGGCGGAACTGACCAACGAATACACCGACGACGGCATCTTCCTGAAAACCCTCGACAGCAACCGGCGTAACCAGATGATCCGCATCCATCTTGACGACGAACACCACGTCTTCCCGCGCATCAGCGGCGACAAACACCGCTTCTCGGTGCGCTTCATGACCCAGGAAAACCCCGAAGAACGCGCCAAACAAGTCGAAACACCGGTGCGCTTCGCCCTGCAAACCTGTGTCCTCTGACATGAACGCCAAGAACCCCGCCGGTTTCCGCCCGCACACCCTCGCCAGCCTCGTCAAGAACCCCGTCCATTTCTTCGCCTTCGGCCTCGGCAGCGGCCTGATTCACCCCGCTCCCGGTACCTGGGGCACCCTCGCTGCCACCATCCTCTACTACCCGCTCTCCTTCCTGCTCACCGGCCATGCCGCCACCGTCGTTTTCCTGCTCGCCACCTTTGCCGCCGGCTGCTGGCTCTGCGGCAAAACCGCGCACGACCTCGGCGTGCACGACTTCGGCGAAATCGTCTGGGACGAATTTGTCGGCGTGTGGATTGTGCTCGCCTACCTGCCGCCCGCCCTGTGGCAACGCTGGGGGATGCTGCCCTGCTACCTCGCCGCCTTTCTCCTCTTCCGTCTCTTCGACATCACTAAACCGCCGCCCATCCGGCAAATTGACCGCCGCACCCCCGGCGGTCTCGGCATCATGCTGGACGACGTCCTTGCCGCCCTCTACGCCCTGATACCCCTGTGGCTCACCGCCGCCTTCCTCTAACCCCCCAATCTAAGGAAACCCATGCCCATCCAGAAAAACAGCGTCGTCGAACTCGCCTACGAACTCTACGACGAAAACGGACAGCAAATCGCCCACGACGGCGCACCGCTCATCTACCTGCACGGCGGCTACCACGGCACCTTTCCCAAAGTCGAAGCGGCGCTGGAAGGCAAAAACCCCGGCGACGAAATCGAGCTCACCCTCGCCCCCGCCGACCACTTCGGCGAAGTGCAACAAGAACACATCCGCCGCGAAGCGCGCGACATCCTGCCGCCGGAAATCAAAGTGGACGACATCCTCGAAGGCGAAGACAGCCACGGCCACATCCGCTACTTCCGCGTGACCGGTCTGGACGACACCCACGCCATCCTGGACAGCAACCACCCGCTTGCCGGCCTGACCCTGCGCTTCAAGGCCACAGTGCAGAACGTGCGCGCAGCCACCGCCGAAGAAATCGCGCATGGCCATGTGCACGGCCCGCACGGACACCATCACCATTAAAACCCCGACCCAGGCAGCGCAAGCTGCCTTTTTTGCCATGAACGCCTACACTGACGACACCCTCTACGAATACAGCGACCTGCACGGACTGGAACGCTGGCTGCACCGCCTCATCCGCGCCTACCAGTATGGTCATTTAAGATAAGAATAGGACAATAACGCTTCCTCAAAAGTGCCGTATTTGGATATAACTTTTCTCATGTATTTTTTTAGATTCGCCCAAACTTTCTCTATAGGGTTAAGATCCGGTGAATATGGCGGTAAAGGTAATACTACATGACCGTGTTTCTTTGCCATCTCTTGTAAGAGATTTATTCTGTGAAATGCCGCATTATCCATAATAATGACAGATTTTTCAGTTAACTCAGGTAGTAAAAATGTTTCAAACCACTCCTCAAAGAAATGACTTACCATTGTTTCTTTATAAACCATGGGCGCTACCAGCTTTTGTTCAATCTTTGCTGCAACCAGTGAGGTGCGCTGATATTTCTTTCCCTTAATACAGCCCTTTACGACTTCGCCCTGCCATATTCCCTGTACAGGTAGGTGCTACAGCTTGTTTCATCAACATAAACAGTCCGGTAATCACCAAGATGTCGCAGCTGTTGCAGATAGTTCTCCACTTTTACAGGATCCTGCTCCATGTATGTTATGGTCTTTTTTTTCGTGTTATTCCCATGCTACGCAAAGCATAGAAAACAGCCACTGCGCTGCAATGAAAATGTTTCGCTATTTCGGCGAAATAGGCATCAGGGTATTGTTCAATATAGGCTGCCAATTTTTCCCGGTCTATTTTTCTTGGTCTTGCTTTGACAACTCTACGTTCAAGCTTGCCTGTTTTTTGCTTGAGATCCAGCCAGCAATATAATGTATTTCTAGAAACACCATATGCTCTTGCAACTTGACTGACATTTTTACATCTTTCAAGATACCCTAAAGCTTTTTCTCTAATTTCTATTGAATGTGCCATAGTAATGTAAGGATAAAGTGAAACATGCGCTATTATAAACTTAATTTACTATACATCACCATCGCGTCCATCCTGACCCTGCTGACCATCGCCTGCCTCGCCTGGTGCAGCAGCCGGACCGCCGCCGACTACTTCCGCTACCTGCCCTACCTGCACCATGCCGACACCACCTACCGGGTGCTCACCGTCTTCACTGCCCTCACCTTCATCATCAGCGCCTTCATGACCCTCGCCTGGTGCTTCTGCGCCAACGAAAACCTGCATGTCCTCAGCCCTGACGACAGCAAAATCCGCTACACCCCGGGGCGCACCCTCCTGTGGTGGTTCATCCCGCTGTTGAACCTTTGGATGCCCTACAACATCATGGCCGAACTGTGGCGCGGCAGCCTCGCTCTCGTGCGTGACCTCGACGAAGACAACGAAAACCTCCTCTTCCGCTGGTGGCTCACCTTCCTTGCCATCGGCGGCAGCGGCATGATTGCCGGACGCACCGCCAACAGCGCCGCCATCACCGGCGTCTGCTTCCTGCTTATCATGCACGGCTTTGCCCTGGTCTCGGCGCAAACCCTGATGACGCTCACCCGCCGCATCAACCGGGCACAAACCACCGCCCACCAACAGCAGCAAAAATCCGTCCGCTAGGACCATGCCCCCACCATAGAGGAACACCTATGAAAGACTATAAATACAGCAAATTACAATCTCTCACCCGCTATTTGTATGGTGCTGTTTGTCTTTCCTTGGGCTGTTTAATCTTTGAAGCAGCTTATTTCGGCTTTGTCCGTTTTTTATTGGCAAAGGCCAAAAGCCCTAACGCACCTCATTTTTCATTAAAATTTTTGCAATTAATTGATAGTCTTTATAAAATTGTAGCCGTTTCCCATGCTGTTTTATTATTCATTACAGCTGTTCTCGTATTAATATGGACATATCGTACCAATGCCAACCTGCATTTCTTCAAAGCCGGACGTATTCGCTATAAACCTCAAGAGACAATTTGGTGCTGGCTTATTCCTATAATTAGTGCCATTGCTCCCTATCAAATAATCAAGGAAATTTGGCAGAAAAGCCTTAAGCTGATAAAAAACGAAAATAATCTTGAAACAGGCATTATCTCTATTTGGTGGCTAAGTTTTATTCTTGGCAACATTAGTGGCTGTATAGGAATCAGATGGTTAATAAATAACCCCTTCGACATAACCGCCATTAATACTTACGTTATTAGCCGTATGCTGCACGTGATATCTGCCATCCTGCTCATTAAAATCACCCGCGCCATCAGTCAGGCACAAAAAAACTACTCAGAAATACAAAACAACACCATCCCGACAGACACCCCCGCCCTTGACCCATGACAGCCAACCTCAGCCCCGCCAGTTGCGACCTGTTCGACCTGCCCTGTTACCAGTTCGCGCAGCTGAAAAAATACGCCCCCGAAGCCATCCCGCAGATTAAAGCCGATTACAAAGCCGCTTGGGAAAACTGGCGCGCCGTCATCAACCGCGTGAGCGGGCTGCTCGGCGAACCCTTCGCCGCGCCGCACATCGAACGCTGGTGCAACGGCTGGCAAGTGCGCGCCCACTTCTTCGCCTACTACAAATACCGCGACCGGCAGGACACCGCCACCATCCTCTCCGTGCTGCTCAACCAGCGCCGCCTCACCGTCAGCCTCGACTGGCACTGCTACAAAGCCGGCATCTCCACCACTACTCTGGCTCACTACAACCACTGGCTGGACGCGCTTGACCGCGAACACTACGCCGCTTACGACCTCTGGCACGGCGACGAAGACGAATACGCCGACTACCCGACCGTTGCCCAAACGACGGACATCCGCCTGCGCAACGCCGACGACTACTACAATATCGGCAAACACATCGAGCGCGACCAGCTCGGACGCGAAGACAGCGCGGCCTGGATAGCGGCAACCATCCGCGACCTGCAACCGCTTTACGAAGCCTGCCATCCCTAGCGGCTCGAAGCGCTGCCAAGCGAGACAACCACGCGCTTTTCACCCAAAACCAACCCTAATCCAAGGATTCCCCATGCTTGACCCCCTCTACGCCCTCTCCCCGCTTGATGGCCGCTACGCCAATGCCGTCGCCGCCCTGCGCCCCATCCATTCCGAATACGGCCTGATGAAAGCGCGCGTTACCGTCGAGCTCGAATGGCTGAAAAGCCTTGCTGCCGCGCCGGACATCGGCGAAGTCCCGCCATTTAGCGCCAAAACCCTTGCCGCCATCGAGCATACCATCACAACCTTCAGCCACGAAGACGCCGCTGCCATCAAGCAGATTGAGGCAACCACCAACCACGACGTCAAAGCCGTCGAATACTGGCTCAAACAACACTTCGCGGATAACGCCGAAATCGCTGCCGCCAGCGAATACATCCACTTCGCCTGCACCAGCGAAGACATCAACAACCTCGCTCACGCCCTGATGCTGCGCGACGCGCGTGACAACGTCCTCCTGCCCGCCCTTGACCGCATCACCACCAAACTGCGCGACATGGCGCACACCCATGCCGCCATGCCCATGATGAGCCGCACCCACGGCCAACCGGCCACCCCGACCACCCTCGGCAAAGAAATCGCCAACATCCACCAGCGTCTCGCAAGACAAATCGCCCAACTACGCGCCCAGGCGCTGCTCGGCAAAATCAACGGCGCCGTCGGCAACTACAACGCGCACCTTGTCGCCTATTCCGACAAAGACTGGGAAAGCCACTGCCGCCACTTCGTCGAAACCGCGCTCGGCCTCAGCTACAACCCCTACACCATCCAGATCGAGCCGCACGACTACATGGCCGAATACTTCCACACCCTCGCGCGCATCAACACCATCCTTATTGATGCCAACCGCGACATCTGGGGCTACATCTCGCTGGGCTACTACCGCCAGAAAATCAAGGCGGGCGAAGTCGGCTCCTCCACCATGCCGCACAAAGTGAACCCCATCGATTTTGAAAACTCCGAAGGCAACCTCGGCATGGCGAACGCCATCCTGCACCACCTCGCCGACAAACTGCCCGTCTCGCGCTGGCAACGCGACCTCACCGACAGCACCGTGCTGCGCAACATGGGCGTCGCCTGTGGCTACACCCTGCTCGGCTGGACGGCGCACCTGCGCGGCCTCGACAAACTCGAAGCCAACCCGGCAGCGCTTGCCGCCGACCTCGACGCCCACTGGGCCCTGCTCGCCGAACCCATCCAGACCGTGATGCGCCGCTACGGCATCGAGCAGCCCTACGAAAAGCTCAAGGCACTGACACGCGGCAAAGAACACATCAGCCGCGACGAAATCCACGCCTTCATTGCGAGCCTCGACCTGCCGATTGAGGCCAAAAACCGCCTGCTTGCCCTGACGCCTGCCGACTACACCGGCAAAGCGGCAGCCCTCGCGGCGCGCATCTGAGAGCCAAACGCGCGGCGTTGCTGCCGCCGCCACGGGGCGGCGCGTTTGCCGCCGCCACCATCTGCACAAATACGACAGTTTCGCATTTGCTTCCCTTCCGGGGACACGGGTACAATCCGCACCGGTTTCATACCACATTCCCATCCAACCGGAGAATCCCATGCAAAAGACCCTGCTGGCAGCACTCGTTGCCGTATCTTCCCTCGCATCCGCCCACGAACTCTGGGTCAGTGCGCCCGACAAAATCGCCGCCGACGAGGTGCTCAAAGCCGACCTCGGTTACAGCGATTACTTCCCGACGCTGGAAGCCATCGCCGGCGACCGCGTGCAGATTTTCAAGCCGCTTGCCATTCACGGCACGGACGGCAGCACACAAGACATGAACCAGAAGGGCGAAAATTATCAGTACGAAGCCAAAGGCAAACTGGCCGCCGGCAGCTACTGGCTGAGCGCCGTCTATCAGCCGACCTTCTGGGCGAAGAACAAGGACGGCTGGAAACAGCAGAATCTGACGGAGGTGCCCGATGCCAGCACCTGTCAGCAGGCGCAGATGTTCGGCAAGAAGCTGCTTGTGGTCGGCGATGCAGCGGTGGATGTCCCCGCCATCAGCAAGCCGATCGGGCAGAATCTGGAAATCGTGCCGCTGGCCGACCCGACGCAAGTGAAAGTCG
>NZ_CALIZP010000015.1 GCF_938028825.1 uncultured Cardiobacterium sp. | reverse complement strand
GCGTGGTGTTCGCCGGGATGAATGTGGGGGTGATTGCGCTGGGGACGCTGGTCGGCGCGGAATTCTTCGGCGAGCGTCTGTCCCGCCGTCATGTGGCGGGACTGCTGCTGGCGGTCGCCGCTATCGGCTGCCTGACCTGGGCGCGGTTGTCAGCGGGGGCCCCATGAAATTCTTGATGAATTTCACGGGAAAGCGGCTAGGCGGTTGAGCAGGCGGCGCAGGCGCGGGTCATGGTGGCGCTGTTGCCAGTAGTGGAGCAGCGGCAGGAGGATGGCGCAGGCGAGGATGACGGCGCCTGCGAGATCGATGGGGTAGTGCAGGCCGAGGGCGACACGGCTCGCCATGACCAGCATCGCCCACAGGGTGACGGCACTGCTGATGAGGCGGCGTCGGCGGTTGGCATAGCCGATGATGCCGGCAAAGAGCAATGCCCAGCTCGCGGCGAAGAGGCTGTGCCCCGACGGGAAGCCGTAGCCGGTTTCATCGGCGCGGTGCGCGGCGAGATAGGCGGGCGTGGTGCCGTCCCCGTAGTAGATGGCGACGTGGGTACGCCGCACTTGCCGTGGCATGGCGTAGAAGGCGCGAATGCGGGCGGGGTCGGCGTCGTGCATGGCGACGGTGTAGGGGCGCGGTTCGGCAATGAGCGGTTTGAGCAGGATTTTGGCAAGCTGGGTGCTGCCGAGCGCGATAAGGACGACAAGCAGCAGGGCGCGCGCCTCGCCCCGGCGGTGCGCCCACCACAGCAGGGCGAAGAGGAGGGCGCTGACGGGGAGGATGCCGTATTTGCCGGCGGTCTGGGTGAAGAGGTAGAGCGGGTAATTACCGGGGGTGCTCGCCTGCCAGTGCCAGCCGCTGAGCCAAAAGGCGAGCGGGACGGCGAGCAGTAGGGCGGCGGTGGCGAGGAGGCGTCTGGTCATGGCTGGTAGCGGGTGTGGGTGGTGACGGGGTAGGCGAAGAGGATGTTTTCTTCCCGGGTGCCCCGGCCGATGTTGTGGATGATGAGCGGGGTGCCGTCTTCGGCCTTGCGGTCGGAGACGATGCCGATGTGCGGCAGGTTGCCGGGCAGACGCCAGGTGACGATGTCGCCCGCCCGGTAGCTGTCGCGGTCATCCAGCGGCAGGCTTTCGCCGTGGCGGCGCAGGTAGGTTTCAAGGTTGGGGACGCGGCGGTGGTCGATGTTGCGGTCGGTGGTTTTCTGTCCCCACAGGCGCGGATAGGCGGAGAAATGGCGCGCCATGTCTTCGTGTACGCGCTGTTGCAGGTCAATGCCCTGCTGGCGCAGGGCGCGGATGACGACGTCGGTGCAGACGCCGGTCTCCACAGGCACATCGCCCAGCGGGTAGGCGAGTTTGCGGTAGCTGCCGTCGTAACTGGTGGTCACGCCGATTTGCGCGCGGGCATCTTCTACCAGGCGGCTGTTGTCAAGGGTTGCCGCATGCAGGGCAAAGGCAAGCGGTAAAGAAAGAAGCAATGTGCAATAGTTGCGCATAATCATGGATATAGCCTGACATGGAAAGGACGATGGGCGGCTATGATAGCGCGTTTCCCCGGCTATCCGCTGGATTTGCAAGAGAAAGATTTTTCAGACATGAAAGAAAGTTTGATGTTTTTTAATAAAGTGGAAATATAAAATGGCTTGCGGTAACATTGCCTCCACGCCTATCTATATGACTAGGGATATTGGCCGTATAGCGTGCGGTGTGCCGCGAGGCATAATCTAGGAGGCCGGTTTTGCGCCGTCAGGGAAACGGCCAGACCAGAAGCCCATCAGTCAAATCGCCTGCATCTCAGGGTAGAGATACCCGCAAAGGGCACTTCATACAGTAAGTATTTAAGAGGTAAATCATGGCTAAACAAATCGTTCTGACGCTCGCCAAAGTCAAAGGCAGCAGCAACAGCGCGGACATCGTTGATCAGATCAGCGTCAACAGCGGCAACGGCAGCCCCGTACACATCCGCGCGGTGGACAACGTCTATTACCAGCTCACCGACCTCAGTACGCAATACGGGCCGGAAAACATCATGACGCAACGCGTCGGCAATGATTTGTACATCGCCTTCGAAGGCGAAAGCATCGACAACCCCAGCCTGATTATTGACGGCTATTACAGCCTGAATCCGAACGGCAGCAAAAACCTGCTGGTCGGGCAGCATGAAAACGGCTCGTTCTATCCCTACATACCGGAAAGCGCGCAACAGACAGACGCCGTACACATGCTTGCCGACCATGTCGCCGCAGGACAGGCGCTGGGCGGCGACTCGCATTTTGCCGGCATCGTCCCGGTCGCTGCCGGCGGCAGCATCAGCCCGTGGGCAATCCTGGGCGGCCTCGCCCTTATTGGCGGTCTGGCGGCGATCTCAGGAAGCAGTAGCAGCAACAACGGCAGCGGCATCGAACCGGCGCCGCAACCGCCCCGCCCCTATCCGCCGGGCCCGGATAACGGCGGCGATAACCCGCTCAATCCCACAAATGTCAAACCGGTGGCCAATGCCGACAGCGCGCAAGGCACCAAAGGAAATCCCGTAACCGTCAGCGTTCTCGCCAACGACACTGACCCGCAGGGCAACAATACCCTGGATGCGGGCAGTGTCCGCATCCTGAACAGCAACGGGCAAGGCGTGAAAACCCTGACCGTCGCCGGCGAAGGCACATGGACAGTGAATACCGACGGCTCCATCACCTTCACCCCGGCGGCGGGCTTCACCGGCAACCCGACGCCTATCCGCTACACCGTCTCCGACACCGACGGCAACGTCAGTGACCCGGCGAGCGTGACTGTCAGTTACAGCGGCGGCACCCCGCCGACGCCGAATGTCAACCCCGTAGCCAATGCCGACAGTGCACAAGGAAGCAGCGGGAACCCCGTTACTGTTAATGTGCTGGAAAACGACACCGATCCGCAGGGCAACAACACCCTTGACCCAACCAGCGTCAGACTGCTGGATACAAACGGCCTTCCGGTCACCAGCCTTACTGTGGCGGGTGAAGGTACCTGGACAGTCAACCCCAACGGCAGCATTACCTTCACCCCGGTTGCGGGCTTCACTGGCAACCCGAGCCCGGTCAAATACACCGTGGCCGACGTGGACGGCAACATCAGCGAACCGGCGAGCGTGACCGTGACCTACGGCACAACACCGATTCCACTTAATCCTCCGAGCGTCGAACGCGACGGCAGCCACCAGGGCGGCATCATCATCAAACCCGCCGCCGACGCCGACCGCCTCGACATCCGCTACACCGACGAAAACGACCAGACCCGGACCCTCACCGTGCACAAAGACCCGGCGAGCGGCCAATGGAGCGGCAGCGGCCTGCCGGCCGACGTCAGCGTTGACCCGGCGACGGGCACCGTGACCCTGGCGCCGGACGCCGTCAAAGACGGCAGCACCGTCAGCGCGCACAACAGCCGCGGCAGCGACACCAGCGCCGACGCCAGCGCCACCGCCAACAACGACGCCGATTCTCCGAATCCGCTGGCGTTCAATGACACCGTAAGCGATGTGCCGCTCGGCCAGGCGGCGGAGGTGGACGTGTTGGCGAACGACAGCGATCCGCAGGGCCGTGACACCCTCGACAAGGGCAGTGTCAAACTGCTGGATGCCAACGGACAAGGCGTTACCACGCTGACCGTGGCCGGCGAAGGCACCTGGACGGTTGATACCACCAGCGGCAAAATCACTTTCACCCCTGATGCCGGTTTTGTCGGCAATCCGACGCCGGTCAAATACACCGTGGCCGACGTGAACGGCAACGTCAGCGAGCCGGCAACGGTAACCATCAATTACGCGGCTTCCCCGAGCGAGATACCGGACCGGCCTGTCCTTGAAAATGGCACGGGCAGTGAACAGGGCGGCGTGACCGTGACTCCGGGGGCGAACACCGACAAGGTCGAAATCACCTACACCGACGAAAACGACCAGACCCGGATCATCACCGTGACCAAAGACCCGGCGGGCAAATGGACGGCGGCGGGTGTTCCCGACGACCAGGGCGTCACCGTGGACGAAACCAGCGGCGCGGTCAAGCTGCCGCCGGATGCGGTGAAAGACAGCAGCATCGTGGAGGCCATAGCGCACAACGGCAGCAATCCGATTACGACGAGGAACCAGACAAATGCGGAGTTTGATGCGTTAAAGGCGCCGACTGTCGAACAGGATACGGCGCACCAGGGCGGCATCATCGTCAAACCGGCGGCCGAGGCCGACAAGGTGACGGTGAAATACACCGACGAAGCCGGCCAGGACCACACTGTGACGGTAAGCAGAGACGGTCCGGGCACTGGTGGTTGGTCAGGTGTGAGCCTGCCGCAAGGCGTCAGCGTTGACCCGGCGACGGGCACCGTGACCCTGGCGCCGGACGCCGTCAAAGACGGCAGCACCGTGAGCGCGAACAACAGCCGTGGTGTAGAGACCAGTGTCGACGCCACAGCACAGGCGGCGGATAATGCCGCTGCGCCCCAAGTCTGGCTGGAAGGCGATAGCTCCGTTAATGAAGGCAGTGATGCGGCTTATACCGTCAAGCTGAACGCGCCGGCGCAGGAAGATGTGAAGGTCACCATCAAGGTGATTCATGTCAGCACGACGGATGGCGACATCAGCTACACCGTCAATACGGTCACCATCCCCAAAGGCCAGCAGGAAGCGTCCTTCAACATTACCGCGACCGACGACACCACGCCGGAGGCGAACGAAAGCTACCGCGTGGAAATCAGCGAGGCCACGGGTGCCACAGCCGACAGCGCGCGTTCGTCCGTCACGACGGAAATTATCGATAACGATCCGCTGAATGCGCCGGCGGTCGCCGCAGGCGACACGCAAGGCAGCGTGGTGATTACGCCTGCCGAAGGTGCGGACAAAGTGGTCGTCCGTTTCAACGACGAGGCACAGCAGCCGCATACCGCGACCGTCAGCAAGAATCCGGTAACGGGTGAATGGACGATCGACAGCCCGCTGCCCGGCGTTAGCGTTGACCCGGCAAGCGGCAAGGTTACACTCGCGCCCAGCGCGGTCGAAGACGGCAGCGATGTCACGGCAACGAACAGCGTCGGTACGCGTGACAGCGATCCGGCAACCGTTAAGGCAGGCGACAACCCGAGCGAGCCGGAAATCGGCATCAGCGGTTCTGCCGAGGTGAAAGAAGGCGAAACGGCAACCTATACGGTCGCCCTGAACAAGGCGGCGGGTGAAGATGTCACCGTCACCGTCACCCTGACCCATAAGGGCACGGATGATGCCGACTTCACGCAGGCACCGGTCAGCAAAACCATCACTATCCCGGCCGGGCAAACCAGCGCGCAATTCACCCTGGACATCGCCCGGGACGGCAAGTTCGAAGGCAGCGAAGGCTACAGCCTGACCCTCAGCAACCCGCAAGGCGCAGTACTGGGGCAAGCCAGTGTCGATACCAAAGTGACCGACATCGACCCGCCGCCTGCACCAAGTGTGGAGCCCGGCAGCGAGCAGGGCAGTGTGGTTGTCACCCCGGCAACGGGTACCGACAAGCTGGTCGTCAACTTCAACGACGAAGCGGGACAACCGCAAACCGTTACGGTGAACAAAGACCCGGCCACGGGCGAATGGAGCGGCGACAACCTGCCACAGGGCGTGACCGTCAACCCGCAAACCGGTATCGTCACCATTGGCGCGACAGCCGTTGCAGACGGTAGTGATGTGAAAGCCGTCGCCAGTGCCGGTAATACCGACAGCGCCGAAGGCACGGGCAAAGCGGGCAATAACGGCACCACCCCGGGCGAGCCGACCCTCACCATCAGCGGTGACAGCGAAGTGGAAGAAGGCGCAGCTGCGACCTATACCATCCGCCTGAGCGAAGCGCGCACGGATGACACTACCGTCACCGTGACCCTGACCCACAAAGAAACCGGCGATGCCGACTTCGACGCATCCGCCCAGCCGCTGGTCAAGACCCTGACCATTCCGGCCGGACAGACCGAAGTCAAACTCACGCTGAACACCGTGGACGACAGTGAAGCCGAAGGCAAAGAATCCTTCACCATCGGCCTCAGCAACCCGTCAAGCGGCGTCAAACTGGGTGCTGTCAGCGAGGTAACGACGACCATCAACGACAACGACACCGCACCGAATGCGGAAGTGAAGAGTGTCAGCAGCCCGAGCGCCGAAGAAGGCCAGCCGCTGGTATTCGACGTTGCCGTGGACAAACCGGCAGCCGATACCGAAATCAGCCTGATCCTGAAAGGCGGCACGGCGACCCTCGGCACCGATACCGGCAAAGTCGAGGTGAGCACCGATGGCGGCACCACCTGGGCGGCCGTCACCCCGGACAGCGACGGCAACTTCACCGCCACCGTGCCGAAAGACAGCGAAAACGGCGTCAAGGTTCGCGTGCCGACCATGAAAGACAGTGAAGCCGAAGGCGACGAAACCCTGACGCTGGCAGCAGCGGCCAAAGGTCAAGCCGCCCCGCTCAGCGGTACCGGCACCATCAGCGACGTCGCGCCGAATGCGGAAGTGAAGAGTGTCAGCAGCCCGAGCGCCGAAGAAGGCCAGCCGCTGGTATTCGACGTTGCCGTGGACAAACCGGCAGCCGATACCGAAATCAGCCTGATCCTGAAAGGCGGCACGGCGACCCTCGGCACCGATACCGGCAAAGTCGAGGTGAGCACCGATGGCGGCACCACCTGGGTGGCCGTCACCCCGGACAGCGATGGCAAATTCACCGCCACCGTGCCGAAAGACAGCGAAAACGGCGTCAAGGTACGCGTGCAGACCGTGCTCGATACCGATGTTGCGGAAGGCAGTGAGACACTGATACTGGATGCTGCGGCAGCCGGACAGACCGGAACAATCAGCGGCACAGGTACCATCAGTGACGTGGTCGCCCCGCAAGCGCCAAATGTTGCCGCAGGCAGCGAACAGGGCAGCGTTACCGTGACTCCGCCTGCCGGAGCGGACAAACTGACCGTTACCTACAAAGACGAAGATAAGACAGAGCATGAAGTCGTCGTCAGCAAAGACCCGGCGAGCGGCGAATGGCAAGGCACCAACCTGCCGGAGGGCATTACCGTCGATGCCAAGACCGGCGTTGTCACCCTTGCGGCGAAAGCCGTGCTGGATAACAGCGAAGTCAAGGCCGTGGCCGCCAATGGTGTACTTAGCAGCGAAGCAGGCAGTGCGACCGCCGGTGCAGATGCCGTCAACAGTATCACGGGCGAAGCCACCACCAACGCCATTGCGGCGGATAAAGTCGGCCTCAGCGGTGAGTACTACGGCTATAACGATGACGGTATTGACAAAGAAGTCGCCAATAATCCGAAGGTTGCCGCCAATGTCCGTTATCACGCTGACGACAAGACTTCACCGTCGGACCAGAATACCAAACACAACCTGTACGATCTCGACTTTACCGAGACGATGATCAACAACCGCAATGGTGCAGCAAGCGATAGCGGCAAAAAGGTTACCGGCTCAATCCGCTCCGTTGACGAAGGCACCCCGGATGTGCGCTTCACCGTCACCGACATCAATTATGGTGGCAAAGCGGCGGTGTCCAGCGGTCTCGCCAACAACGAGAAAACCGCAGTGGGTCAAGGTCTGAGCGCGGGCAGTGCGCTGCGCAACTTCCTTGACGTCAATGGCGCGGCAGATGCCGATTCCGCCAGAGTCGAAGCGGGTGCACCGTACAACGGCACCTCCGGCCTCGGCTACACCACCGATGCCGCCGTGCGCATTGTCGGTCACGTCTATTTCGGCGAAGGCACCTACGATTTCAAGTTTGCGCTTGATAACGGGGCGACCGTCCGTATTGATGGTCAGGACATTTACAAAGGCTATTCCATCAGCGAAGTCAATACGCTGGGCGGCCATCCGAACGGCATCCACCTGAGCGAAGGCGTGCATAGTGTGGAAATCATCTACATCGAAGAAGGTTCGGTTTCCACCCTGCAAATGCAGTACAAAGCGCATGGTGCAGCGGATAGTGACTACAAAGTCTTCGGCCTGGACAACAACCTCATGCTCAAACCGGAAGCCGACCTGGATCTCAACCAGTTGCAGGATGTCGTCAACACCGGCACGGCGAACAACCCGGCGTGGCATGTCCGCACCGGCGCGACGCTGGACGGTGGCGAAGGCAAAGACGACATCACCGGCAGCGATGGCCGCGACTTCATCTACGGCCACGACGGCAACGACAGCCTGACGGGTGGCAAGGGTGCCGATACCTTCATCTACAACACGAAGGCGGCGAACGGCCACGATGTCATCAAGGATTTCAAGATCGGTGAAGACAAAATCTCGCTCACCGACCTGCTGGAAGCCAAGAGCATCGACGCCAAAACGCCGGGCTGGCAAGGTCAATCCGCTATCCAGAACGCCCAGTGGGACGACAGCGCACACAAACTGAGCTTTGACACCACCGACGGCGTGAAGACCTACCACAACAGCATTACCTTTGAGGGCATGACCCAGCACTACAGCAGTGTGGATGACTTCCTCAGGGAAAACGGCAACGGCATTATCTGATAACGTGCCAGTGGTACAACGACAAAAGCCACCCGCAAGGGTGGCTTTTTTGCGGGCTGTCGCCGGGAAGGTGTCCAATCGCCGTCTGGCGGCGCATTGCGCGTTTCAGTGGCGGACTTCGATACCCGCCGCCGCCAGATAGTGTTTCAGCTCGCCGATGTTGATGGTGTTTTTGTGGAAAACGCTGGCGGCGAGCGCGCCATCGACGTTGGCGTCCAAAAAGGCGTCGCGGAAGTGTTCTCTGGCACCGGCGCCGCCTGAGGCGATGAGCGGCACGCGGCAGGCGGCGCGCACGTATTTGAGTTGGCCGAGGTCGTAGCCTTGGCGCACGCCGTCGCGGTTCATCATGTTGAGGACGATTTCCCCGGCGCCGCGCCGCTGCACTTCTTCCACCCAGTCGAGCAGCAGGCGGCCGCTGCTGCGGCTGTGGGCAGCGTCGCCGGTGTATTGATATACGCGGTATTCGCCGCTTTCCGCGTCGTGCCAGCTGTCGATGCCGACGACGACGGCCTGCACGCCGAAGCGTTCGGCGAGTTCGTTGATGAGTTCCGGCCGCGCCAGCGCCGGGCTATTCACCGAGATTTTGTCGGCACCGTCGGCGAAGAGGGCGGCAGCGGTGGCGACGCTGTCGATGCCGCCGGCGACGCAGAAGGGGATGTCGAGGGTTTCGCTGACGCGGCGCACCCAGTGTTTGTCGACGCTGCGGCGCTGGGTGGAGGCGGTGATGTCGTAGAAGACGAGTTCGTCGGCGCCTTCGGCGGCGTAGCGCGCGGCCAGCGGCAGGATGTCGCCGATGGTTTCGTGGTCGCGGAATTGCACGCCTTTGACGACTTGGCCGTCGCGGACGTCCAGGCAGGGGATTATGCGTTTGGCCAGCATGTGAGTGCCTCCTTCAGGGTGATGCGGCCATCAAGCAGGGCGCGGCCGGTGATGATGCCGGTAACGCCGCTGCCGTCGAGGGCGCGGATGTGGTCGAGGCTGCCGATGCCGCCTGAGGCCTGGATGTTGAGCTCTGGGTAGGCGGCGTGCAGTTCGCGGTAGAGCGCGGTGTTCGCGCCTTGCAGGGTGCCGTCGCGGCTGATGTCGGTACAGAGGATGTGGCGCAGACCGTGCGGCTGGTAGGCGGTGATGAGGTCAGAGAGGGTTTGCTGGCCGCCTTCCTGCCAGGCGTTGTGGGCGACGTAGTAGTGGCCGTCAGCGCCGGGGTGGACGTCAAGGGCGAGGACGAGGCGCTCGCCGCCGTAGGTCGCGAGCCAGTTTTGCACGGTGGCGGGCGCTTTGACGGCGAGCGAGCCAATGACGATGCGCGCCGCGCCTGCCGTCAGCAGGGCGTCGATGTCGGCGCTGCTGCGGATGCCGCCGCCGATTTGTACCGGCAGCGGGCAGGCGGCGATGAGGCGGGTAATCAGCGCGGTTTGCCGCGCCGCCGGGTCGCGCGCGCCGCTGAGGTCAACGAGGTGCAGGCGTTCGGCACCTTCGGCGGCGTATTGCTGGGCGCGGGCGATGGGGTCGGCGCTGTAGTCGGTCTGGCGGCTGTAGTCGCCCTGGTAGAGGCGAACGATTTGTCCGTCGATGAGGTCGAGGGCGGGGATGATGGGGGTGGTGTTCATGGGGTTCAGGTGTTGTGGATGAAGTTATGGAGTAGGCGGGCGCCGGCGCTGCCGCTGCGTTCGGGGTGGAATTGCACGCCGTAGTAGTTGTCCCGGGCGAGGGCAGCGGCGAAGGGGCCGCCGTAGTCGCAGGTGGCGATGGTGGCGGGGCTTTCGAGGACGGCGTAGCTGTGCACGAAGTAGTAGTGGCTGTCTGGCGGGATGTCGGCAAAGAGCGGGTGGCCGGGCGTGGCGTGGACGCGGTTCCAGCCCATATGCGGCAGCGGCAGGTCATGCGCGGGCAGGCGTGTGGTCTCGCCGGGGATGAGGCCGAGGGTGGCGAGGTCGCCTTCGGCGGAATGCGCGGTGAGGAGCTGCATACCCAGGCAGATGCCGAGCAGCGGCTGGGTCGCGTGCTGGATAGCGGGGATGAGGCCGCGCGCGGTGAGGCTGGCCATGGCGGCGCTCGCCGTGCCAACGCCCGGCAGGAGCAGTTTGTCGGCAGCGGCGATGGCGGCGGGTTCGGCGCTGATGTCGGCGTGGATGCCCAGGCGTTTTAGGGCGTGGTGCAAGGAGGCGAGGTTGGCGCAGCCGGTGTCGATGATGAGGGTATTCATAGGGTTCCTTTGCTGCTGGGCAGGCGGTCGTCTTCGATGCGCAGCGCCTGACGCAGGCAGCGGCCAAAGGCTTTGTAAAGGCTTTCGGTTTTGTGGTGGTCGTTGCGGCCGGTGGTTTCGAGGTGCAGGGTGGCGCCGAGGCTTTGCGCCAGCGAGTAGAAGAAGTGTTCGGTCATTTCGGTGCCGTAAGCGCCGAGCATGGGCCGTTTGAAGCGGGCGCGGAAGTGCAGGTAGGGGCGGGCGGAGAGGTCGAGGGCGCAGCGGGCGCGGCTTTCGTCCATGGGCAGGATGAAGCCGAAGCGGGCGAGGCCGCGTTTGTCACCGAGGGCTTCACGCAGGGCCTGGCCGAGGGCGAGGGCGCTGTCTTCGATGGTGTGGTGGTCGTCGATGTGCAGGTCGCCGTGGCAGGTGAGGTGCAGGCGGAAGCCGCCGTGGGTGGCGATTTGATCGAGCATGTGGTCGAAGTAGCCGATGCCGGTGTGGATGTCGCTGAGGCCCGCTTCGTCCAGCCATACTTCGGCGCGGATGTCGGTTTCGCGCGTTTTGCGTTCGACGACGGCGTGGCGTGGCGCGCGCCCGGCGGGGTTGCCGGCGATGTTTTTGTGCAGGAGTTTTTCGGCGATGTGCGTCCAGTTCATGTTGCTGCGGTGGTAGTGGATGCCACGGATGCCGAGGTTGTGCGCGAGTTCGAGGTCGGTTTCGCGGTCGCCGATGGTGTAGCTGTCCGCCGGATCGAAACGTTGGGCGGCGATGTCGTCGGCGAGCAGGCCGGTCTGCGGTTTGCGGCAGGTGCAGCCGTCTTCGGGGCGGTGCGGGCAGATGTAGATGGCAGCGAAGTGGATGCCCTGGCTGGCGAGGATGTCGAGCAGTTTTTGCTGGGGTTTGTCGAAGTCGGCGCGGGGGAAGCTCTCCGTGCCGAGGCCGTCCTGGTTGCTGACCATGACGAGGCGGTAGTGGGGCTGGAGTTGGAGCAGGGCAGGGATGACGCCGGGTTCGAGGGCGAGTTTTTCCAGGGTGTCGATTTGCCGGCTGGGCAGGGGTTCGTCGATGAGGGTGCCGTCACGGTCGATGTAGAGGGTGGGTTGCATGGTGGGTTCCTGGTTTGGGTTTTGGAAAAGCGCGTGGTTATCCCGCTTGGCGGCGGTTTAGCATTGTTTCAGTACGGTCAGGGTTTCTGCCATTTCAGCGGCGCTGCCGATGGTGATGCGGATGTGGTCGGCGAGGCCGAGGGCGTTCTGCTGGCTGCGGGTGATGATGCCGGCGGCGCTGAGGGCAGCGAAGGTGCGCGGGCCGTCGTGGCAGCGGATGAGCAGGAAGTTGGCGCCGCTGGGTTCGACGTGCTTGACGGCAGGCAGGGCGCGCAGGGCGGTGGCGAAGTGTTCCCGCTCGGAGAGGGTGGCAGCGACGCGTGCGCGCATGGCAGCAAGGCCGTCTGTTTGCAGGGCTTGGGCGGCGAGGTCGGCCACCGGGCCGGGCATCGGGTAGGGGGCGATGGTTTTTTGCAGCAGGGCGATGAGTTCGGGGTTGGCGAGGGTGAAGCCGCAGCGCAGGCCGGCGAGGGCGAAGGCTTTGGACAGGGTGCGGATGATAGCGAGGTGCGGGTAGTGGGGCAGGGCGTCAACGAGGCTCTCGGCGGGGCTGTATTCGATGTAGGCTTCGTCCACGGCGACGATGGCGCGTCCGGCGGTCATTTCCAGCAGGGCGAGCAGGTCGGCGCGGTGCAGCAGGGTGCCGGTGGGGTTGTTGGGGTTGCAGATGTAGAGGATTTTTACGCCGGGCAGTGCTTTTTCGATGGCGGGCAGGTCGAGCTGCCAGGCGGCGGTGAGCGGCACGGTTTTTTGCGGCAGGCCGAGGGTGGCGGCGCTGACGGCGTACATGCCGTAGGTGGGCGGGCAGTGCAGCACTGCGTCGCCGGGTTCGCAGAAGGTTTTCAGCAGCAGTTCGATGGCTTCGTCGCCGCCCCGGCTGACCAGTACGTTGTCCGGGGTCAGGCCGGCGTAGGCGGCATAGGCGTTGATGACGGCGGCGGGCTGCGGCTCGGGGTAGCGGTTGTAGTCGCTTTTGCTGAGGTGCAGGGCGGGGGCGTCCGGTGCTTCGTTGGCGTTCAGCCAGGTGTGGCCGGCACCGCCGAGGCGGCGGGCGGACTGGTAGGGGCTGAGGGCGCGGATGTTGGCACGGGCGAGGTCGGCGATAGTCATGGTTGGTCTCCGGTGGTTTCGAGGCGGATGCGCACAGCTTCGCGGTGCGCGTCCAGTTGTTCGGCGGCGGCGAGGGTCATCACGGCGGGGGCGAGGGCGCGGAAGCCGCCGTCGCTGAGTTCTTGTACGGTCATGCGTTTCATGAAGTCGGCGATGCCGAGGCTGGAGCTGCTGCGGCTGTGGCCGTAGGTGGGCAGGACGTGGTTGGTGCCGCTGGCGTAGTCGCCCATGCTTTCCGGGCTGTAGGCGCCGAGGAAGATGGAGCCGGCATTTTCGATAGCGGGCAGGAGGGCGCGCGGGTCGGCGGTCTGCACGATAAGGTGTTCCGGCGCGTAGGCGTTGCTGATGGCAACGGCCTGTTGCAGGTCGGCGGCGAGGATGGCGCGGCTGTGGGCGAGCGCTGCGGCAGCGGTATCGCGGCGCGGCAGACGGGCGAGCTGGCGGGCAAGTGCGGCATCGGTGCGGGCGATGAGTTCGGCGCTGGGGCTGACGAGGATGACCTGGCTGTCGGCGCCGTGTTCGGCCTGGGAAAGCAGGTCGCTGGCGATGTAGTCCGGGTTGGCGGTATCGTCGGCGATGACCAGCACTTCCGAGGGCCCCGCTTCCATGTCGATGGCGGTGCCGAGGGCGCGGGCGCGGCGTTTGGCGGCGGTCACGTAGGCGTTGCCGGGGCCGTAGATTTTGTCCACCGGCGCGATGCTTTCGGTGCCCAGGGTCAGGGCGGCGATGGCTTGCGCGCCGCCGACGGCGTAGAGGTGTTCGACGCCGCAGAGGCGGGCGGCATAGAGGGTGGCATCGGCGACGGGCGGCGGGGTGCAGAGGATGATGTCGCGGCAGCCGGCGAGGCGGGCGGGGATGGCGAGCATGAGCACGGTGGAGAAAAGCGGCGCGCTACCGCCGGGGATGTAGAGGCCGATGCGTTCCAGCGGGCGGTTGAGGAGGGCGCAGCGCACGCCGGGTTGGGTTTCGATTTCCAGCATGGGCGGCGGCAGTTGCGCGCGGTGGAAGGTTTCGATGTTGGCTTTGGCGGTGGCGAGTGCCTGTTTGAGTTCGGCAGGGACACGCGCGGCGGCGGCATCGATTTCTGCAGGGCTGATGCGCAGGTCGTCGCGCTGCACGCGGTCGTATTTGGCGGTAAGGGCGCGCAGGGCGGCGTCGCCTGCGGCCTCAACTTCGGCGAAGATGGCGGCGACAGCGGCATCAATGTCGGCGGCGATGGTTTGCGCCGGACGGCGCAGCGCGGCGCGGCGGGCGGCGGGATCGAGTGCGTTCCAGTTCAGGGTTTGCATGGGGCCTCCTCAGGCAAGCATTTTTTCGATGGGCAGGACGAGGATGGAGCTCGCGCCTTCGCCGCGCAGGGCTTCCATGGTTTCCCAAAAGAGGGTTTCCTGGCTGACGGCGTGCACCGCGACTTTGTCGTCCGCGCCGGCGAGCGGCAGGATGGTGGGGTTTTCCACGCCGGGCAGCAGGCGGGTGATGGCGGCGAGGCGGTCACGTGGCGCGTGCAGCATGATGTATTTGGATTCGGCGGCTTGTTGCACGCCGCGAATGCGGGTGAGGATTTTCTCCACCAGCGCCTGTTTTTCCGGGACAAGCGGCTCGGCGCGCTGGATGAGGCAGGCTTGCGAGCGGTAGATGACTTCGACTTCGCGCAGACCGTTTGCTTCCAGGGTCGCCCCGCTGGAAACGAGGTCGCAGATGGCGTCGGCCAGTCCGGCACGCGGCGCGACTTCCACCGAGCCGTTGAGCAGGATAGTGCGGCAGGCGACGCCACGCGCGTGCAGTGCCTGTTTCAAGAGGTGCGGGTAGGAAGTGGCGATGGTGCGGCCATTGAGCGCGGCGAGGCCGTCGAAAGGGGCATCTTGCGGCACGGCCAGCGACAGGCGGCAGTGGCCGAAGTCGAGGCGGCAGAGGCGGGTGTAGTTGCAGGCTTCGCCTTCGCTGCGCCGCGCCAGTTCTTCTTCTTCGAGGACGTTTTCGCCGACGATGCCGAGGTCAACGACACCGGCGAAAACGAGGCCGGGGATGTCGTCATCGCGCACGCGCAGCAGGTCAATGGGCAGGTTCTCGGCGCAGGCGATCAGTTTCTGTTCGGCGAGGTGGATTTTCACGCCGCAGCGGCGCAGCAGTTCGGCGGAATCGCTGCTGAGGCGGCCCTTCTTTTGCAGGGCGATGCGTAATCGCGGTTGGGTCATGGGGGTTCCTTGTGGGTATAAAAAATCCCGGAAGCGGGACTTCCGGGATTTGCTTGCAGGTATAGTTGATCCGCACCGGCCCGGAAGTTGTGCTTCCGGACGACAGTTCATCAGCCCGAAAGCGTTTCAGGATGATGATGGTGATGCTGGCGGATGGTGCGGTTCATGATGAGGTTTTCCAAATGAAGACGCGGCGGACTTTACAACGGATGGATGGGAAAAGGCAAGCGTCGCGATGTTTTTCGTCCGTCCCCGCCCGTTGGCGTCATCATCAGGATGCGCGACGGCGCGGCGTGTTTTCCGGGGCGGCATTACGCCTTTTCCGGCGGCAATTCACCAGGTATTGCGGTAGTGAAAACATCAGGCTTCTCCGGCGGGTTGCGGTGCGGGTAAGGCGGGATGGCTTGCTGCCGCCTGTTTTGCGGCGATGATCCGCAGGGCTTTTTTCTTGTCGTGACGATACACCAGTAACCCTATAAGCAGTCCATAACTATATAAGAAAGTAATGTTAATGGGTAATGAATAAGTGGCAAATGCCAATTCCCTGAAATTAATGGAGACCATCAGTAATGACATATAGGCGCCAAAGATAATCGCCCACTTTTTATGGCGCTGCAAATATTGCGGCAGGTTTTCCAGGGTAATATCGGGATCTTGCGCCTGCAATTCCTGACAGTTCTCATTGGTCAGGGTAAATACGCCGATAAAGGTCAGATTGATCAGCAATACAGCGGTCATCGCGCTCATGAAGATCCCTTCCAGGCGGTCATGCGCCGTCGTGATAAGCAGTAATGCCCAATCAAACCAGAAAAGATAAATCAGGCAGCGCGCCAATTCACCGTTTATCACGCGTTCCTGCCGCTCATCGGGTTCGCTGTCGATATTGAAGTAATGGCGGTACAGGGCTTTATGCAGCGGGTTCATCGTCGTTTCCTCCGTCGTCGGTTTCCCAGAAAAGGGTGTTCAAATCGCTGTCCAGTGCGCGGGCGATGCGGATGGCAAGCGCCAGCGTCGGGTTGTAGTCCTGGTTTTCCAGCAGGTTGATGGTCTGGCGCGAGACGTTGACCGCCTGCGCCAGCGCCTGTTGCGAGAGTCCTTTTTCCTGCCGGTGGATTTTTACGCGGTTCACGGGGCCTCTTTGTCGTGTATAGCCGACATGGTAAGGATTTTTTCGCGGGATAGTCAAGTTTATGCGACATTCTTTCCGGCGAAGGCCGTCGCGCGTTTCCATGCGACGTGTCCTGTCGCCTGCCCCGTTATCCTTGCCCCTGCCCGCTGTCGGGCGGTTTTTCTCGGGAGGATGTGATGAACAGGCAATGGGTTTTGGGCGAGGCGCGGGTCAGTCCGTATGCGGAATGGATGATGCTGCGCCTGCTCTTCGAGCTGGACGGGGCGCATCGGTTTTTCCAGGCGGCGGAGCGCGTCAGGAACCGCGCCGGGCGGTGTTTGCGCCGCATGAACGGTGTGGAAGAGGAGGAAACGGCGGTGTCCTGCTGGTCGTCGGATGCGGTCGCGCGCGCCCTCGGCTTGCCGGAGGAACTGGCGTTTGCGCCGCAGGGCGGGGCGGTGGCGCGGACGCTGCTGGCGGCGCGCTGGCAGGCCGTCCGCGACACGCCGCCTGTCCTGCCAACAATCCCGCCTGAAATGGCGGATGAGGAGGCGTCGGTGAATCCGCACGAGCCGCGCTTCTGGGCGGCGGCCTGTGCCAATCTGCGTCTGCTGGAAGAGGCGCTGGCGCTGGATGCGGTCGAGATGGCGGTGCTGCGCCTGGTGCTGCATTTGGCCGTGGAAAGGCCCCTGCGCCGGGCGGGGCAGTTGGTCGGTGCGGATAATTTTGCGGCGGCGATGGTGCAGGTGGCGCAGCTGCTCGATGTGCCGCGCAAGGCGCTGCGGCGGGCGGTCGGCAAGCGCGGCAAGCTGCGGCGTTACGGGCTGCTGGCTTGCCGCGATGAGTTGCGCCGTGAATTTTGTGATCTGGAAGATGCGCTGCAATGGGGCGATTTGTTCGAGGCGGACGATTTTGTCCTGGAAAAACAGGCGCGCGCGCAGTTGCTGCGTTCCTGCCTGTTGCCGGTGGATGAGGCCGCGCTCGCCTGGGACGATTTCGCCCACATCGGCGCGCTGCGCGACACGCTGCTGCATTATCTGCGCCACGCCCTCGCCGGGGGGCGGCGCGGGGTGAATGTGCTGCTTTACGGCGCGCCCGGCACCGGCAAAAGCCAGTTTGCCGCCGCGCTGGCGCGCGCGCTCGCCGTGCCGTGCTTTGCGCCGCTGCGCGAGGATGACGACGGCGACCCGCTCGACGGCGAGCGGCGGTTGTGCAAGGCGCAGGTGGCGCAATCGCTGCTCGGCGGCGACAAGGCGCTCTTGGTGTTTGACGAGGTGGAAGACGTCTTCGCGGGCACCCTGTTCGCCCGCTCGGTGGCGCAGTCGCACAAGGGCTGGGTGAACGCCCTGCTGGAAACGAACCCCGTGCCGATGGTGTGGATTTCAAACGACGTGCGCTGCATGGATCCCGCCTTCGTGCGCCGCTTCGATGTCGTGCTGGAAATGCCGGATTTGCCGCTGGCGCGCAAAGAGGCGCTTTTCCGCGCGCGGGCGGCGCATCAGCCGGCGGCAGCGGTGGTGCGGCGTTTTGCCGAACAGGAGGGGCTGTCGCCGGCGGTGCTGGCCCGCACCCTGCATGTCGCCAACACCCTGGCGGCGGATGCGGACGAACTGGCGGCGCAGTGTCTGCTGCTTTGCAACCAGACCTTGCAGGCGCAGGGGCGCAAACCGCTGACGCTGCCGCCGGCGGGGCAGGTGGATTACGCGCCGGAATGGGCCGCCTGCGATGCCGATTTGGCGCGCATCAGCGCCGGGCTGGCGGCGCGGCGGCAGGGGCGCATCTGCTGCTACGGCCCGCCCGGCACGGGCAAATCGGCCTGGGCGCAATGGCTGGGGCGGCAGGCGGGGATGCCGGTGCTGCTGCGCCAGGGGTCGGACTTGCTGGGGATGTATGTCGGCGAGACCGAGCGCAACATCGCCGCCGCCTTCCGTCAGGCGGAGGCGCAGGGGATGCTGCTGGTGCTGGATGAAGCCGATGGCTTCCTCTTCGCGCGCGAGGGGGCGGTGCGCAGTTGGGAACGCTCGATGGTGAACGAACTCCTGACGCAAATCGAGCGTTTCCCCGGCCTGCTGGTCGCCTCCACCAATATGCCCGATGCGCTGGATGCGGCGGTGCTGCGCCGTTTCGACGTGAAATTGCGCTTCGGTTTCCTGCATCGCGAACAAATCCTCCCGCTTGCCGCCGCACAAGCGGCGGCACTGGGCATTGCGCTGGGCGCGGCGCAGCAACAGCGGCTCGCCGCCCTGCCTTGCCTGACACCGGGGGATTTTGCCGCCGTCGCCCGCCGGCACCGTTTCGCCCCGTTTGCCGACGCCGCCGCCTGGGTGGACGCGCTCGCGGCAGAATGCGCGCTGAAACCGCAGGCGGCGCAGAAAGCGGGCTTTATCTGAACGGCGCAGGGCCCCGCCCCGCCGTTCGTCACTTCCATCAACAAAGGACGTCAACATGAAACTCGCCGTTGTGGGCGGTTGCGATTTCGCCGACTACGCCCTGCTGCAATTCACCATCGAACGCCACTATCTGCGCAAGCGCATCAGCGCCATCATCAGCGGCGGCGCGCGCGGTGCCGATGCACTCGCCCGCCGCTATGCGGCAGAAAACGGCATCGCCTTCACGGAATACAAGCCGGACTGGACGCTGGGCCGGGGGGCGGGCATCATCCGCAACCGGCAAATCGTCAGCGCCTGCGACGAGCTGATCGCCTTCTGGGACGGCCACTCGCGCGGCACCCTGAGCAGCATCGAAATTGCGCGCCAGCAGCGGAAAACGGTACATATCGTGTCGTATGAATCACCAAATAACCCAACAATACAAGGACGAAACCATGACAACACATGACATCCATGACGAAACCTTACCGGCCACTTTTATCCAAAAATTGAAGCGGTTAATGGTAGAAAGACCGCTGCATGAAGAGCCGGCGGAAGCGCATAGAAAAAACCGCAACCGCTGGGCGCTGGGCAAACATGATCCCGTAATAAATTATCCCGCAGGACTTACCGGTCCGCAGCAATTCATTCATCAGAAAAAAGAAAACCGAAAATTCTTTGCAGAAGAGACGGAAAAATACAGCGAGGCCTACTTTGAACGCTGTTTCTGGATTATCAATACTTGGGGCGGCATCTCTGCTTTTAAGGACAGCGATAAAACCAGGGCAAAAATAAAAGAATTTGCCGAAACGCATACGCAGGAAAGAATGAGTGGCGACCTGTTCGCCGTGATTTCATCGCTCTCCAAACTGGCTGCCTTCTGGGATTACGAGCGCTTCGCCGTTTACGATTCCCGCGTGATCTTTTCCCTGAACTGGTTGCTGTTCCTTTATGCCCCCCATCATCGCCTGTTTCCCCAGCCGGAAGGGCGGAATACAAGAATACGGCAATACCATATGCCTACCATTCTGGCACTGCATGGAGACAATAGGGATTTTTACCCTGAGGAGGAGGCTTTTTATCATTATTGCAAGCTGTTGCGGAGATGTGCTGCCGACATATTCGCAGATGACAAAAGAATCCACGAAATAGAGATGTTCCTGTTCAAAGAGGCCGATCTTTATATCTGCGACGATATGCAGGAACGACTCTCTTTGAATATAAAATCCGGGATGACGGGCGATACCCCTTAAAACGGCCGTAATTTCGCACAATGACAGAGGGAAAGAGACGAAACAATGCAAATTGCCTACTTTCAAATGGCGGGCGCGGGCAAAGCGCGCACGCAGGATGCCCTCTTCGACGGCGTGGCGGTGCACCAGGTGAAGCTGCACAAGGCGCGCCGCGTGGCAAACCCGCGCCTGCCGCTGCGTCTTGCCGTCGCCGACGGCCTCTTTGCCGCCCCCGCCGCCGCGCGTGCCAGCCGCTTCTGGATGGACGCTTTCGCCGCAGCGGATGACGGCGGCGCGCGCTTTCTGCGCCGCACCCACCCGCAATTCTGTGCGGCGCTGGCGGCGCGGCATTTCGGCGCGGCGACGACCTTCGCCTCGGCGGTGTTCGCCGGCGGCGGGGCATCCGTCTGCAATGTCGGCGACAGCCGCGTCTATCACATCGACACGGCGGGCCGCTGGCGGCAAATCAGCCATGATCACACCGTGCTGGCGGAGATGATTGAGCGCGGCGAGGCGCAGGCGGGCGGCGATTATGCGGGCATCTACGGTATGCTGGCACACAGCCTCGCCGCCGACTGGGAGGCGGACGATTTCCGCATCTTCGTCGCCGAACAACCGCTGGCGGCGGGGGAAACGCTGCTGCTCTGCACCGACGGCCTCAGCGACGCCCTGCCGCATCCGCAACTGCAAGCCCTGTGGCAGGCGCATGATGATCTGCCGGCGCGGCTGGAAGCCTTGCGCCTAGCGGTGCGCCGCGTGCCGTATTTTGATGATTGCACGGTGGTGGCGGCCGCGATGACGGCTCAGGCGGGACCAGGGGTGCCGTCGGGGTTACAGTCCGGATAAGCACCGTGGCGCGGCGGGGCGGATGCGTATAATGCGCGCCTCTTTTCCCCGTATATATGGAGTTTTTATGTTGAAGAAGTCTTTTATCGCCGTGCTGCTTGCCGCCGCTTTCACCACCGGGGCACAGGCGCAGTTGAAATATGTGGATGGCACGGACTACGCCACGCTCGCCGCGCCGGTCGCCGACATCAAGGCCGGGCAGGTGGTCGAATTTTTCTGGTACGGCTGCCCGCACTGTTACGATTTGGAGCCGTCCTTGCAGAAATGGCTGGCTGACGGCAAGGATGCCGCGATTGATTTCATCCGTGTCCCCGCGTTCACCGGCAACTGGGAAGGTGGCGCGCGTCTTTATTATGTGGTGCGCGAACTGGGCATGAACGGTGCCGAGATGGACGAAAAAATCTTCAACGCCGTACACAAGGACGGCAAACGCGGCATCATCTTCGACAAGGGCGCGGCGATGAAATTCCTCGTCGAAAACGGTGCCAAACAGAAAGACGTGGAAAAAGCCTGGAAGTCGCTTACCGTGCAGCAGAAGCTCAACCGGGCGCGCGATCTGTTCGAAGCCTCCAAACTCGATGGTGTGCCGGGCTTCGTCGTGGACGGCAAATACGTTATCGGTGCCGATGACAACTACCCGCGCCTCTTCGACAAACTGAACACGCTGGCGACGAAGACGGCCGCACCCGGCGAAGCAGTGAAGACCGAAGAAGCCAAGCCCGCTGCCGACGAAAAACCGGCAGAAGCCAAACCTGCTGACGCCGGGAAAGCCGAAGAAGCCAAGCCTGCTGACGCCGGAAAAACCGAAGAAGCCAAACCCGCCGCCGACGAAAAACCGGCTGAAGCCAAAACTGCTGCCTGAACATGACGCAGAACACCGACCGCGAAAGTGCCCGCTGCGCTTTCGCGGTTTCTTGTATGGGACAGGCGGCACGGCTCACCCCGCTCGGCGGCGACGCCAGCTACCGCCGCTACTTTCGCTGCGGGGCGGGTAGCACAAGCCGCATCCTGATGGACGCGCCGCCGGAGGCGGGCGGCATCGGCCTCTTCGTGCAGCGCGCGCAGCAGTTCGCCGCCTGCGGCCTGCCCGTGCCGCGCATCCATGCCGCCGACAGCGCGCAGGGCTTCCTCTTGCTGGACGACTTCGGCGACCGCTGGCTGTGGCAGGATTTGCGCGAAAACGCCGCCACCGCCATGCCGCAGGCGCTCGCGCTGCTGGGACAATGGCAGCAGGCAACCGCCGCCCTGCAAGCGGACATCCCGCCCTACGAACCCTCCCGCCTGCACAGCGAAGTGGCGCTGGCTCGCGAATGGTTCCTGCCGTGGCTGGGCATTGCGGCGGACACGGCGCGCTGGCAGGAAAGCGAAAACCGGCTGGTCGGGCGGGCAGGGCAGGGCAGGGCGCTGTGCGTCCACCGCGACTACCACTGCCGCAACCTGATGCGCCGCGCCGATGGCAGCATCGGCATCCTCGACTTTCAGGACGCCCTCTGGGGCAGCCCCGCCTACGACCTCGTTTCCATCACCCGCGACTGCTACATCCGCTACCCGCAGGCGGACGTGCGCCGCTGGGAAGCGGATTTTCGTACGCGTTTCCTGCCGCACGAAGCGGCGGCGGACTGGGCGCAAACCTGCGACGCCGTCTCCCTGCAACGCCACCTCAAAGTGCTGGGGCTCTTCGTCCGCCTCGCTATCCGCGACGGCAAACGCGGCTATCTTGCCGACCTGCCGCTGGTGCTCGCCTGCGCCTGCGACGAAGCCGCCGCCCTGCCGTACACCGCCTGGATAGCCGGCGAACTGCGCCGCGCCGTTCCTCTCCTGCAACAGAAACTGACATGAAAGCGATGATTCTCGCCGCCGGACGCGGCAAACGCATGGGCGCGCTCACCGAGCATTGCCCGAAACCCCTCTTGCGTGTCGGCGGCGACACCCTGATCGGCTGGCAACTGCGCCGTCTCGCGCGCGCAGGCTTCACGGCAGTCATCATCAACCTCGGCTATCGCGGCGCGATGATAGAAGCGGCGCTCGGTGACGGCAGCACCTATGGCCTGCACATTACCTACTCGCGCGAGCCGGAAGAAGGGCTGGAAACCGCAGGCGGCATCGTGCAGGCACTGCCGCTGCTGATGGAGGCGCCGTTTCTCGTGGTCAACGCCGACGTGTGGTGCGACGCCGACCTGCGCCGCTTCAGCGAAAACCGCCCCGCCGACAGCCTCGCCTACCTGCTGCTCACCGCCACACCTGCCTGGAAAGCGCGCGGCGATTTCTCGCTGGCGGGCAACATGCTGATTGCGGGCGACGCCCTCACCTATACCGGCATCGCCGTGCTGCACCCGCGCCTCTTCGCCGACGTGCCGCCCGGCTTCCGCCCGCTCGCCCCCATCCTGCACGCCCATCTGCCGCGCGGCGAATTGAGCGGCGAAGAACACGGCGGTGACTGGCACGACGTCGGCACCCCGGAACGCCTTGCCGCCCTGCGCGCGCGGTATGGCTGATTTCCGGGGGCGGGCGTGCGGTTTTCCCGCCCGACGGGCGTCGTGGCCGATTGCAGCCGAGCAGGGCCTTATGTGCTACCATACCGCCCGTTTTTACCTCACACATTCTTCACGGAGTATTCATGTCCGCGCAATTGACGCTTTCCATCGTTAAGCCAGACGCCGTGCGTAATCATCATACCGGGGCCATCCTCGCCCGCATCGAGCAACAGGGATTCGACATCATCGCGGCAAAAATGCTGCGCCTCAGCCGCGACGATGCCGCGCGTTTTTATGACGTTCACCGCGAACGTCCTTTTTTTGCCGAACTGGTCGATTTCATGACTTCCGGCCCCGTGCTGGTGCAGGTACTGCGCGGCGAAGATGCCGTCGCCCGCTACCGTGCGCTGATGGGCGCGACCGATCCCGCCGCTGCCGCCCCCGGCACATTGCGCGCCGAATTTGCCACCAGTAAAAGTGAGAACGCCGTGCACGGTTCGGACAGCGTGGAAAATGCCGCGCGCGAAATCGCCTTCTTCTTCGCCGAACGCGAGTTGTGCCGCTGATGACGGACAAGGTCAACCTCTTTGATTTCGACCGCGACGCGCTGACGGCGTGGTTTGCCGGACTGGGCGAGAAGCCCTTCCGCGCACGGCAGTTGATGAAATGGATTTACCACGAACGCGTCACGGATTTCGACGCCATGACCGACCTCAGCAAGCCGCTGCGCGAAAAACTCAAAGCCACCGCCGAGCTGCGTTTTCCCACCGTCATCGCCGACCGCCTTGCAAGCGACGGCACACGCAAATGGGTCTTCCGCTATGACTGCGGCAACAGTATCGAAACCGTCTTCATCCCCGAAGACGATCGCGGCACACTCTGCATCTCCTCACAAGCGGGCTGCGCGCTCGCCTGCCCCTTCTGTTCGACCGCCCACGAAGGCTTCAACCGCAACTTGACCAGCGGCGAAATCATCGTCCAAGTCTGGCTCGCCAAAGAAATACTCGACTGCGACCGCCACGGCAACAACCGCGTTGTCACCAACGTCGTGCTGATGGGCATGGGCGAACCGCTGGTCAACTTCAACAACGTCCTGCCCGCCACCCGCCTGATGATGGACGACTACGCTTTCGGCCTGTCGAAGCGGCGCGTTACCCTCAGCACCTCCGGCATTGTCCCCGCCATCCACAGCCTGCGCGAAGTCACCGACCTCAGCCTCGCCGTCTCGCTGCACGCGCCGAATGACGAACTGCGCAATCAGATCGTGCCGGTCAATGCCCGCTACGGCCTGGCGGCACTGCTGGACGCCTGCCACCAATACGTGCAGCACAACGGCCAGCACGGCGGCGTAACCTGGGAATACGTCATGCTGCGCGGTGTCAACGACAGCCTCGAACACGCGCGGCAACTGGTCGAACTGCTGCGCGGCATACCGGGGAAAATCAACCTTATCCCCTTCAACGCCTTTCCCGGCAGCCGCTTCGAATGCTCGAAACGCAGCGACATCCTCGCTTTCCAGCGCCACCTGACCGATAACGGCTATGTGGCAACCATCCGCAAGACACGCGGAGAAGACATAGACGCTGCCTGCGGGCAGTTGGTGGGGCAGGTCAAGGACCGCAGCCGCCGTGAACGCAAACTTTCCAGAAAAGAGGTGGAAACCCTATGAAAACCAAGACCATCACACGATTCAGCGCACTCGCCGCCGCCCTCATGATCGGCGGTTGCAGCAGCCTCGGCTTCGGCAGCAAAAGCGACGACATGAACAACGATCTGCCGGCGAAACTTGAGAAAAAAACCGATTACAAACAGGCCTATAAAGACTACGTCGAACTCGGCGCGAAATACGTGCAGATGGGGCGCTACGACCTCGCCGAACCCAAGCTGAAACGCGCCATCGAAATCGACTCGCACCCGCCGGATGCCTGGAACATCCTCGCCGTCATGTACGAAGAAGCGCGCGACATCTCATCGGGCAACCAGATTTACCAGAAACTCATCCGCAGCCACCCCGAATACCTGCTCGGCCACGTCAACTACGCCACCTTCCTCTGCAAATTCGACCGCGACAGCGAAATGCAGGCGCTCTTGAACCAGATGCGCGCCCGCAACGCCGAATTCAAGACGGCGGCCAGCATCGCCGAAGGCAACTGCATGGCGGCGCGCGGCCAGAGCGGGCAGGCGGAAAACGCCTACAAACAGGCCATCGCCGTCAACCCGCAAGCCGAAGGCGCCCTCCTGCCGCTGGCGGAAATCTCCCTGCAAAAAGGCGATGCCGCAGGTGCCCTGCGCTATCTGAAAGTGGTGCACACCTACGTCGGTTACAGCCCGGAGAGCGTGAAAATCGGCATCGAAGCGGCGCGTAAAGCGGGCGACAGCCGCATGGAAGAAGAACTGGTACGCGTCATGCGTGCCAACTACAAAAACACACCGCAGGCACAATCGCTGGGGATCTGAGCATGGAAAAAACGACCACACCGGGCGGCCTCGACATCGGCGCCGTCCTCTCGGCGGCGCGGATGAAGCGCGAACTCTCCATCGCCACCGCCGCGATGCAATCCAACCTCAGCCAGGAAATCATCGAAAAACTCGAACAGAATCGCTTCGGCGAAATCGGCGCGCCGGTCTTCACGCGTGGCTACCTCAGCCTCTATGCCCGCTTCCTCGGCCTGAACGAAGCCGCCGTCGGCCAGGCCTTCAACAAAATCGGGCGCGAACCGCCGCCGGAACTGCGTCTGAGTGCCGCCAACGTCGAAAGCCAGAGCCGCTCCTACCGCCGCAGCTACCTCGGTTCCTGGCTGCTGCTCATCCCCGTCGTCGCCATCGGCGGCGTCCTGCTTTACCAGCTTTTCGACAACAACTCGTGGCTGATGAAACAAATCAACGGTGCCTTCAACCAGCCTGCCGTCACCGAAGGCGAAACCCCGCCCCCGGCGGGCGGCAACAGCGAAGACATCGTACTGGAAATCGGCGGCAGCCCGCAGGTCCCGCCGACCACCCCGGAAGGCGTACCCGTCAATCCCGAAGTCATCAACGGCATCACCCCGCCTGCCGACAGCGGCGCAGCGGCAAACAGCGGCGAGGCCGCCCCCGCAGCCGCCGGCAACGGCGCGACAGAAACCGCAGAAACCCCGGCAGCGGGCGACGGCAGCGGCATCCGGCTTGCCTTCTCGACCGAAAGCTGGGTACAAATCCAGGACAACAAACGCAAATCCGTGGTCTCGCGCATCATCAAACCCGGCGAAAAAGTCGAACTGCCCGCCGACGGTGCCCCGTACAGCTTCAACATCGGCCGCCCGGACGGCGTCGTCATGCACATCAATGGCCGGGAACAACCGCTGGACAACTATCGCCAGAAAAACTCCGGCCGCCGCTTCACCGTAGATATTCCCAATGGCTAAACCGCAAATCCAGTCCCTGCGCGGGATGAACGACATCTTCCCGCCCGAAGCCGACTACCTGCAACAACTGCACGAGCGCATCCACACCGTGCTCGCCTGCTACGGCTACCACCCGCTGCAACTGCCGCTGCTCGAACAGACCGGCCTCTTCAAGCGCGCCGTCGGCGAAGAAACCGACGTGGTCAGTAAAGAAATGTACACCTTCGCCGACCGCAACGACGAAAGCATCACCCTGCGCCCGGAAGCCACCGCCGGCGTGGTGCGGGCGATGATCCAGCACGGCAAACTGCAACAGCCGCAGCGTGTCTATGCCGAAGGGCCGATGTTCCGCTACGAACGCCCGCAAAAAGGCCGCAGCCGCCAGTTTTCGCAAGTGAGCGTCGAGGCCTTCGGCATCGCGGGCGCGGCGCAGGATGCCGAACTCATCAGCCTCTGCGCCGAGCTCTTCCGCCGCCTGAACATCCTCGACCTGCTGACGCTCGAAATCAACACCATCGGCCTCGCCGACGAACGCCACGCCTACCGGCAGGCACTCGTCGCCTACCTGCAACAGCACGTTGACGCGCTGGACGAAGACAGCCGCCGCCGCCTCACCACCAACCCGCTGCGCATCCTCGACAGCAAAAACGCGGACGTGCAACGCGTGCTGGACGGCGCGCCCATCCTTGACGATTACCTCGGCGAAGCCAGCCGCAGTCACTTCACCCAACTCTGCGCCCTGCTGGACGCCCTCGGCATCGCCTGGCAGCGCAACCCCCGCCTTGTGCGCGGCCTCGACTACTACTGCCACACCGTCTTTGAGTGGACGACCGCCGCCCTCGGTGCCCAGGGCACCGTTACCGCCGGCGGCCGCTATGATGGCCTCGTCGAACAACTCGGCGGCAAACCCACCCCGGCGGCGGGCTTCGCCTTCGGCATCGAGCGCATCATGCTGCTCGCCCAGCAGCGCGACACCTTCCGCACCACGCCGCCTTTGGTGTACGCCATCGCCACCGCCGACGCCCATCTCGCCCTGCTGCTGCCGCTGGTGCAAACCCTGCGCGCGCGCGGCATCAGCGTCGTCGCCCACAACCAGAGCCAGCCGCTGAAAACGCAAATCCGCAAAGCCGACCAAGAAGGCGCGCACTACGCCCTCATCATCGGCGACGAGGAAGCGGCGAATTACAGCGCCGCCCTGAAAAACCTGCGCGACGGCAGCCAGCACACCCTGCCGCTTGCCGACCTGCCCGCCTACCTCGAAGCCCACCACAAGGAAACCCCATGAGCGACAGAACCGACGACGAAACCCTCGAACTCATCCGCGAATGGCTGCAACAATACGGCCTGACCATCATCATCGGCCTCGTCCTCGGCCTCGGTGCCATCGGCGGCTACCGCTACTGGCAGAATCACCAGAGCGGGCAGCGCAACAACGAATCCGCCCAACTCGACACCATCCTGCAAGCCCTCGCACAAAACAAACCGCAAGACGCCGCAAATGCTTATGGCGACCTGCTCAAAGAAGGCGGCGAAATTGCCGAACTGGCCGCGCTGAACATGGCGGGAGCCTACTTCAAGGACAACAAAACCAACGACGCGATGGCCGCGCTCAAACTCGCCGCCGCCAGCAAAGACGAACTGCTGGCACAAAGCGCGCGCTGGCAACTCGCCCTCGCCCTTGCCGCGCAGGGCAACTACGACGAAGCCCTGCAACAGGGCGAACAACTGCGCGACAGCGCCTACGCCGCGCAGGCGGCCGCGCTGCAAGGCTACATCCACGACAAACAGGGCAAAGCCAAAGACGCGCTCGCCGACTACGAACGCAGTCAGCAACTCGCCCCCGCACCGGCGACCGCCCTGCAAATCAACGCCCTGCAAGCGCGCCTCGCGCTCGAAGGAAACGGCCAATGAAAACCACCCGCCGCAGCGCCCTGCTGCTTGCCGGCGCTCTGACCCTGAGCGCCTGCTCGTCCACCTCCGACTTCTTCCTCGGCAAAGACAACCGCCCCGCGCCCAAGCCCCTGCCTGCCGCCGGTGGCAGCGCCGGAGCTACCCTCCTGTGGAAACACAAACTCGGCAGCGGCGGCGCGGATGAGGGGCTCGCCCTCAAACCCGCCGCCTGGGGCGGGCGCATCTACGCCGTCTCCGCCAATGGCCGTCTCTACGCCTACAACAGCGACGGCAGCACCGCCTGGCAACAAAAACTCGGCAACAACATCAGCGCCGGTGTCGCCGCCGACCGCAGAAACCTCTACCTCGGCACCGGCAACGGCGACCTGCTCGCCCTCTCCGCCGCAGACGGCGAAACCGAATGGCGCGCGCCGCTGTCCAGCCTCATGCTCGCCGCCCCCGTTACCGCCGACGGCACCGTCTTCGCGCGCAGCATCGACGGCGTGCTGACCGCCTTCGACGCCGCCAACGGCAGCGAACTGTGGCGCTATCGCATCAAGGAACCCCTGCTCAGCGTACGCGGCAACGCCGAACCCGTCGTCGGCGGCGGTGTCGTCATCCTCACCACCGACAACGGCTACTTCGTCGTCCTCGACCAGCGCACCGGCCTGCCCGTCGTCGAACAGCGCATCGCCAACAGCGCGGGCAGCAACCCCGTCGCCCGCCTGGTGGACATGGACAGCACCCCGCAAGTCGCCGACGGCGTCCTCTACGGTGCCGCCTACCAGTCCATGCTCTTCGCCGTGGACCTGCAACAAGGCCAGCCGCTGTGGCAGCAGGACCGGGTCTCCACGCAAAAAGACATCGCCCTCAGCCGCGACGGCGTGTACCTCGTCAACGACATCGACCACATCATCGCCCTGAACCGCCGCGACGGCAGTATCCGCTGGCAGAATGACCGCCTCGAAGGTCGCTACCTCTCGCCGCCCTTCGCCCTGCCGGACGGCAGAATCGGCGTCATCGACTACCAGGGCTGGCTGCACTGGCTGGACGGTGCCAGCGGCAACCTCATCGGCCAGCAGCGCCTCGCCGCCAGCACCGCCGACGTGCCCGCCCTCGTCCTGCGCGACAGCATCGTCTGGCAACTCAAAGACGGCAACCTCATCAACTTCCGCCCCGAATAACCCGCCCGCGACGCGGCCTCCTTCCTCCAACACCACCACACAAACATCCATGAACATCCTGCGCAAACCGCTGGTGGCACTGGTCGGCCGCCCCAACGTCGGCAAATCCACCCTCTTCAACGCCCTGACCCGCAGCCGCGACAGCATCGTTGCCGATACCCCCGGCCTCACCCGCGACCGCAACTACGGCGAAGCGCGCCTCCTTGATATGCCCTGCCGCATCATCGACACCGGCGGCCTCCTGCGCGAAGAAGAAGCCCAAATCGACTACCGCGTGGATCAGCAGGCACGCGCCGCCATAGCCGAGGCCGACATCGTCGTCTTCCTTGTGGACGGGCGCGACGGCCTCACCGCCGTGGACGAACAAATCGCGCAAGAACTGCGGCGCAGCCACAAGCCCGTCATCCTTGCCGTCAACAAAACCGACTTCGCCGACCCCGACCTCATCCTCGCCGACTTCCACACCCTCGGCATCGGCGACACCCTCGCCATCGCCGCTGAACACCGGCGCGGCATCACCCGCCTTGCCGAACGCATCATCGCCCGCCTGCACGAACTGCCCAACGCCGACCAGTTCGGCGAACCCGAAGAAAGCGGGGAAGACACCGACGACGACATCGCCCTCGCCGTCATCGGCCGCCCCAACACCGGCAAATCCACCCTGCTCAACCGCCTCATCGGTGAAGAGCGCCTCGTCGCCAGCCCCGTCGCCGGCACCACCCGCGACGCCATCGCCATCCCCTACCAGGATGCAGCAGGCGACCGCTTCACCCTCATCGACACCGCCGGTGTCCGCCGCAAAGCGCGGGTCAACGACAAAATCGAAAAATTCTCCATCGTCAAAACCCTGGACGCCATCGAGCGCGCCAACGTCGTCATCCTCATGCTGGACGCACACGAAGGCGTAAGCGAGCAGGACGCGCACCTGTTGGGCGAAATCACCCGGCGCGGCCGCGCGCTCATCATCGCCATCAACAAATGGGACCACCTCGACGCCGAACAGCGCGAAACCATCCGCCAACAATTCACGCGCAAACTGCACTTCGTGGACTACGCCGAAGTCTTCTACATCTCGGCACTGCACGGCAGCAACATCCGCAACCTGCTGCCTGCCGTGAAAAAAGTCTATCGCGCGGCGATGGTCGAACTCTCCACCAACAAACTCACCGAGGCCCTGCAAGCCGCTTACCACCGCCACCAGCCGCCGCTGGTGCAGGGCCGCTCCATCAAACTGCAATACGCGCACCAGGGCGGGCGCAACCCGCCGCACATCATCATCCACGGCACGCGCACCACGAACGTCCCCGACAGCTACACCACCTACCTCAGCAAATACTTCCGCAAACAGTTCAAACTGCACGGCACCCCGGTCCGCATCAGCTACCGCGACAAGGCGAATCCTTACGCCGAACGCTAACGGGACAAGTTAACCTGCCCGGAAACCCGGTCAGGTTTGCCAACACCGTATCCGTTCTATTTGAGACGACCATATCGCCCATCCGTCGGCGGATACTCGCATATCGGCACCTTACCGCCGTTAAGCCCACCGACTATCTTAATCTCGCCATCTCGCCATCTCGCCATACGCGACGCCCTCACCCGGCGCTGCGAGGCCGGGACGGTGCCATGCTCAATCACGCATGACCGCAGCCTGCTATGCACCGCCTGCGACGGATGCCTCCCTGTTGCCAAACAGGCGCGTGCAGCGGCAGAAAAAACACCCCGTCCGGCACAAAAATCCCCCGCCAATCCCCCGCAATGCGGGGATGCCGGGGGTGCATGGTGGTAGTGGCTCAGTACCCGGCATTCATAGCCGAGCGGAACAGGTCAAGCATGAGCGCTTCGAGTTCGCTGTCGCTCAGGGGCTTGCCGTTGAGCTGGTAGCCGTCGGCGTTGATGGCAAAATCGAGGGTGTAGCGGTCATCGGCGGCGACGAAGTGCATTCTTGCCAGTTCGTCCGCGCTGAGGAACTGACCGAGCAGGCCGCCGAGTACGGCGCGGTCAATGTGGGCATGCAGGCGGCTGCCGTGCAGGTATTGTGCGAGCGGCGGGTTGCTGCCGTTTTTGAAGGTTTCGAGGTCGGCTTCGCTCTTGATGTGTTCGGCGAGGGTGATGTCAACGCCGATGCCTTTGCCTGCGCCATTCAGGGCGAAGGCGAGGTGCAGGCCGAGGTCGCGCGCAAGCAGGTCGCGTTGTAGTTGGTCGACCAGCACTTCGCTGCGTTCTTTGCTATCGATCATGGCATCCAGGGTGTTGGACGGCAGGTTTTGCGTGAGCTGGCTAATGCTGTCCGTCGCGAGTGCGGCGGCGCTGTTGTCGCCACGTAGCGGTTTTGCTTGCTGGAAGAGGTCGGCAGCGGCTTGTACGCTTTGCGGGCTGAGGTTTTTCAGGGTGTAGTCGAAGTGAAACTGGTCGGGGACGACGGGCAGCAGCATTTTGATTTGGCTTGCGGCTTCGCCAGCGATGGTGAACTGGCTATCGAGACGGGCGATGAGGTTGTAGGTGCTGTTTTCTTCTTCAATGCCGAGGAGGAGGCTGTTGTCGCGCAGGCTCAGGTCGATATCGCCGTCGCCGGTTTTGAAGCTGCTTTCGCCAAGACGGTATTCGACGCGAGCGGGCAGCTGTTTGCCATCCACGGTGATGAAGGGCAGGCTGACTTGCGGGTTGCGCAGGATGGCCTGGATGTCGTCATCGCGGTAGTTGATGACCGGGCTGTTCAGGGTCAGGCCGCTGTCGGTGTAGTTGAAGGTGATTTGCGCCGGTTCGAAGGTGCTTTTGTCCTGCTGGACGCCGTGCATATCGAGGGTGAGGGTGTTGTTGAGCGGGAAGCCTTTCTCCGGGCCTTGGATGGTGATGTCCGCCCCCTTGAAGGTATTGCCGTTTTTTTCTTCGGCGGGAATGTGTTGGGTGTAGGTGAGGTTACGCAGCAGGTTGACGCGCAAATCTCCGTCGGGTAATTGCGCCTCTGCGGGGTGCTTGATGGTGATGCGGGTGATGTCGAAGCCGGTGAGGGTCAGCGGCGCGTGGCGGATGTCGAGCGGGTAACGGCGGATAGTGTCACCTGTGCTGATAGTGAGGGTAGCAGTCGATGATGCGTAGCCTCGCTGGTAGTTTTCCAGACCAAGTTTGAGTCCCAGGTGTTTGGCAGCCTGTTCGCCAAGCGAACCATCAACTTTGTCGTACAGGCGTTGTTCGGTGAGCTGACCGGCGAGATAGGGGCACCGGCGGCGGTAATGCCGAGGATGACGGCGAGGGTAAGGATTTTTTTCATGTTTTTAGGGGATTGTTTATGAAAAAGCCGGATTCCCGTGGAAATCCGAGTTTATGTCATGGACGATGAGTTTAGTTTCTTTCTAATTCTATTTTTAGATCTCCTTTTATTTCTGATGATAGATTGTTGATTGTATAACATAATGTGTCCTTATCGCCCTCAAGAAAATTGCTTTTGTTATATAATTTAGACATATATCTTACAAGTCCTTCTATCATTTTGCTTTCGTTATCTATTTTTAGAATACGGCACATTAGTTTTAAAAGTTCACCCCTAGAAAGGAAGGGAGATGTATCCTCTCTCTCTTTCTTTTTCTTATCCGAGTGATGCGCAACATACTTATTTCTATAGTTTTTTAAATCATTAGTCCAAAATTCACTTTTAAATTTATTTAATTTTTCAAGAGATTTAGGGAAGTAATCTTTAATAAATCCTTGATTGTTATATATAAGTTCTCCAGCTTTAAAGACATTTATAACGGTGTAGTTAAAAATTACCCTTGATAAAGTAGCTAGGGCGAGTACGTTTTCTTCGCTATCTTCTAGTTTTTCTTTAATTTGATGCAATATGTTTGAACAAGCTTGTAGTTCAAGACTAATATCTTGCAGATAAAAAAACATCGCACATATTTTCTTTTGGTCTTCCTCAGATATATTTTGGGTCATAATTTTTCCTTATTAAAAAAGCGGCCATACCTTAAAGTATGACCGCAGTTAGATTATCCAAATTAGATGATGTGGTTTAAGCTTACATCATGCCCATGCCGCCCATGCCGCCCATGCCGTCCATGCCCGGCGCGGCGGCTTCTTCTTTCTTCGGAATCTCGGCCACCATCGCTTCGGTGGTGATCATCAGCCCTGCGATAGAAGCGGCGTTTTGCAGGGCAAAACGGGTGACTTTGGTTGGGTCGATGATACCGGCGGCGAGCATATCGACGTATTTGTCGCTGGCGGCGTCGTAGCCGTCGTTGCCTTTGCCGTTCTTGACGCGGTCAACGACGACGGCGGCTTCGCCTCCGGCGTTGGCGACGATGGTACGCAGCGGGTATTCCATCGCACGGCGGACGAGGTCGATACCGACTTGCTGATCGTCGTTATCGCCTTTCAGGCTTTCAATGGCGCTGACGGCACGGATGAGGGCAACACCGCCGCCCGGCACGATGCCTTCTTCCACGGCAGCACGGGTGGCGTGCAGCGCATCTTCCACACGGTCTTTTTTCTCTTTCATTTCGACTTCGGTTGCCGCGCCGACTTTGATAACGGCAACACCGCCGGCCAGTTTGGCCACGCGTTCTTGCAGTTTTTCGCGGTCGTAATCGGAGGTGGATTCTTCGATTTGCGCACGGATGCTGGTAACGCGGGCTTCGATTTTTTGTGCATCGCCATTACCGCCGATGATGGTGGTGTTTTCTTTGGCGACGACAACGCGTTTGGCGGTGCCGAGCACGGTCATGTCGGAGCTTTCCAGGGTCATGCCGAGTTCTTCGGAGATGACCTGGCCATTGGTGAGGATGGCGATGTCTTCGAGCATGGCTTTGCGGCGGTCACCGAAGCCCGGCGCTTTGACAGCGGCGACTTTGACGATGCCGCGCATGCTGTTGATGACGAGGGTAGCGAGCGCTTCGCCTTCGACGTCTTCGGCGACGATGAGGAGCGGTTTGCCGGCTTTGGCGACGCCTTCGAGGATCGGCAGCAGGTCGCGGATGTTGCTGATTTTTTTGTCGTGCAGGAGGATGTAGGGTGCATCCAGTTCAACGCTTTGGTTCTGTGCGTTGTTGATGAAGTAGGGCGAGAGGTAGCCGCGATCGAACTGCATACCTTCGACGACTTCGAGCGAGTCTTCGAGCCCCTGGCCTTCTTCGACGGTGATGACGCCTTCTTTACCCACTTTTTCCATCGCTTCGGCGATTTTTTCGCCAACGGTGTTATCGGAGTTGGCAGAGATGGTGCCGACTTGGGCGATTTGTTCGTGGGTTTCGCACGGTTTGGACATGTCGTGCAGCGCTTTAACGGCGCCGGCAACGGCTTTGTCGATACCGCGTTTGACATCCATCGGGTTCATGCCGGCGGCAACGGCTTTCAGGCCTTCGCTGACAATCGCCTGGGCGAGCACGGTGGCGGTGGTGGTGCCGTCGCCGGCGACATCATTGGTCTTGGAGGCGACTTCTTTCACCATTTGCGCGCCCATGTTCTGGAATTTGTCTTCCAGCTCGATTTCTTTCGCGACGGAAACGCCGTCTTTGGTGATGGCGGGCGCGCCGTAGGCCTTGTCGAGGATGACGTTGCGGCCTTTCGGGCCGAGGGTGACTTTCACGGCGTTGGCGAGGATGTTCACGCCTTTGAGCATTTCTTTGCGGGCAACTTCGCCGAAGCGGACTTCTTTGGCTGACATAGTGTTTGTACTCCTGAAATGTTATTGAAATCTGATAGCTGGATGATTACTGGATGATGGCGAAAATTTCTTCTTCGCGCATGATGATGTAGTCTTCACCATCGACTTTCACCTCGGAACCGGTGTATTTGCCGAAGAGGACGCGGTCGCCGGCTTTGACATCGAGCGGGCGGAGGGTGCCGTCCACGACTTTGCCGGGGCCTGCGGCGATGACAACGCCTTCTGAGGGTTTTTCAGCGGCGCTGCTGGCGAGGACGATGCCACCTGCGGTGGTGGTTTCTTTTTCCTGACGTTTGACGATGACGCGGTCATGCAAGGGTCGAAGGTTCATGTTTTTCTCCTAATGTTAAAAATGGAAAGCCCGCCGGGAAGCGGGGGTGTTGATTACACAACGCCCTAGATAGGGTTGGCGGGTTGCGCTTTCAAGGATGCGGGAGGATTTTTTTTTAAGTCTTTGCTTTTGCAGGTGCTGTGCATGAAAAAAGACGGCGTTTGCCGTCTTTGCCGTTGCCGCATGACCGCTCAGGCGAGTTCGACGGGGCCGTGGTTGTCGCAGTGGCCGTCGTGCGGGTGATGCAGGTGGCCGTCCACGAGATAGTCAATGTGATCGCCGTGCGGCACGGCCTCGTGACCGCAGCCGGGGCCGTGGACGTGTCCCGCTGCGTGGCCGCCGCAGCGGTGGTCGGGGGTGCAGGCATCGGGGTTGGTGGCGCTGACGGCGATGCGGTGTTCATCCACATGGTCGTGGTGCGGATGGTGCAGATGGCCGTCGTGCAGATAGTCGATGTGGCCGTCATGCCTGATGGCGGTGTGGCCGCAGCCCGCGCCGTGCCGGTGCGGGTGGTCGGCGTGGTGCGGCTGGGAGCAGGTATCGGTCATTTATGAATTTCCTTGTGTTTTTTTTGTGAAAAATGCCGCCTGACGGCGGCGGCGCGCATGGTAGGGAAGGCGCAGCGGGCAGTCAAGCGGCATGGTTGTGCAGTTTCGCCGCAGCACGGGTCGGGGCGCTTATATCCGCCGCACGAGGTTTTCCACCATTTCGGCGGAGTGCACCGAGGCGGTTTGCAGGAATTGCTCGAAGCTGTATTCGGCTTCGCCGTCGGCAAGATCGGAGAGGGCGCGAACGATGACGCAGGGGCGGCTGAACTGGTAGGCGGTCTGGGCGATGGCGGCGGCTTCCATTTCCACGGCCAGCGCGTCGGGGAAATGGGTGCGGATGCTCGCGATTTTGTCGGCGCTGTTGATGAACTGGTCGCCGCTGACGATGAGGCCGTGATGCACGGTGGCGCCGTCGAAGGCGGTGGCGGCGTGGGCGGCGTGTTCGACGAGGGTGGCGTCGCTGTCGAAACGCGGCGGCAGTTGCGGGATTTGCCCGATGACGTAACCGAAGGCGGTGGCGTCGGCGTCGTGGTGCGCGGTCTGGGTGCCGATGACGACGTCGCCCTGCTTCATGCCGCCTTGCAGGCCGCCGGCGCTGCCGGTGTTGATGATGTAGGCGGCGTTGTATTGGTTGATGAGCAGAGTGGTGGTGATGGCGGCGTTCACCTTGCCGATGCCGCTTTGCGCGAGCAGCACGGGTTTGCCGGCGAGTTTGCCGCGCGTGATGCCGATATGGGCGACGGTGTCGGTTTTTGTGTCGCTGAGGCGGCTTTGCAGCAGGGCGATTTCCTGCTGCATGGCGCCGATGATGGCGATGGGGGCGTTGTGCATGTTTTTTGTGGTCTCCGTGTGGTTTTCCGTGGGCATTGTACGACGGATGCCGCTACCATGCGGTTTCATTGATAGTTTATTAAAGTTTTTATATGATTTCCGCGCTGTGCGACAGCCGGATGTCTGCCGGTATGCGGCGGGGCATCGTCCCCGTTTTTTTGTATTCCGTAAATCTGTTTAGAGAGAGTTGTAACACAATGATTCCTTTAATTGTTGCCTGCCACGGGCGGTTTGCCGAGGAGCTCGTCAAATCTGCCGCGATGGTTTATGGCGAGGCGGAGCGTGTGCATGCGGTAACGTTCATGCCCGGCGAGGGGCCGGATGACTTGCTGCGCAAGTATGAGGGGATCGTCGCCGCCGAGAGCTCGCCGGAGGCGGTGCTGCTGCTGGTTGATTTGTTCGGCGGCAGCCCGTACAACGCGGCGGTGCGCCTCGCGGCGGTGCATGACGGCATGGATGTATTGTCCGGCGTCAACCTGCCGATGCTGCTGGAACTGCTGGACAGCCGCGATGAAAAGAGCACAGTGCCGCAGCTGGTCGAGAATGCGTATAACGCCTCGCGCGAGGGCACCAAGGCTTTCCGCACCCCACTTGCCGCTGTCGCCCCCGCTGCACCTGTCGCCGAAGTCGCACCTGCGGCAGATCGCCGCGCCGGCCGCCCGACATCCGGGCATATGCAAATCCCCCTGCTGCGTATCGACAACCGCCTGATTCACGGCCAGGTGGCGTCGAGCTGGGCGAAGGTGGTGAAGTGCGACGCGATTTTCGCCATCGATGATGATGTGGCGAAAGACCCGCTGCGCGCCAAGCTGCTGTTGCAGGTCGCGCCCGCGCATTTGCAGGCGTATGTGATTCCGGTCGATAAGGCAATCAAGGTCTGGCACAACCCGATGTATGCCGATCGCAAGGTGCTGTGGCTGGTGTCGCGCCCTGGCGATGTCGTCCGCCTGATTGAGGGCGGCGTGGACATCAAGAAGGTCAACGTCGGCGGCATGACGCACCGCGAAGGCTGCAAACTTATCAGCCAGGCGGTCGCCATCGATGCCGATGATCTCGCCGCCTTCAAGAAACTGCACGACATGGGCGTGAAGATGACGCTGCAACAGCTGCCGACCAACGCCGAAGAAGACGTCATGCCGAAACTGGCCAACATTCATTTCTAGGAGAACAAACATGAGCCTGGACATTATCCTCGTCTCCTTGGTGGGACTTATCTGCGGCATGGGTTCGGTGCTTGACGAACGGCAAATGCACCGCCCGCTCGTCGCCTGCACCCTCGTCGGCCTCGTCCTCGGTGATTTGCGCACCGGCGTCATGGTCGGCGGCGCGCTCGAACTCGTCGCCCTCGGCTGGATGAACGTCGGCGCGGCGATGGCGCCGGATGCGGCACTCGCCAGCGTCGTTTCCGCCATCCTCGTCATCAAGGGCGGCCTGCCGGTCACGGAAAGTATCACCGTCGCCGTTCCGGTCGCCGTTGCCGGGCAGATGCTGACCATCTTTGTGCGCACCATCGCCGTATTCTTCCAGCACATGGCGGACAATTTCGCCAAAGACGCCAACTTCCGGGGCATCGAATTCTGCCACTTCACCGCGCTCCTCTTGCAGGGACTGCGCGTCGCCATCCCGGCGGGACTCGTCGCCGCCACTGCCAGCGTCGAGAACGTGCAGGCCATCCTCGCGCAGATTCCGGTCGAAGTCACCGAAGGGCTGCGCATTGCTGGTGGCGTCATCGTCGTCGTCGGTTACGCGATGGTGATCAACATGATGAGCGTGCGCGCGCTGCTGCCCTTCTTCTTCCTCGGCTTCGTCATCGCCGTCTTCTCCAGCTACAACCTCATCGCCCTCGGCATCATCGGCACCGTGCTGGCCATCCTCTACATCCAGCTCAGCCCGCGCTTCAACAAATCCGCTGCTGCAAGCGGTCCTGTCGCGCGCCAAGCCCCGCTGGCCGATGACGAACTCGAAGGACTATAAGGAGAACCCCCATGAGCGACAACCAAACCACGCAAACCAAAAAACTGACCAAGGGCGACCTCTACCGCATGTACGCCCGCTCGACCTTCCTCCTCGGTTCGTTCAACTTCGAGCGGATGCAATCGATGGGTTTCTGCGTCACCATGATGCCCGCCATCAAGCGGCTGTACAGCACGAAGGAAGAGCGCGCCGCCGCGCTGAAACGCCACCTCGAATTCTTCAACACCCAGCCGTGGATCGGCTCCGCTATCATGGGCGTAACGGCGGCAATGGAAGAACAGCGCGCCAACGGCGCCCCGATTGGCGACGGCGCCATCAGCGGGGTGAAAGTCGGCCTGATGGGGCCGCTGGCCGGCGTCGGCGACCCGATTTACTGGGGCACCGCGCGCATCATCCTCGCCGCCCTCGGCGCTGTACTGGCTGCGACCGGCAGCATCGTGGGTCCGCTGCTCTTCTTCATCGGCATCAACGTCATCCGTGTCCTCACCCGCTGGTACAGCATGAAATACGGCTATGAAAAAGGCACGGCCATCGTCAGCGACATGGAAGGCGGCCAGTTGCAGAAACTGACCACCGGCGCCTCCATCCTCGGCCTCTTCGTCATGGGCGGCCTGGTGGCGCGCTGGGCGAGCCTCAAGATTCCCTACGTTATCGCGAAGTACAAAGACCAGACAGGAAAGGAAGTCATCGTTACCGTGCAATCGGTACTGGACAGCCTCCTGCCCAACCTCGTGCCGCTGCTCCTCACCTTCCTCTGCATGTACCTGTTGAAGCGTAAAGTCAGCGCCATCCTCATCATCCTCGCGATGTTCGTCCTCGGCATCCTCGGCCGCTACGCCGGCATCCTCGGCCTTTAACCCCAAACCACACCGGCGCGCCCTGCGCGCCGGTGCCGCATTCTCTCTCGCAACAGTAAAGGAATACCCATGAACGGCACCCTCATCGGCAACACCCTGCGCGGCCTTATCTACACCCTGCGCCCGGGCAACCTGTTCTTCATCCTGCTTGCCGCCGTCCTCCTCGTCGTTGCGGGAACCCTCTACCTCGGCGACCTCACCGCCCACCTCCTGGCGCAGGAAGAAACCGGTACTTTCACCCGGATTTTGCCCACGCCGCGCGTGTGGGGCGTCCTGGCCGCCGCCTGCCTGCTGCTGCTTGCCAAAAACTTCGACAACGCCGCCCGCATCTGCGCCGGGCACAAAAACGCGAGCTTCCTGCCGCTTGGCGAAACCGGTGCCGGCGGCCTGCTCCTCTACCTCATCGGCCTGCTCCTGCTCGGCCTCATCCTCGGTGCCGCGCCCTTTGCCTGCCACAACCTCGGCATCGGCACCAACATCACCCGCTACGTTGACGGCACCTGTGCCATCATCGCCTGCCTGCTTTTGCCCGCCGCCACCCTCGTCTGCCTGGAAGACCGCAGCGCCGGTGCGATGCTCGGCATCCGCCGCAACCTTGCCGCCATCGGCGACATCGGCCTTATCCGCTACCTCATCCTGCTCCTCCTCATCGGCGGTGCCGTGGCGGGCGTCGGCTGCGCCGTGCATCACCTCTTCCGGCAACACCTCGCCGGACAACTGCCCGCCATCATGGGCGGCATCGCCGCCAACCGCTACGACTACACAAAAATCCCGCTCATCCACTATTGGCACGCCGTCATTATCGCCGTTCTTGGCTGCTGGCTCTTGACCTACATATATAGCGCCGCCGCCTGGTTCTTCCCGCGCGAAGACGACGAAGACGACAGCGAACCGGCCATGAACCTGCGCGAACGCGCCCGCCTCGCCGTCGCCGACATGTGCCCCGCCGCCGCAGCGCCCACCGGCGGCAACCCGCTGCCGGCAGCCCCCGCTCCGGGCGCAGAACCCTCCCGCCTGCGCCGTGCCATCGCCGCCCACAAAACCGCGCCGCCCGCGCAGACAGGCGGCAAGCAGGAACCGCAACTCCCCCGTCCCGACGAACCGCCGCCGCTCCTGCGCGGCAACGCCCGCCATACCACTGCCGCAGAAAACGCGCCCGCCGCCGACAAACAGGAACCGCAGCTCCCCCATCCCGACGAACCGCCGCCGCTCCTGCGCCGGCGGCAAACGGCCGCCGTCCCCGCCCCGGATGGCGACAAAAACGAACCGCACATTGTCCCGCCCGAAATCGAACTGCTCAAAGAGGCCGACCTCACCCGCATGAACCTCGAAGAACAGCAGGCCTTCGCCCGTGCGCTGGCACAGGCCGACGAACACTTCAAACACGGGCGGATTGACGACGGCCTCGCCCTGCTCCGGCCCTACACCGACGACGCGCACGATCCGGCCGTTTACTATCCCGCCTACCAGCGCCGCTATGCCCTGCAACCGCAGGACGACTTGCTGCACCGCCTGATGATGGCCGCCGCGCGCGGCAACGCCCATTGCTACGACCTCATCCGGCCCGAACTCGACCGCATCAACCCCGCCGAACTGCCTGCCGCCATCATCCGGCCGCTCGCGCAAACGGCAGCCACCCGGCAACAGTACCGCACCGTCCTCGCTCTCACCCGCAACTTCGCGAAAAACCACCCCGAACACCCGCACCTCGCCGACAACTACTACCTCGCCGCCCTCGCCCTCGCCCACAGCGGGCGGGCGGACAAAGCCCTGCCCATCCTGCAACAACTGCTCGCGCGCTATCCCGAACACCCGCATGGTGACCGCTTCCGTCACGCCGCCGCAGCCCTGCAAGACGGACAAACACCGTAACCCGGCAATACCGCCCCCACCCCAAGCCCAAAGCAAAGACACCATGAACAACGGCTCCCTCATCGGCAACACCCTGCGCGGCCTCATCCACCCCTTTCGCCCAAGCAACCTCCTCTACATCCTCCTCGCCGCCCTCCTCATCACCCTGGCCGTCACCCTCCACCTCGGCGACCTCACCACCAGCATTTACTTCCAGTCCGCCACCCCGCTGCCCATCTACCCCCTGCCGGAAATCCTCCCATCCGTCACTACTTTCTCCCTCCTCCTTGCTGCCCTGTTCCTCCTGCTCGCCAAAAATCTCGACAACGCCACTCGCCTCTATAACGGCCACCGGCGCGGCAGCTTCGCCCTGCTGCGCGACACCGAACTTAACCGCCTCATCCAGTACCTCACCGGCCTCGCCCTCTGGGCCGTACTCCTCTGCGCCGCCCCCTTTATCTGCGCCAATCTCGACGTGGATGACAATATCACCCGCCACGTCGAACACGGCTGCGCCCTCATCGCCTTCCTCCTCGCCCCGGCCATCACCCTCGCCTATATTGACGGCGACACCGAAGCCATGGTGGACACCGCCGCCCTGTACAAAGCCGTGGCCGACATCGGCTTCATCCGCTACCTCATCCTGCTGGCGCTCATCGCCCTCCTCATCGCAGGCTTCCACCACGCCGCCCAATACCTCTGGCAACAATACCTCCTGGGCTACATCATGGTCGCCATCGAACAGCTCAGCCTGCAAGAAAAATACGACTACCGCCGCCTGCCGCTCGACTACTACCTCTACGCCGGCCTGATGGGTGCCCTCATTGCCTGGCTCATCACCGCCGCTTACAGCCTCGCCGCCTGGAACTACCCGCGCGACGACGAAGACGACGAAACAGAAGACGACAACGACACCGCCGCTGCCGTGCCGGCGGCCGGCACCGCCCCGACGCCTGCCGTCACGTCGCCCGCCGCACCAACCGAACCCGTAGAAACCGCAGAAACCGCCGACGAGCCGGAAGAGACCACCGCCGACGCCGCCGACGCAGACGGCGCGACCGAACCCGTCGCCGCAACCGCCGATACCGCTGCCGACCTGCAAGAAACCTTCATCCGCGACCTCGCCCGGGTGGACGAGCACCTCAAACAGGGCGACATCAAAACCGGTATCGCCCTGCTCAAACCCTACACCGATGCCGACCACGACCCCGTCACCTACTTCCCCGCCTACCAGCGCCACTACGCCCTGCAACCCGACGGCGACCTGCTGCGCCGCATCGCCCAGGCGGCGGCACGCGGCGACGAAGCGTGCTACGACCTCATCCAGCCCGAACTCGAACAAATCGACCCCGGCGAACTCCTTGCCGGCAGCATCCACCCGCTGGCGCAAATCGCCGCCCGCCGACGGCAATACCGCACCGTGGCCAACCTCACCCGCGACTTCGCCGAAAAATACCCCGCGCACCCGCACCTGGTGGACAACCAATACCTGGCGGCTCTCGCCCACGCCCACAGCGGCGAAGCCGCAAAGGCCCTGCCGCTGCTGGAAGAACTCTACGCACACTACCCGCAGCATCACCGCGCCCCGCAAATCGCCCGCCTTCTCGCCGAACTGAAAAACGCCCCTCCGCCGGAAAACACACCATGAGGCCGCTCCTTGCCACCTCATCCCGCACCACCCCATCCGCTCATCAACCCTAAGGAAACCGCTCCATGAATGACCTCACCCCGATAGAAGCCCTGCAACGCAGCCTGCGCTACTCCTGCAAGCCCGGCAGCCTCATCTACACCCTGATAATCGGCATCATCGCCGGACAGACGCACATCATGCTGGCGAAAAAGCTGTATGTCGTCATGATGACCAATAAAGGCGTTGGCGCCCTCTTTCTGGCAGTGCTGCTGCACCTCGCCGTCTATTTCTTCTTCCTCGACGCCAAACTGCTGGATAACGCCAAGCGTATCCGCGCCGGCATGGGTGACGAATCCGTGCCCATCACGCCGTTCAGCCACATGACCGTGGGCGGTGTGCTCCGCTACTTCGGCGGCATCCTCCTCCTTACCCTGCTCTTCCCGATCAGCATCAACTTCATCCTCGGCTTCCTCGCCGCTTTACTGGGTGCAAAAGAAACCCTCTTCTACATCGCCACGGGGCTCAATGTGCTGCTTATAGCTAATACACCTAACATTTCATACATCTAAGCAAATAAAGTAGCGTGAAGATGCAATGAGATTTAATATAGATAAAATCCTTATTAATTTTTGTATAGATAGATGAATATGGCTTATTCTGCTGACTTTCGCCAAAAAGTCCTGCAATCATTAACTCGGGGCTTATCTGTCCGGCGAGCTGCCAAACTATTTGGCATTCATTTCACAACTATCCAAAAATGGAAAACAGCACCTGATAGGCCCAAAGTACCGCAAATACGGCGACCCAGAAAAATCAGTAAAGAAGCACTATTGGCAGATGTCGAAACTCACCCGACCGATTATTTGCATGAACGTGCCAAACGTTTCAATTGCACACCTACTGCCGTCCATAAAGCCATGCGGCGT
>NZ_CALIZP010000014.1 GCF_938028825.1 uncultured Cardiobacterium sp. | reverse complement strand
TTCCCGCTGGAAAAAAACGACTACGTCCGCACCCGCCTCACCCATTCGCTGGAAGTCTCCTGCGTCGGGCGCAGCATGGGCAGCAGCGTCGGCACCCGCCTTGTCGCCGCAAACCCCGCCCTCGCCGCGCACGGCATCCACGCCGCCGACATCGGCGACATCGTCGCCGCCGCCTGTCTTGCGCACGACATCGGTAACCCGCCCTTCGGCCACTTCGGCGAACAGGCGATGCGTGACTACTTCGCAAGCCCTGAGGCGGAAACCATCCTCGGCCGCCTCGACAACGACGCGCAGCGCGCCGACCTGCTCAACATCGAAGGCAACGCGCACGCTTTCCGCATCATGAACCGCCTCGAAAGCCCGGACAACCACGGCGGCCTGCGCCTCACCGCCGCCACCCTCGCCGCTGCGGGCAAATACCCGGCGACCGCCTACCGCAGCCCGTACAAAAAAAACGGCGTCTATCAGGACGACCTTGCCGATTTCGCCGCCATCTACACCGCCCTCGGCATCCCGCCGCGCGGCGACAGCGGGCAGGCCTGGCACCGCCACCCGCTCTCCTTCCTGATGGAAGCGGCGGACGACATCTGCTACCTCATCGTGGACATTGAAGATGCCTACCAAATCCGGCAAATCGACCACCGCCGCGCCCTGGAACTGCTCGCCGACCTCGCAGGCGACATGGTGGACGAGACCCGCCTTGCCGCGATGGACAGCAAAAGCGACCAGCTCGCCTATCTGCGCGCCAAAGCCATCGGCCGCCTGGTGCACGAAACCGTCGCTGTCTTCCACAACAACGAAAATGCGCTGCTGGCGGGGGCGCGTGACGCGCCGCTGCTGCAAGACATCCCCTCCATCGAAAAACTGCGCGCCCTGCGTGAATACGCCGAACAATACATCTACATCAGCCGCCCGGTCGTCGAAGTGCAAATCGCCGGGCACCGCGTATTGACCGGGCTGATGGCCATCTACTGCCGGGCGATTGCCAACACCCACGGCCGCGACACCATCACCCGCGCCGACCAGATGCTTCTGGCGCTCCTGCCCGAACGCTTCCGCAAAGGCCGCGACAGCCTCTACCAGAAACTGCTCGGCGTCTGCGACTACATCGCCGGCATGACCGACAGCTACGCCGTCTCCCTCTACAAAAAACTGACCGGCATCAGCCTGCCGGTGAATTGAGCAACCATGACCACACCCCACGCCCGCACCGAAATCCTCGTCGGCACCGACGGCGTCCGCCGCCTGCACGACAAAACCGTCCTCATCGCCGGCCTCGGCGGCGTCGGCGGCTACTGCGCCGAAGCCGTCGCCCGCGCCGGCATCGGCCACCTCATCCTGCTTGATCACGACACCGTCGCCCCCTCCAACCTCAACCGCCAACTCCTCGCCCTGCACAGCACCCTCGGCCGCGCGAAAACCGCCGTGATGGCCGAACGCCTGCGCGACATCAACCCGGAACTGCACATCACCATCGCCGCCCACTTCCTCCACCCCAGCCAGGGCGAAGCCTTCCTCGCCCCGTTCGCCCCCGACTTCCTCGCCGACTGCATTGACTCCATCGGCTGCAAGGCGGCGCTCGTCCGCGCCGCACAACAGCGTGGCATCGGCGTTATCTCGGCAATGGGCGCGGGCAACCGTCTCGACGTGCGCCGCGTCCGCATCCTGCCGCTTGCTGACACCATCGGCTGCCCGCTGGCGCGGGAAATGCGCCGTGTCCTGCGCGGCCGGGGCGGCAGCCTTGCTTATCCGGTGGTTTTTTCCGACGAAGTGCCGCGCAAACCGCTGCCGCACCAGCCGGTAAGCGGCACACCCGGCCGCGCGCGGGCAGTCAACGGCACCATCTCCTACATGCCGGCGCTGTTCGGCATCATGATGGCGGGTTACATCATCGAGCGCCTGCTGACGGAATAACGCGCAAGCCGCAACAAAAATGGGGCGGTTGCCCCATTGTGTTTCATGCCAATGAAAGCCGGGATTTGCGCATCGTTCAAAAGTCGTGCCGCAGCAGGATTTTCGTCAAATAGCTGTGCTCGCCGCCCTGCGTGCGGTAGGCACCTTTCACTTCGGTAAAAGTGTGTTTGCTGAAATAGTAGCGGTGTCCCAAATGGAATTGCTGCCAGGTTTTTTCCTTGTCGTAATCGAGCATTTCCCAACCGGCGCGCAATTTCTGCGCGCCAAACGAATAATCGGCGGATGTGGCAAAGAAATCGCCAAAACCGGCATGGTGCTGATAATCGAAGGCGAGTTCGAGGGATTGTTTTTTGTCCTTGTTCGCAAAAGGCGTATAGGCAATGGATGCGCCCATGATTTCATTCGTCTTGCCGCCCAATTCCGTTTCAATCGCATCAACACTGGTGCGCTGATAGCCCAGCGACGTATCCAGGCCATGTCCTTTATAACCGACTGCGGCATCATAGGCATTGAAGGCGCGGGTTTTGCCGTTTTTTATCACCTCATGCGAGCCGTCGAGAATGCCGTCCACTGCAAACTTGAATCCGCTGCCGGCAATATTGTCGAGATCGTAGCGAATCACCTTGCCCGGTCGGGCGAGACCAATTGCGGCATCATCGAATACCGATTTACCCATATAGGTTTTCCATGCCGTTGTTTGCCGTCCGAGGGTCAATTTGCCGAAATTGCCTTTCAGGCCGACATAGCCTTCGCGCAAGCCGTTCAGACCGGCGCTGCCGTCCTTGCTTTCCTTGTGCGTCAGATAAATATTGAAAAAAGCCCGCATGCCGTTGCCCAGCTTTTCTTCGCCGCGTATCCCGATGCGGACATGGTCGCTGAGATAATCGACACGTGTTTTTTCTTCCTTGTTGCGGTCGGTAATGACCATCCCCTGCGAAACCGCGCCATAGAGCGTTACGCTCGAACCGCTGTCATTCGCCTTGTCCTTGTCGGCGGCAAACACGATACCGCCGACTGCGGCAGGCAAGATGAATGTCACCGGAATCCATTGTCTGCACATAAACAACAACCTATCTCATTTGAATTACGGGCGCGCAAGGATAACGACACCTTCAAGAACCCGCAATGAAAACATGACCTGACGATATGCATCACCGCAACGGCAGGGCATGGCGGGAAGCGGTGTTTGCACCCATCCATGCGTGAACCACCCGCCGGTACGAAAAAAAAGCCGAACCCGCAGGTTCGGCTTTTGGGCAAGGTTGCGGGTTAGAGCCGCCCCATGCCGGCAAGAGCCTGCCACCAGGCGAAGCCGATGGTAACGTGGATAAGCAGGCTGCCGAAGGCGAAGATGGCACCAATAATCCACCAGGAGCGGATGTCGTTGTAGCCTGCGCCGTAGATGATGGGCGCGGGGCCGGAGCCGTAATGGGTGAGCGCGCCGCCGTAGCAGTTCGAGCAGAGCAGGCCGAGGGCGAGCAGGAGCGGCGGGGCACCGGCGGCAGCACCGACGGCGGCAAAGACCGGCACCATCGCGGCGACATAGGCACCGCCGGAGGCAAAGAGGTAGCGGATGGCGACGCTGATGAAGAGGATGGCGACGGCGGCAACGGTGCCATGGCCTTCGCCGAAGTTGAGGTTGTTTTTCATGGCGTAGGCCAGCCATTCGAAGAACATGGCTTTTTTCAGGATGCCGGAGAGGCCGAGAATGCCGCCATACCAGATGAGGGTGTTCCAGGCACCTTTGTTTTTCAGAATTTCGTCCCAGCTGACCACGGCAAGGATGACAAGCAGCGCCATCGCGGATATGGCGGTGGTGGAGGCTTCTTCGAGGTGTAGCTGTTTGCTGAATGCCCAGGATACGACCGCCGCGATGAAGAGGAAGATGAGGGTTTTTTCGCGGGTGGTGATGGGGCCGAGTTCTTCCAGACCCTTCTTGGCGATGGCTTTGTTATCGATTTTTTTCAGTTCCGGCGGGTAAATGAAATAGATGACCAGCGGGGTGAGGAAGAGGCAGATCAGACCCGGCACACTGGCGGCAATCGCCCACTGCGTCCAGTCCAGCTTGATGTGCAGGATGGGTTCCATCAGGTTCATCGCAAGCAGGTTTGGCGCCATCGCGGTGAGGAAGAGGTAGCCCGTGGTTTTCACCACCATGTAGGTGTTGAGCAGCAGGTAGTGGCCGGCTTTGCGCGGGCTTTTTTCCGGATCAGAACCCAGCGAGACGGCGACGGAGTTCATGATGGGGTAGATGATGCCGCCGGCGCGCGCGGTGACGGAAGGCATCGCCGGCGAGATGATGAGATCAAGGCAGGCGTTGACGTAGCCGAGGCGCAGGGTGGTGCTGCCGAAGGCGCGGATGAGCAGGTAGGCGATGCGTTTGCCGAGCCCGGTCGAGACGAAGGCGGTACTCATGGCAAAGGCGGCGAAGACCAGCCAGGTGGTGCCGGATTTGTAACCGCCCAGGGTGTCTTCTTCTTCCAGCGCGATTTTGACGGTCTCGCCCGTTTTCGGGTTGACCCATTCTTCACCTGGGGTAACGCCGATAATGATGGACGACAGGGCGACGCCCGCCAGCAGGATGACCGGCAGCGGGAAGGGCTTGAGCAGGATGGCGACGATGGTGGCGACGTACACGCCGAAGAGGTGCCAGCCGATGTTCGAGAGGCCTGCCGGTGCCGGGAAGGCGTACGTCAGGGCGATGATGGCCACGAGTATGGCGTAGTGGATGAGTTTTTTGGTGTTCATGCGGTACCTTTTGGGTTGTGCATTGGGGTGGTGGCGGGAATGCCGTTGGGGTTGTCCGCCGTGTGAGCGGCGGGTCTTGCTTCCGTGGCTTGCGCGGCGGGAAGCGAAGTCGGGAAATAGCGGCCTAAGTAGGCGGTGAGCGCCAATAGGTCGGCACTGCCGCCCGCGCTCAGGCGGCGTGTGGCGCAGTCGCGCCCATAGGCGGCGATGGCGGTGCTGAGGCGGTCTTTGTCCATGAGGGTGGCGTCATCTGCAAGCAGCCGCTTGGCCCATTCCTGGTGGGCACGCAGGCCGTCCAGACCGACGCGGGCAATGGTGGTGGTGTCGTCGTTTGCGGCGTAGAGGGTGACGAGGGCGGCAAGCAGGGCGTGGCGTTCGCTGCCACTGGCGCTGAGGATGCGTTGGTAAGCGGGCAGGGCGTGGGCGGTGATGAGGCGGTAGCCGTCTGCCGCTGCGCCGCGCGCGCCGGTGATGTGGTGCTGGCGGTAGGCGCGTTGTCCGGCGCTGTCGCCTGCACCCTGTTCGGCGGCAAGGTTGGCGCTGATGGCGCGGATGTCGGCCAGCGTTTGCGCCAGGGTGGCGCTGCCGCCTGCCGCGAGCTGTCTGCCGAGGGCGGCGGCGGTAAGGCCGAAAGCAAAGATGGCGCCCTTGTGGGTGTTAACGCCGCCGGTTGCGGCCAGCATGGCGGCTTCGGCCTGGATGCCGATGGGACGGATGGCAGCGAGGATGGCGGGGCTGGCGGCATCAGCGGCGAAGGTCATGCCGCGCGCGGCGCAGGCGGCGAGGTAGGGGGCGATGGCATCGGCGCTGGCGAGGAAGTGGGCGAGGGTCATGTCGTGATGGCCGCCGTTGCCGCAGGCATCCACCAGTCCCGCTTTCGGGGTCAAGGTTGCCTCGGTAATCAGCGCCGCGCGCATGGCGGCACCGATGACGGCGGCCTGTTGATGCAGGCGGTAGCGGCGGATGATCTCGACGTTGAGGGCGTCGATGCTGTGGCGGCGGGCGCGGGCACAGCTTTTGGCGTCGTCGTCGCAGAGGAGGCAGCGGCGCGGCGGCAGGCCGCAATCGGCGCGGCTGATGGGGCGGCCATTAGCGGCGATGATGTCGATATCCCACAGACGGGCAAGCGGAGAAGCTGCTTCCAGCGCGAGCATGGCGCGTTTCCATTCGTGCGCGTCGCCCGCCACGCGGTAGAGGGCGTGATGGCCGCAGTCGTCAATGTGGATGCCGACCGCTTGCGGGCGGGGGAGCACGCGCTCAACCGCCTGCTGCGCCGCTTGAAAGACGACATCAAGCAGCGGGCTGCGTTTGACGGCACCCGGCGCAGCAAGGGTGAGCGAGATGAGGACGCCGCCTGCCGCCTGCATCGCCTGCTGCCGCGCGGCACGGGCATCGCGCGCGGCGAGGATGTCATCCAGCGCAACCGCCCGGCCTTCGTGAGCGGGCAGGGGCGGGGTGGGCGCGGTGTAGGTGCGGGCGGTGGTCATAGGGTGCAGGTGGTGATTCGGTCAATTCGCGTGATGACATCGCTGGGGCGGCTTCGGGTGGTTTTCATGCTTCCGCCCAATCTTCGATGGTCAGTGTTTCTATCCGCCGGTATTCACGCACGTTGTGCGTGACCAGTACGGCATTGAGACTCAAGGCATGGCAGGCGATCCACAGGTCGTTACTGCCGATCGGGGTGCCTTGTCGTTTCAGGCGGTTAGCCCAGATACCGTAGTGGTGGCAGGTCGCGGCATCGGGATAGTGAACGGTGATGTGCTGCGTCATTCGCTCAATGGCTGCCAATGCTACCGCCATGTTTTGGCTTCCCTGTGCGCCTTTGTGCAATTCGCCGTAGGTAATAAAGCTCATCGCAAGACGTGTCGCCGCAGGCAGTTGCGCTATCCGTGCCGCTACGCTTGCCGGGTGGTTTTTCATCAGGTAAATGATGATGTTGGTATCCAGCAGATACATCACAGGCTGTCGCGTTCCGGAGGTGGCTCGTCGTCACGATCTGCCAGGGCGGCGATGAAGTCGTCATCAAATCCGCTAAACAGGTCAAGGAAGGCTTCGCCGGACAGGCGTGCCGGCCGCAGGATGATGTCGCCGTTATCTGCACGGAAGATTTCTACGGTGTCGGTATTGAAGCGGTAGTCCAGTGGAATACGTACTGCCTGGCTGTTCCCGCTTTGAAAGACTTTGGTCAGCATATTCACCTCTTTGTATATATGTTTCGTGTTTTGAGTATATACCGGTTGTGTGGCAATGCGTTGGGTTAAGGGATGCACCTCAGGCGATGTTCCAGGCCATCGCTTCGATTTTGTGGCCGTCCAGGTCGCGGACGAAGCAGCCGTAGTATTCGGGACCGTAGTGTGGACGGCCACCCGGTGCGCCGTCGTCCGTTGCGCCGGCGGCGATAGCAGCGGCGTAGAAGGCGTCTACTTGGGCGGGGTTTTCCGCCAGGAAGGCGACGTGGGTGCCGTTGGCGGTTTGTGCGGGCTGGCCATTGATTGGGCTTTGTATCCAGAATTCAGGGTAGGCGCGGCCATAGGCAATGGCGTTGTGCTCGCTGAGATCCATGGTGCGCTTGATGCCGAGGGTGGCCAGCACTTTGTCGTAGAAGGCGGCGGCTGCGGCGAAGTTATTGGTGCCAAGCGAGACGTGGGACAGGGCGCTTTGTAATTCGGTCATGAGGTTCTTCCTCTTCGTGAGTTGAGGTGATGCGGGTGTGGCAATGGGATACAGGAAGGGTGGGCTCGTTGGCCCACCCTGTGGTTTTGTCAGTCAGCGACTTGATAGACGGTGTCGATGACGCTGCCGTCGCGGTAGCGCACGACGGCAACCGGTTTGTCGGTAAAGCGGATTTTTTCCGGTTTGCCGGTCAGCGCGATAGCACGTTCGTGCAGGGCTTCGATGGTGGTCAGCTCGACCCCGGCCTCGCGCAGGCGTTTGGCCAGTTGCGGGCGGCGCGGGTTGACGGCCACGCCGTGGTCGGTGATGAGCACGTCAATGTGTTCGCCGGGGGTGATGCAGGTGATGACTTCATCTACTACGGTGGGGATGCGGCCGCGCACCAGCGGGGCGACGATGATGGCGAGGCGGGCATTGGCAGCGGTATCACAGTGGCCGCCGGATGCGCCGCGCAGGACGCCGTCCGAACCGGTCAGGACGTTGACGTTGAAGCCGGTGTCGATTTCAAGCGCACTCAGAACGACGACATCAAGCTGCTCGACGGAAGCGCCTTTTGAGCTGTAATTGGCGTACTGGTTGGCGCTGATTTCGATGTGGTTCGGGTTACGCGCCAGCGATTTGGCAGCGTCGGCATCGAAGCTCTGCACGTCGAGCAGTTTTTTGATGAGGCCTTTTTCGTGCAGGGCGACCATAGACGCGGTGATGCCGCCGAGGCCGAAGGCAGCGGTGATGTTTTCGCGGCGCATTTTGTCTTCAAGGAAGCGGGACACAGCCAGCGAGGCGCCGCCGGTACCGGTTTGCAGCGAGAAGCCGTCGTAGAAGTAGCCGGATTTGGCGATGACGTCGGCACAGTGACGGGCGATAAGCAGTTCACGCGGGTTGGTGGTCATGCGGGTGGCGTCTGCGCCGATTTTCGCCGGATCGCCGACGGCATCCACTTTCACGATGTAGTCCACCTGATCTTGCGCGATGCTGTGCGGCGCGGTCGGGAAGTCTTCAATCGACTCGGTCAAAAGGACGACTTTGTCGGCGTATTCGGCGTCGGTCATGGCGTAGCCGAGCGAGCCGCAGACGCTTTGTCCGTGCTGACCGTTGGCGTTGCCGAAGTGGTCGCAGACGGGGACGCCGAGGAAGGCGACGTCAATATGCAGTTCGCCGCTTTTCACGAGGTGGACACGACCGCCGTGCGAGTGGATTTGCACGGGTTCTTTGAGGATGCCCGCCGAGATGGCGTCGGCAAGTTTTCCGCGCAGGCCGGAGGAGTAGAGTTTGCTGACCACGCCGTTTTTGATGTGCTCAACCAGGGGCGCGTGTACGCCGGTGAGCGAGCTGGAAGCGACGGTGAGGTTTTTGAAGCCCATTTTGGCGAGGACTTCCATCACCATGTTGACGGTGTAGTCGCCGCCCCGGAAGCCGTGGTGGAAGGAGACGGTCATGCCGTCTTTGAGGCCGCAGGCGCGCACGGCGTCTTCGATGCTTTGCAGGACTTTGCGCGGGGCGCGCTCGCCGAAGGTCACTTTTTTCTCACTGGCGGCGAAGGGTTTGAGGCCGGCTGCCGCAGCAAGGCCGCCTTTGACGCGTTGTTCTCTGTTCATATTCGTTTATTCCTCTCTGATGCCGGATGCGGCTGCGCGTTGCAGAACCAGTTTGGCGCGTTCGATGATGGGTGTATCCACCATTTTGCCGTTGAGCGAGACAACGCCGGAACCGTTGCGTTCGGCTTCTTCGGCAGCGGCAATGACGCGCGTAGCGTGATCGACTTCTTTCTGCGTCGGCGCGAACAGGTTGTGGATAAGGGTGATCTGGTTCGGGTTGATGAGCGATTTGCCGTCAAAACCAAGTTGCTTGATGAGCGAAGCCTCGCGCAGGAAACCTTCTTCGTTGCGCGCGTCGGAATAGACGGTGTCAAACGCCATCAGGCCGTTGGCACGGGCGGCATGCAGGATGCTGCTGCGGGCAAAGAGCAGTTCGATGCCTTCCGGTGAGCGCTCCGTTTTCATGTTGCGCACATAGTCTTCCGCGCCGAGCGCGATACCCATCAGGCGTGGCGAGGCTTTGGCGATGTCGTTCACCGCGAGGATGCCCTGCGCGGATTCAATCGCGGCGAGCAGTTGCGTGCTGCCGACTTCGCGGCCGCAAGCCTTTTCAATCTCGGTGATGGCCTTGTCCATATCGACGATGTCCTGAGCGCTGTCGGTCTTCGGCAGACGGACGATGTCGGTACCGGCGCGCACGACGGCGTTCAAATCCAGCAGACCGAATTCAGAAGCAAGCGGGTTGACGCGCACCACGGTTTCCATCTCGCGGTAGAGCGGGTGTTGCAGGGCATGGGCGACCAGCATCCGCGCGGTGTCCTTCTCGGCCAGCGCTACGGAATCTTCCAGGTCGAACATGATGGAATCGGGTTTGTAAATAAAGGTGTTGCTGATCATGCCCGCATTCGAGCCGGGGACGAACAGCATACTGCGGCGAAGTTTCATAATACTTTCCCCCAATCGACAGGTTCATCGGTAGCGCGCAGCAGTGCCGCTTTCAGACGGGCACGCAGCACGCAATCCAGCGCGCCGCGATCATCCAGACGCAGGGCGACCGCATCCACGCCGAGCTGTTTCAGCACATCATTCACCGTGGCGCGGATTTGCGCGTCGAACTGCTTGCCGACGCTGCTGGTCAGATCCAGCGATACCCCGCCGCCGCTGGGGGCGACATAAACCATCACGTCGCTGGACTCGACCGTCCCGGCGACACTCTCTTTCGTGATTCGCATACAAATCTCCTCTTGGGTCAGGAAAACGGCGGGACTTGAGCCCCGTCAAGAACGGGCATCTTAGAGAAATTAAAAAATGATGACAATCTTGTTTTTTTCATAAATTCCCAGGCACCGTAGCGCCGTTCCCGCCGCCACAGCCGTTTACCATAACCCTCGGAATACGCTACAATAATCGTGATCCTGCGCGGCCTTCCCGCCGCCTGTCGGCAAAGCGGCGAGATAACCCGCGCGAAAATCACCGTTCATCCAGCATTCAGGAGTATGCAACATGCAGGAAAAAATCCTTCTTTCCGTCCTTACCGCCTGTCTGCTCGCCGCTTGTGGCGGCAGCAGCAGCGACAACAGCAACCCGCAAATCACGCCGCCGCCGGGCAACAACACGCCGCAGCAGCCGGGCGGCCCGCAAACCCCGCAGCAGCCGGACAACCCGCAGCAGCCGCAAGCAGTTACCAAACTGACCGCCGACTATAGCGCCGACAACGATTACGACTGGGGCGCCGACTACAACGGCTACGACACCTTCACCCTGAAAGTCGGCGACAAGCCCCTGGTGAAAGAAGTGCGTGGCGAGAAAAAACAGACGTTTGACCTGACCGCCGTACCGCTGGGTTTCCACACGCTTGCTGCGGAAAGCCAATACACCGGCAGCAATCCCGAACATAAAGCGGAAGTCACGCTGCGCTCCTATCGCGGCTTCTATGGCGGTGCCCACGCCTACGGCAAAGATGGCAGCACAAGCCCGCTGGATGCGGGCGATGAAGCCTATCTCTCGCCGACGGCAACCCTGCCCGCCAATGGCACTGCCACCTACACGGGCACGGTCTTTGATGCCCACGACGCCAACGATGCCGCCCTGGCCTACCGCATCGATTTCGGGCAGAAAAAAGGTTCCGGCACCGTCGCGGCGGCCAATGGCCGTACCGCTCTGACCTTGCAGGAAGCGGACATCACGCAGTTCAGCACCGCTTTCGGCAACACGCACGGCGTTGACAGCGGCGGTGTGAGAAGCACCGACGGCAGCATCAGCGGGACTTATGACCTGGGTATCGCCGGGCCGAATGCGGAAGAAATCGTCGGCAGCCTCAGCTACGGGGCGACCGGACAGGTTCCCGACATCAATCAGGTCTTCTACGGTAAGCGCGGCGACATCACGCCCTGATACGGCCGTTCCTGCGACAAAAAAACCGGCGTCCGCGCCGGTTTTTTCTTGCCCGTTTGCCGCCGGGCGGTGGGGATGGTGGTTCAAGCCGTCTAGCCATGCACCCAGATAAGGCGGGCGAGGAGGATGAGGGCGAGGAGGATGACGCCGATGTTCAGCTCGCGGTAGCGGCCGCAGACGAGTTTGATGATGGTGTAGCTGATGAAACCGAGGGTGATGCCGTCGGCGATGGAGTAGGTCAGCGGGATGGTGAGGAAGGTGATGGCAACAGGGGCGGCTTCGGTGAGGTCGTGCCAGTCAATCTCGCCCACGGTGTACATCATCAGTACGGAGACGTAGAGGATGGCGCCGGCGGTGGCGTAGTTGGGCACCATTTGCGCGAGCGGCGAGAGGAAGGTCGCCAGCAGGAAGAGGATGCCGACGACAACCGCCATCAGGCCGGTACGGCCACCGACGGCGACGCCGGAAGCGCTTTCGATGAAGCTGGTGGTGTTGGAGGTGCCGAGGACAGCGCCGATGACGGTCGCGCTGCTATCGGCCAGCAGCGCTTTTTTCAGGTTCGGGATTTTGCCGTCACGGACAAGGCCGCCGCGTTCTGTCACGCCAATGAGGGTGCCGGCGGTATCGAAGAGATCCACGAAGAAGAAGGCAAAGATGATGCTGTACATGGCGGGATCCAGCGCGCTACGGAAGTCCATCTGCATGAAAGTCGGCGCCAGCGAAGGCGGGGTGGCGATAAGGCTTGCGGGCAGCGGCTGGTTGTGGAAGAGGACGCCGAGGACAGAGACGATGAGGATGGCGAGCATGACGCTGCCCGGCACGCGGTAATGCACGAAGGCGATAATCATCAGGAAGCAGAGCGCGGTCATCAGCGGTGCAAAGCTGATGATGCTGCCCATTTTGACGAGGACGCCGTCAGCATCGACGATGATGCCCGCACTTTGCAGGGCGATGAAGGCGAGGAAGCCGCCGATGCCCGCCGCAATCGCTTTTTTCAGCGGGTGGGGGATGGCGTTGATGAGCCATTCGCGGATGCGGAACAGGCTGATGAGGATGAAGAGGACACCGGAGAGGAAGACGCAGGCCAGCGCCGTCTGCCAGCTGTGGCCGAGTTGCAGGACGACGGTGTAGGTGAAGAAGGCGTTGAGCCCCATGCCCGGCGCGAGGGCGACCGGCAGGTTGGCGTAGAAGCCCATGATGAAGGAGCCGATGGCGGCGGCGATGCAGGTGGCGACGAAGACGGCACCGTGATCCATGCCCGCTTTGGCGAGGACGTTCGGGTTGACGAAGATGATGTAGGCCATCGTCAGAAAGGTGGTAATGCCGGCGATGGTTTCGGTGCGCGCGGTGGTACCGTGCGCCTTGAGCCGGAAGAGTGTGTCAAGCATGGCGGGTGTCCGGTTGATTGGAGGGAGCGGTATTTTATCGCCGCCATTCCGGTAAGGTTATGGTTTGTTGCGGCGGCGTTTTCCGGCCATCTTCCTGCCCGCACGGCAGAAAAAAACCGCCCGGCGCGCTGTGCTACACTTCCCGCCGCAAACCCCGTTCATGCACGGCAACATCATGATAAATATGAATAAAAAACTCGTCCTCTTCGACCGCGACGGCGTTCTGAACGAAGCCGGACGCATCACCCGCCCCGAAGAACTGCGCCTCCTCTCCAACGCCCTGCGCGGCATCGCCCGCCTCACCCGTGCGGGCATCCGCGTCGGCATCTGCACCAACCAGGGCGGCATCGCCTGCGGCGCGCTCAATGAAGTGGCCCTCGCCCGCATCCACGACAAACTGCGGCTGGTCGCGCGCGAATTCGGCGGCAATATTGGCCGCATCGTGTACTGCGCGAGTGCCGACAACAGCCATCCCCTGCGCAAACCCAATCCGGGGATGCTGCTCGACCAGGCGCGCCATTTCGGTCTCGCCGACCTCAGCGGCGTACCCTTCGTCGGCGATAACCTCGTTGACGTGCAGGCAGCACAGGCGGCGGGTGCCGTACCCGTGCTCGTCCGCACCGGCCATGGCAGAAACACCGCGCACAAGCACCGCGCCGCCCTGGGCGGCGTCCTCAGCTATCCTGATGTCGAAACCGCCGTCAACCACTGGCTCAAGGAGGCCGCCTGATGCTTCGCCTGCGCACTTGGCTCTTCAAAATCCTGTTTGTCCCCGCCACCATCCTCTGGTCGATCTTCATCGTCTGCCTCATTGTCCTGCCCTTCCCGCTACGCCTGCGCCTCGCCTTCGGCTGGGGCTACACCACCATCTGGCTGGCGCGCTGCATCGTCGGCATCAAATGGCAAATCCACGGCCTCGACAAAATACCGGAAGAGGCCTGCGTCCTCATGGTGAACCACCAGTCCACCTGGGAAACCGCCTTCCTGCCC
>NZ_CALIZP010000013.1 GCF_938028825.1 uncultured Cardiobacterium sp. | reverse complement strand
TGGTGCCCAGAAGAGGACTCGAACCTCCAAGGGATTGCTCCCACTAGGACCTGAACCTAGCGCGTCTACCAGTTCCGCCATCTGGGCTTGGTTTGTATCACTCGTTATGGAGCCGGAGACAGGAGTTGAACCCGCGACATCCTCATTACAAGTGAGGCGCTCTACCAACTGAGCTACTCCGGCCTCTTAAGCGTCGTCAAGGCGGCGCATTGTATAGGGTTTTTTGCTATTGGGCAAGTATTGTTTTGCGCACGGTGTTTCCGAAGGCACGCCGTTCGGTATCTGCATAGAAAAGACGGCGCGGAGCCGTCTTTTCTATTGCGGGGTGAAGTGTTTTACAGCCCATGCACGCGCAGGCGCGGCGCGATGTCTTCGTATTTTTTCTCGCCTGCCGGGGCGGCGATGCCGCCGAAGACAAGTTCGGCGCGCAGGTGCCAGTGGGCGGGGATATCCCAGGTTTTTGCCACTTCCGCGTCAATCAGCGGGTTGTAGTGTTGCAGGTTGGCGCCGATGCCCGCTGCGGCGAGCGTTGTCCAGATGGCGTACTGATGCATGGCGTCGGCGTGATCCGCCCAGACGGGGAAGTTGTCGGCATAAGCGGGGAATTGTGCTTGCAGACCTTCGATGACGCTTTGATCTTCGTAGAAGAGGATGGTGCCGGCAGCGGCGCGGAAGCCTGCGAGTTTTTCGGCGGTCGGTGCGAAGTTTTCTGCCGGGACGACGGCGCGCAGGGCGTTCTCGGCGATGCCCCACAGTTTTTCGTGCTCCGCGCCGAAGAGGACGAGCAGGCGGGTGGACTGGCTGTTGAATGCTGACGGCGTGTGGCGCACGGCATGTTCGATGATGGCGGAAACTTCGGCGGCGGGCAGCGGCAGGCTGCGGTTCAGCGCGTACACCGAGCGGCGGGTTTCGGCGGCTTGTTGCAGGGTTTTGTAGTCGGCTTTTTTGTTGAAGAACATGGAGGGTCTCCTGTGGTTGATGTTAGCGGCGGGATTTTAGGCTATCGAGCGCCAGGCTGCCACCGCCCGCTGCGGCGAAGTAGAGGAAGATGAAGCAGAAGAGGACGGCCGATTCGCCGCCGTTCATCAGCGGGTAGAGGGCATTCGCCTTGGCATGGAACATGAAATAGGCAACCGCCATTTGTCCGGAGAGGAGGAAGGCGACGGGGCGGGTGAAGAGGCCGAGCAGGAGCAGCGTGCCGCCGATGATTTCCAGCCCGGCGGCCGCGCCGGACAGGCTGGCCCAGTTGAATCCTTCTGCCATTTTCGCCGCCGGGAAGGCGAAAGCTTTGGACGTGCCGTGCAGGATGAAGAGGTAGGCGCTGACGATACGCACGAAGGAAAGGATAAGGTTCTGATAAGGAGCGAGGAATCGCATGGAGATAGTCCCTGGTTGATGAAAGAGCGGCCAGTATAGGGTTTCGCCCCCGCCTCGCCTATACTCGCGCCATTGAAGCAACTTTTCCCGACAGGAAATCATGGACACCCTGACCAGTCTGCACGTCTTTTGCCAAATTGTCGCCAGTGGCAGTTTCACCCGCGCCGCCGACAGCCTCGGCATCTCCACCGCGATGGCAAGCAAACACCTGCGCCATCTGGAACAGCATCTCGGCACACGCCTGATGCAGCGCAACAGTCGCAGCCTGCGCCTCACCGCCGAGGGTGAGGTCTATTACCACCGCGCCAGCGAGGCGCTGACACTGCTTGACGTTGCCGCGAGCGAGGCCGGTAGCGACAGCCCGCAGGGGCATCTGCGCCTGACCGCGCCCATCTGGTGCGCGAACCCCGTCTTTGCCCGCTGGATGAACGACTACCGCGCGCGCTACCCGGCGGTCAGCCTCGACATCATCCTCGACAACGGCATGCGCGACCTTATCGGCGAAGGCATCGACCTCGCCCTGCGCGTCAGCAAAACGCCCGCGCCGACGCTGGTCGTGCGCCCGCTCTTTACCGTGCAATTCGTGCTGGTGGCGAGTCCCGCCTACCTGCGTCGCCACGGCGTACCGCAGACACCGCTTGAAGCGGCGGCACACCAGGCGGTGTTGCCGTCGTACACCGACATCAGCGCCATGCCGTACAGCACGGATGACGGCAGCGACACCCTGCAACTCGCCAGTCCGTTGCAAAGCAACAGCACCCTGATGCTGCACCAACTGCTGCTGGCAGGCGGTGGCATCGGTTATCTGCCGCTGTGGCTGATTAAAGAAGACCTCGCCGCCGGACGGCTGGTGCGCCTCCTGCCCGCATACCGCTTCCGCAGCATCACCCTGCACGCCGCCTACCCCGAACGCCGCCATCTCAGCGCGAAAGTGCGCTGCATGATCGATTTCCTGGTGGAAAAAGCGGCAGAAATGCCGCCTCAACCCGGCGGCGCGGCGGCGCAGAAATGGACAACATCCCCCGCATCAAAAGGAAACACCAGCTCGCGGTCGCGCGCGGCGTCATAAAGAACGGGCACCAGCGTATCGTACTGCGCGCGCAGGACGGGATCGCGATCAATATTGACGCGGCGGGCGGGCACATTCACCGCCGCCAGCAGCGCCGCCGCATCCTCACAGAGATGACAACCCAAGCGGACATACAACAAATAAGACATGACACAACACACACAAAACAAAAGCCTATTCTATCGGCGCATTCCACCCCACAGAGCAACAACCGCACGATGAACACCCCCGCCTACACCGGCCGCTTCGCGCCCACCCCCAGCGGGCCGCTGCACCTCGGCTCGCTCGTTGCCGCCCTCGGCAGCTACCTCGATGCCCGCGCCCACGGCGGGCGCTGGCTGTTGCGCATCGAAGACGTGGACAGCCGCCGCAGCCGCCCCGCATACATCGCCGCGCAGATGCACACCCTGCGCAGCCACGGCCTGCACCACGACGGCACGGTACGGGTGCAATCGGCGCATATCGCCGACTACCTCGCCGCGCTCGACCGCTTGCGCCCGCAGCTCTACCCCTGCGAGTGTAGCCGCAAACACTGGCACGACGGCGCCCGCATGGGGGCATTAGGCTCAATCTACCCCGGCACCTGTCGCGAAAAACCCCTCACCAGCCTCACCCCGACGGACGCCGCCATCCGCCTGCGCCTGCCGGATACGACCGTGACCTTCCACGACCGCCTGCTGGGGGATTGCCGCTTCTCGCTGGCGGACGACATCGGCGATCCCGTCCTGCGCCGCCGCGACGGCGATATCGCCTACGCGCTGGCGGTAGTGGTTGACGACGCCCTGCAAGGGGTGACGGACATCGTGCGCGGACAAGACCTGGTGGCGGCAACGGCCATCCACCTCACCCTGCAAAGCCTGCTCGACCTGCCGCAACCGCGCTACCTGCACCTGCCGCTGCTGCTCAACCCGGACGGCAGCAAACTGAGCAAGCAGAACCACGCCCCCGCCCTCAACGACGCCACCCCGACCGCCAACCTCCTCGCCGCCCTGCATCACCTCGGCGAAGACTGCACCGACTACACCACCGCCATGCCGCCGCCGCTCCTCCTCGCAGAAGCGGCGCGGCGCTGGTCACGGCGGTAAGACAAAATCCGGCAAGCGTGCCGCTTGGCATCGTTCTTTCTAAAAATGCAAAAAGCAGGCTGTGCCTGCTTGATGGGCTGAAGCCCATCCTATGTGAGTCCAATGTTCACGCCGCTTGACGAGCCCGGTAACTGCGCCGCTTGATGCGTACCAAATCAGAAACGCGCACAAAAAAGCCCTTCCCCCGTGGCCGCGCCCCACAAAAATGCGAGCGTTTTTGTGGGTACCCGGCGGAAGGGTTGGGATGGGGGCAGCAAAAAAACGCGCAGCGACAAAACCCAATATAGTCGTTTCAAACAGGAATGAGACAAGGTGGCGAGCCGAAGGCAGTACAGATAGTACGGCGAAACTTGCCAACCGTATCATTTCTGTTTGAAACGACTATAACCATACCGCTTGGCGAATTTTTGCCGTGTACCAAGACCAATCGCAAAAAAAATAAAACGACGTTCGCAGGGGTGGACTTTAACCCCCGTCAGCCGCATGATTTCTGCGAGCTGAAGCTCGCCCTACGGCAAGTGGTTTTTGGATTTCGGCTCATTTTTCTTTTTGCAGAACGGCGACCAGAGTACGCAGGGCAATAAGTTCGTTTTCTTTCTGCTTCAGCAATTCGTCTTTATGGGCAATGATAAGTTGCAGCTTTTCATTCTCGGCTGCGATAGTTTCTGCGCCCTGATAGTAATTTCCATAGTGTGTGCCACTATTATTTTCAGAGAATAAACAGATTAATCCTTTTTCGCTGATATTAATGAGTTCGACAAGATCCATATCAAATGCCTGGGCGATTTGCGTCAAACGATCCAGATTCAGCTTGCTTTCGCCCCGCTCGATTTTGGCATAACCATTTTTTGACATATGGATACGCTCCGCCATTTCTTCCTGTGACCAATGTCGCAGTTCGCGCAACGTGCGGATTTTATCATGCAACATACTGTTTCTCCGTAAGTTTGTGAATTATTGCCCACAATTTAGCACTTTTAACCTACAAAAAGAAGCCTAAGAGATATAGGCAGTGGGTAGTCTGAATAACTTGTAACAATTAACATGCGTTTAAGCCATTTTGTGGTTTTACAGTGTCTATTTTTAGTTAATTTTTAACAAGTTGAGGATGCTATGAAAAAATATGATTTACCGGATTGGGAAGAAGAATCCTTGAATGTAAATAATCGATATATATGGTTATTAACTTTTTACCCTCTTATAATGCTATTATATGCAGCAATATCAATTTTTGTCAATTTAAGCAATTCTACTTTATTAATAATTTTATTTACAGTACTAATTATTTCATTATTTATAGCATATTTATTCATTTTGAACATAATAGTTGCAATATTGGTAATAATAATTTCTATAATAACAGGGTTAATTGGTGGGATGAGTGTATTAGGAAATCTATTGTATATTCTATACATGATGATAACTCTTGTAGTACTACCAACGCATCTGTTTATATTAGATAGAAATGCTTTAAGAGATTCTGGTGCAATAGTTCCACTATCTTATTGGATTTGGGTTTTGTTTTTTCCTATCTATTTCCTATTCCCATTTCTTTTCTTCTTTCCTTTTTATATTTTTAGGAGACAAATGCTTAATAAATTTAGCTTGAATATATTTTGGATATATATGGTGACAACATTTATAATCCTTCCTGCGATCATGGGTGTATTGAGTAGTTTTGCCAAGTAGTTGAATTTTATGACCATATGGACGCATTATGATAATCTCAGGGTTCCAAGAGATGCAACACCTGAGGAAATAAAGCGTGCTTATAGCAGACTGGTCTTTCGCCATCATCCTGACTGGGCGAAGGAAAGTGATAAGGCAGAAAAGACCAGGATTATGCAAATTATCAATGCTTCTTACAGGATTTTGTCCAATCCGCAGGCCAGAGCTGCATATGATGCACAATTACGTCGCAAAGAAGATTTTTTCGCTGAGGTGAAGGATGAAGATAGTGATAGTAGATCATATACAGCTTATCGCCCTCCACCCAGGAACCGAGATGATGTGGAGGAATATTATGAAGCGCTACGCAGATTCAAAATGAGAGCTATGCCGATCATTAAGAATATCCTTATTTTGATAGCCTCTGTTGCTATCGTGTTGATTGGTGGAATTATAAATTTTGCTTTACGCCATATCTGATGCTCTTTTGGTATCTCCTATTATCAAGCAAGTATTATTATTCCATCTCGGTTTTAGAAATATACGACGTATTTTGTGGTTTGGGTTTCGATTCGTCAGAATTGAAATGTATGGCTGGCTCAATCCCGCCCTACTTCTTTTTTGCCACTCCTATTTTTTTGCATTCTGACAAATAGCGGTTTTGTCATATGCAAAGAAGCGGACAATGCTAGATAGAAAAAAGCGGGCTTGTCGCCCGCTTTTTGCTGTTTATTTTTCTGCTGGCGGATCGTCATCGCCGTAATACATCACGCCGAGTTTGATTTTGCCGCGTCCGTTTTTCAGGCGCCAAGCGTTGGTGTCGCGCAGGGAATAGATGCAGCCGCAGTATTCCTGCATGTAGAAGCGCTCGCGTTTGCTGATTTCAATCATCCGCTGTGAGCCGCCGCCTTTGCGCCAGTTGAAGGTCCAGTATTGGACGTCGGGGTAGGGTTCGGCGGCGCGCAGGCCGCTTTGGTTGATTTGCGCCATGTTTTTCCAGCGGCTGATGCCGAGCGAGCTGGTGATGACGGGGAAGCCGTGTTCGTGGGCATAAAGGGCGGTGCGCTCGAAGCGCATGTCGAAGCACATGGTGCAGCGTTTGCCGCGTTCGGGTTCCCATTCCATGCCTTTGGCGCGGGCAAACCAGTTGTCGGTGTCGTAGTCGCAGTCGATGAAGGGGATGCCGTTTTTCTCGGCGAAGGCGATGTTTTCGTCTTTACGCAGTTCGTATTCGCGGCGCGGGTGGATGTTGGGGTTGTAGAAGAAGATGGTGTAGTCGATGTCCGAGGCGAGCAGGGCTTCCATGACTTCGCCGGAGCAGGGGGCGCAGCAGGAATGGAGCAGGACTTTGTTGTGCCCGTCGGGCGGGACGAGTTTGGGGCGTTGGTAGGGGGGTTGTTGGCTGGTCATAGTGTTAGCGGCTGCTGGCGGCCGGGGTCAGGCGGCGGAAGATGTTGTCCGGAATAGGGCAGGGCATGCCTTCGCGGAAGAGGTAGGTGTTGCCTTTGTAGTTGAGGGTACCGCTGCAACCGGCGCTGCCGCCGGGCAGGGGTTTTTCGGGTTGGCTGCCGACGGGGACTTCTGCGGTTTTGGCGGCGCGGTAGAGGGTGCATTTGCTGCGCCCTTTTTTGGCGTCGGCATCAACGTAGATATAGTCTTTGCCGTGCGGGCAGCGGTAGATGGCTTGTTCGACGATGATGGTTTCGGTCGGTGGTGGCGGCGGGGTGAGGCGTTCGACGGGCAGGAGGGCGATGTTTTCGGCGTCGTCCGGCGGAGGTTCGCCTTCGGGGAGGGCGCCGCTGTCTGTGTTTTGTGCGGGGAGAGCGGCGGTCTGGCTGTCGCTGCCCGGTGCGGCGTTTTGTGCTTCGTGGGCGGCGGTTTCGGCGGCGGCAGCGGCTTTCGCTGCTTGTTCTGCGGCAGTTTTGGCGGCAGCTTCGGCTTGCGCTGCCTGTTCAGCGGCGGCTTTGGCGGCTTCCTGTTTGGCGGCGGCCTCGGCTTGTGCCTGTTCGACGATTTGCGCAGCAGTATAGGCTTCGAGGTTGTCGGCGTTCGGCAGGGTTTGTTCTGCGGCGGCGTTCTGTTTGTTTTTCTGCGGTTTTTGGGGTTTGTCCGCCGGGGCGGCGTTTTCTGCCGGAGTGGCAGCGGCCTGTTGGGTAGTGTGTCCGGCAGGGGCGGGTTGGGGGCGCAGGGGTTGTTCTTCGCCGGTGATGTATTGGGCGTTTGTCTGCCCGCCGAGGGTGAGGGCGGCGAGCAGGAGGATGGCGCGGGGCTTAGGCATTGACACGGCTGAAGATGAGGGTGGCATTGGTGCCGCCAAAGCCGAAGCTGTTGCTCATGACGGCGTTCAGGGTTTGCTGGCGGTTTTCGCGCAGGATAGGCAGGTCTGCGGCGTTTTCGTCAAGGGTGTCAATGTGTGCCGAGGCGGTGAGGAAGCCGTGTTGCAGCATGAGCAGGGAGTAGATGGCTTCGTTTGAGCCTGCGGCACCGAGGGCGTGGCCGGTCAGGGATTTGGTGGAGCTGATGGGTGGTACGGTTTTGCCGGCGAAGGCGGTTTTGATGGCTTCGAGTTCACGGGTGTCGCCGACGGGGGTAGAGGTGCCGTGGGCGTTGATGTAGTCGATGTCGCCAGGGTGGGTCGCCATCGCCATTTGCATGCAGCGCGCCGCGCCTTCGCCGGAGGGCTGCACCATGTCGTAGCCGTCCGAGGTGGCACCGTAGCCGGTGAGTTCGGCAATGATGCCGGCACCGCGCGCTTTGGCGTGTTCGTATTCTTCGAGGACGAGGATGCTGCCGCCGCCGGAGATGACGAAGCCGTCGCGGTTGGCGTCGTAGGCGCGCGAGGCGACGGCGGGGGTGGCGTTGTAGTTGGTGGAGAGTGCGCCCATGGCGTCGAACATGCAGGTCAGCGCCCAGTGGACTTCTTCGCCACCGCCCGCGAAGACGATGTCCTGTTTGCCCATCTGGATGAGCTCGGCGGCGTGGCCGATGCAGTGCGCGCTGGTGGAGCAGGCGGAGCTGATGGAGTAATTGACGCCTTTGATGGCGAAGGGGGTGGCGAGGCAGGCGGAGGTGGTGGAGGCCATGGTTTTGGTGACGGCGTAGGGGCCGATGCGCTTGACGCCGCTGGCGCGCAGGGTGTCCGCCGCTTCAACTTGCGCCGAGGGGGTCGCGCCGCCGGTGCCGACGACGAGGCCGGTGCGGATGTTGGAGATGTGTTCGGGCAGGAGGCGGGCGTGTCCGATGGCTTCTTTCATGGCGATGTAGCAGTAGGCGGCAGCGTCGCCCATGAAACGCAGGATTTTGCGGTCGATATGTTCTTTGGGGTCTATTTTGATGCTGCCTTCGACTTGGGATCTGAGGCCCTTTTCGGCGTAGGCCGTACTGTGGGTGATGCCGGATTTGAGGTGTTGCAGGGATGTCAGGACTTCTTTGCAGTTGTTGCCGATGCTGGAGACGATGCCCATGCCGGTGACGACGACGCGTTTCATGTTGTTGCTCTCTGTATGGGGTTAGAAGCTGTCGGTGCTGGTGAAGAGGCCGACTTTGAGGTCGGTGCCATTGTAGATTTCGCGCCCGTCCACGCCGGCGGTGGCGTCGGCGATGCCGAGGATGAGTTGGCGCATGATGAGGCGTTTGATGTGGATGTGGTAGGTGATTTTTTTATGGGTGGGCAGGACTTGGCCGCTGAATTTGACTTCGCCGCAGCCTAGTGCCCGGCCGCGTCCGACGCCGCCGCTCCACGCGAGGTAGAAGCCGACGAGTTGCCACATGGCATCAAGGCCGAGACAGCCGGGCATGACGGGGTCGCCCTGGAAGTGGCAGGCGAAGAACCACAGGTCGGGGTGGATGTCGAATTCGGCGATGATTTCGCCTTTGCCGTATTTGCCGCCGTCCGTGTTGATGGTGGTGATGCGGTCCATCATGAGCATGTTCGGCAGCGGCAGTTGGGCGTTGCCCGCGCCGAAGATTTCGCCACGGCCGCAGGCGATGAGTTCTTCTTTGCTGTAACTGTTTTGCGGGGTGTGTGCTGTGGTCATGGTTGCTCCTTAGTTCAGCGCTTTTTTGTATTGTTGCAAGAGGATGTTGTCTTTGCCGTACACATCGCCGGCGGTTTGCAGGCGGCCGTCCGGCTCGGTCCAGGTGGTCCAGTACACGAGGTAGATGGGGGTCTCCGGGGTGTTGACCCATTGTTCTTTGCTTTGGTTCATTGCCTTTTTGATGCGTTCGGATGACCAGCCGTTGTTGTTGAGCAGAACGTTGGCAAATTCTTCGGGTTTTTGCAGGCGGACGCAGCCGGAGCTGAGGGCACGGTCACTACGGTTGAAGAGACCTTTGCTCGGAGTGTCGTGCAGGTAGATGGCATGTTTGTTCGGGAAGAGGAATTTGACTCTGCCGAGGGCGTTGCGCGCGCCGGGTTTTTGGCGCAGGGTGTAGTGCAGCGCCGAGGGCGAGTTCCAGTTGACTTCGCTGGGGCGCAGGACGCGCCCGCCGACGACGGCGTCGAAGTTGCCGTCGAAAGCGCCGGGGTTGCTGCGCAGTTTGTTGATTTTGTCTTTTTTCAGGATGGTCGGCGGCACGGTCCAGGTCGGGCTCATCACGACGTGGCGCAGGTGGTTGACGAAGGCAGGGGTTTGCCGGTCGCGCCGCCCCATGATGGCTTTGGTTTCGTAGATGGGCCGGTTGTCGTGGTACATTTTGACGTAGTAGGACGGGATGTTGACCAGTACGTAGGTCTCGCCCATGTCTTGCGGCAGCCAGCGCTGGCGCTCCATGTTGATCATCAGGCTGTCGGCTCCAACGTTGCGCGCGCCGCCGCTTTTGTTGCCGCCGTTGAGCATGTTGCGGGTTTTGCCGCTGACGATGCCGTCGGCTTTGAGGCCGTTGTTCTGCTGGTAGGTGAGGACGGCGTCGGCAAGCAGGTCGTCGTAATAGAAGGGATCGCCACCTTCGGCCGGGACGTTGAGTTTGTCGCGCAGGATGGCGACGGCTTCGTGGTTCATACCGGGGCGCAGGGTGACTTTCGGCAGCGGCTCGCCGCTGCTTGCCGGGGTGAGGATGGCGTCGCCGACAACGGCGTTGTAGCGCTGCTTCAGCGCCTGATAGCGCGGGTTGCCGTCGTTGATGGTGCGTACGGCGGTTTCGATGTCGCCGGAGACGACGCCTTGTGCCAGCATGTCGCCCAGCGCTTCGTCGCTGACGCCTTCGGCGTTCCATTCGGGATGGGTCTTGCGCGGGCTGACCAGGCCGTTGGCGAGGTCGCCGGCGAGAGTGAGGTAGGCATCGGTCAAAAGCAGTTCCAGCGGGACGATGTCGTCGTATTGTGCGCCCGCTTGCAGGCCGTCAATCAGCGCACTGTGGTAGCGGGCGGGCGGCAGGGCATCCTGCGGCGCATCCGCGATCAGCCGCTTCAACGCATCTACCCGTTCCAGCAGGCTGTTTTCCTGCGTCCACACCGTCGGGTACTGCTCGTTTTCATAAAAAAGCCGCAGACGCTGCGGGTTTTTCAGCGGGTAAGTCCGTCCGTTGTAAAGCACTTCCGTCGGGTTCAGCGCCAGCGCCTCAATCAGCTCGATGCGGCGGCTGTTAAACGGGCGCATTTCCTCGCCGATAATCGCCTGATGCGGCTGGGTCATTGCTTCCTGCGGCTGCGCGTCTTCCGTCGCCATTGCCGACAACTCGCTGGTCGCAACCGACGGATCAGGCGGCAGATTGTCGGCAATGGACGGCGGCGCATCATCAAACACCGCTTCCTCAATCGGCTCCTGGGCAAACGCCGGGCCATGCAGAGCCAAGAGGCCGATAATGGAAGCGACGCGATACCGCGAAAAAACATTCATGAACAGTTCCCTACGAAATAGTGAAAAAACGGCGGCATTTTAGCGGCAAATACCGGCACCGTTCCAGAATTTTCAGGAAGCGGCAGCCGTGCTAGTATGCGGAAAATACGCCCGTAACCGCCCGCCATGCCGCTGATTATCGACGACGCCCGCCCCGCCCCGCTCATGCGCCACCTTGCCGCCATCGCCTACGACACCATGCTGCTCGCTGCCTGCTGGATCGGCGTCGGCTTCCTCTTCATCATCCTCAACAAAGGCGAAGCCATCACCGGCGGGGCGCTGCACTACCTGCTGCAAGCGGCGCTGCTCGCCGCCTGGCTCGCCTTCTACATCTACTTCTGGACGCAACAGGGACAAACCCTCGGCATGCGTGCCTGGCGGCTGGCGGTTGCCGACGAAAACGGCCGCCCACTCACCACTGCACTTGCCCTCAAACGCTGGTGCTGCGCCCTCATTACTTGCGCCCCTGCGGGAATCGGCCTATGGTGGCGCTACTTGGACGTGGACGGCTGCACTCTCTACGACCGCCTCTCGCGCACCCGCCTCTACCTGTTGCCAACCAACCCCTATCCCTCAGCCAAAAAAAGGAAACGCCATGTTTGAGCACATCGAAAAACTGCCGGATGATCCCATCCTGAAACTCTCCAAACTGTGCCGCGACGACCCGCGCCCCGAAAAAATCGACGTCGGCGTCGGCATCTTTCAGGACACCACCGGCGAGACTCCGGTCATGCGTGCCGTCAAAGCGGCAGAACAGCGCATCTGGCAGCGCCAGACCACCAAAAAATACGTCGGCGTCAACGGCAACGACGACTACAACACCCGCATGGCCGAACTCATCCTCGGCAGCGGCTACGACACCGGCCGTGTCCGCGCAAACCAGGCCGTCGCCGGCACCGGCGCGCTGCGTATCGTCGCCGAAGTCCTGCGAAAAATCGCCGCCGGCAAACAATTCTGGACACCCGACCCGACTTGGGGCAATCACCACGCCATCTTCGGCGCCTGCGGCTTCGAAGCCAAAACCTACCCCTACTACGACCGCGAAAAAAGCATCGTCAACCGTGACGCCTTCCTCGCCGCCCTGGAAAACATGGGGCCCGACGACATCGTGCTGCTGCACGGCTGCTGCCACAACCCCAGCGGTGCCGACCTGACCCCGGCGGACTGGGACAAAGTCGCGGAAATTGCCGCCAGACGCGGCTTCCTGCCCGTCATCGACCTCGCCTACCTCGGTTTCGGCGAAGGCATCGAGCCGGATGCCTACGGCGTGCGCAAACTCGCCTCCACCCTCGAAACCCTCTTCATCGCCGCCTCCTGCTCGAAAAACTTCGGCCTCTACCGCGAACGCGTCGGCGTCGTCCTCACCGTTGCCAAAGACGCGCGCATCGCCGACGCCCTGCGCAGCTACCTCGCCACCGCCAGCCGCGCGATGGTCTCCATGCCGCCCGATCATGGCGCCGCCGCTGTCGCCGAAATCCTTGGCGACAGCACCCTGCGCGCCGACTGGGAAAAAGAACTGAACGAAATCAGCGCCTACATCCGCCTGCGCCGCCAGCAACTCGCCGACGCGCTCACCAAGGCCTGCGGCGGCGACTGGCGCTTCATCACCGATTCGCACCGGGGCATGTTCACCCTGCTGCCGCTCGGCAAAGAACGCGTCGAACGTCTGCGCAACGATTACGCCGTGTACATGGTCGGCGAAGGCCGTATCAACATCGCCGGCATGAAAAACGAAGCGGAAGTCGCCCGCCTCGCCGAAGCCGTAAAAGCAGTGCTGTAACGCCGCCTGAAAAAACCGCCGTCAGGCGGTTTTTTAATGCCGGTAAAGTGTCATCCATACAACAAAAACCTTGCCAAAAAACGACAACTCGCCGACAATCGCTCGCCGATGCGGAATCTGCCGCATCAACCGTCGCCGAAAGCGACCGAAACTTTCCCATCCACGGAGAAACCAATGAAAAAACACACCTTGTCCCTGCTGGCTGCCGCCTGCCTCCTCGCCGCCTGCGGCGGTGGCGATAAAACCCCGCCGGCCGATCCCGCCCCCGCCCCGCCGGAAGTTGATGCGGCTGCCGCACAACAACCTGCCGAACAGCCCATCGGCGGCGAAAAAGATGCGCACGGCTGCCTGCCATCCGCCGGACAAACCTGGTCCACCATGCGCAATGAATGTGTGCAAATCTTCGACATCGCCGACATTCAGTTGATCGACCCGGCCAACGACACCCTCGCCGTGTACGTCATCCTGTCCCCGGACAAGAAAAAAGCGGAAGTCTTTGCCGCCGACCTGCCGGACGGCGTCATCCTGAACAGCAGCAAGGGTGGCTACAAATCCAAAGACGGCAAAGTCAGCCTGAGCAAGAAAAAAGTCAAAGGCAAGGACGAATGGACCATCCGCAAATAACGGCGGAACAAAAAACGGGGCCCGGCCCCGTTTTTTTATTGCCTGCTTTATGCGAATGAACAACTGTGTCGCCCGGTCAGCGTGGACCAACAATGATAGACCTCTCGCGAAAATACTCATCTCATAGCATGAACCGCTCTGCAAGCAGATTTGCCCTTAACCCGAACCGCTTACGTCTGTTGCGGTAAGGCAGTAACCGTATTTTGCATATCTTCCGTTTCCTGTTGATGTGCTCAATGACGGTTCTGCGTTTGCCTAACGTTCCGTTCGCCTCTTTATACTGCTTGCTTGGCGGGTGTGGTGTCCGGATTTCTTTTCCGGCGGAAGAGAGCGGGGGGTACGTCTGTGAGCCGTTTGTATGCACTGCCGCTGCTTTGAATCAGCTTTTCGTGTTTCATTTGAGAACGGTAAATTCCCGAAATATTTTCGCCAGAGGACTAATGGCGGTCGATGGATGTATGGTCGTTTCAAATGGAAGTGATACGGCGAGGCGGGCCAACACCGCATTATTCATATTTGAAACGACTATAAACATTTTAGCTATGCATGAAATCCGGGCATAAAAAAACTACCATTACGGTAGCTTATGGCGACTTGATGAAATATGGCGGAATGGACGGGACTCGAACCCGCGACCCCCTGCGTGACAGGCAGGTATTCTAACCGACTGAACTACCACTCCGCGTGACTATGGACAAATGAGGGAAGAAGAATCAAGAATGGCGGAATGGACGGGACTTGAACCCGCGACCCCCTGCGTGACAGGCAGGTATTCTAACCAGCTGAACTACCACTCCGCATTTTGGTGGGTGCTATAGGACTCGAACCTATAACCCTCGCCTTGTAAGGGCGATGCTCTACCAATTGAGCTAAGCACCCGCTGTGTGAAGGCGCGCATTATAGTATTTTTTAAGTTTGGGACAAGCCTTTTTTCATGTTTTTGCCACGGTGCTTTGTTACGGCAGCAAGGATTTTGAAATACCTGCAAATCCGGTCATTCACACGACATTAAAGCCTTTCTGCGCGTGCTTCCCGGCAAAACGCCCCCTGTGTTTTTGCGGGAAGTACGTGATGTCATGCGTTATTGTGCTTGTGTCGTGCTGTTTTTGCCGGCTGCCGGGCAGCGGCGGGGCGACGGTCTGCATCCCCTCCTCATCTTCGCGATCAGGGTAGCGGATGAAGATCAAGTTGTTGTTTTCGATGTGATAGCCCGCCGGTGGGATATCCGTGGGGTGACGCAGGTAGTCCAGCGCGGTGAGGTAGCGGTTGACGTTGAGAAGACTCGCTTGGTAGTGGGTGTAGTCTAGCCCTTCTATGGCGATGCAAATGCCGTTGTACGGGCTGCAATATTGCGCTTTGGCCTCAATGCTCACGCTAAGGTCGGGCAATTCACCGCGTGCGACGGCAGCTTTAGCCTCCGCCGTACAGGCACGCGCGACTTTATGCAAGGCGTAGGCAAGGGTTTGTTGCCGAAAGCCAGCAGCGATGATGTGGGTTTTGGGATTTATGCCGGATTCTTTGTAGAGTTTTTCGTCGTTTTTCTTCAATTCCTCTTCTTGCAGGGCATTCTGTAACCGTTCAGACATGCCGCGCCATTCGCCGTACATACGCGGACACAGGGACAGGTTTTCCGCAGGCTGCACTTTGACTTCGTCGCAGGCAGCGGGCAGACGGGTGCCTGTCGGGCTTTCCGCCAGCATTTCAGCAAGCAGGGGCACATCTCGACCGATCATGGATGCCCCGATGATGCCATCCAGTATTTGGCTGTGTGCGGTGTTGATAAAGTGCAACCCAAGTGCGGCATCGGTGCAGACGCTTTGCATCGCCGCTTCTTTTTCTCCATCCACAAAGCGGTAAGTAGCACGGAAGCGTTCGCTAATCGTGCGCTCGTAAGGCGGTGCGTCCAAATTGGCAAGGTAGCGGGAGTGCCCATATTGCCGCAGGGCGGCGATAGCTTTTTCCTGTTTCTGCCAGGCTTGTTGGTGCTGTTGGGCGGCTGCGCGGTAAGCGGTGAGGTTTTGTCGTGCTTTGGCGAGGCAGTCGGTGCTGTCTGTCTGACATTGAAATGTCGGTACGGCGGGCGCTTGGGGCAGGGCAAAGAGGGCGTCTGCGCCATTTTTGCCGACAGCGGCGGGGCGTGCTTGTTCGAGTTGGGCGATGAGTGCCGGGTCGGGTTCGACTTGCGGGGTGGTTGCGATGGTGCCGAGAGCGCTGAGTAGCACGTTGGCAACGAATGGGGGAATGCTGTACATATTTTCCCCTTTTGTTTCAGTCTGTTATTCTGATCTTGGCTTGTTATACCGGCTGCCGGGCAGCGGCAGGGTGACGGTTTGCATCCCTTCTTCGTTTCTGCGTATCGGGTAGCGGGTGAAGGTCAGGGTGTTGTTTTCGATGTGATAGCCCGCCGGCGGGGTGTCGGTGGGATGGCGCAGGTAGTCAAGCGCAGTGAGGTAGCGGTTGACGTTGAGCAGGCGTGCTTGGAAGGGAGTGTAGTCCTGCGTCCAGGCATCGCAGAGGAAGTTGTACGGGCTGCAATATTGCGCTCTGGCATTGGGATCAGGATTGAGATCGGGCAATTCGCCACGCGCGACGGCAGCTTTGTTTTCGGCGCTGCAAAAGCGTGTGGATTCATGTGAGATGTAGGCTTGTGCCTGCTTGACCATATTGATGAAGGCTTTCCGGGGCGCGGGGGTTGTAAAGCCGTTTTGCCGCGCTTCGTCTTCCATGTTTTTTAAGATGCCAAGGATTTCTTGCAAGAATCTCTCCAAGTGCGCGGATGTATATTCCCATTCTCCTGCCAGGTGCGGACATAGGGACAGGTTTTCCGCCGGTTGTACTTTGATTTCATCGCAGATGGTTGGCAGATGGATGTCCGCCGGGCTTCCGGCCAGCATTTCCGCCAGCAGGGTCGTGTTTGCTGCAATGAGCCCTGTTGCCATCAGGCCGGGGAACAGGCCGTTTTGGTCATTGTTGAGGAGGTGCAAACCCACTGCCGTCGAGGTGCAGAGGCTTTCGATGGCAGCTGTTTTTTCGCCATCGGCAAAGCGGTAAGCGGCGAGGATGCGCTGCCGGAAAATCCGGTCATAGGGCGGTAGCGGGCTTTCGTAGGTTGTGGTGTAGCGGAAATGCTCGTATTGCCGCAGGGCGGCGATGGCTTTTTCTTGCGCCTGCCAGGCATTTTTGTGCTGTTTGGCGGCTGCGCGGTAGGCGGCGAGGTTTTGCCGCGCAACGCCGAGGCAGTCGGCCCGGTCACGATTGCAATACAGGGTAAGTTCGCCTGTCGGGGCTTGGGGGATGGCGTAAAGGGCATCTGCGCCATTTTTGCCGATGGCAGCGGGGCGTTCGTGTTCGAGTTGGGCGATGAGTGCCGGGTCGGGTTCGACTTGCGGGGTGCCGAGGATGGTACCGAGGGCGCTGATGTAAACGCTAAAAATGTATTGGAGGATGGTCATGTTGTTTCCTTGGTTTCAGGGTTCGATGGCCACCCACGCCGGGGCGTGGTCGGAGGGGCGTTCCCAGTGGCGCGGGGCGGTGTGGATGCCCGCCGCCTGCACGTTCAGCGCGTCGTTGCTCAGGGTCAGGTCGATGCGCATGCCGATGTTGCGGCGCAGGCCGCCCATGCGGTAGTCCCACCAGCTGTATTGCACGGTGTCGGGGTGCAGGCTGCGGTAGGCGTCGCGGTAGCCGAGGGCGAGGATGGCGGCAAGCGCCTGTCTTTCCGGCACGGAACAGAGGATTTTGTCGCGCCAGGCGGCGGGGTCGTGTACGTCGAGGTCGGCGGGGGTGATGTTGAAGTCGCCGATGATGACGAGTTTGCCGTAGTCGCGTCTGATTTTGTCAATGTAGGCGGTCACGGCGTCCAGCCAGCGCAGTTTGTAGTGGTATTTTTCGTCGCCGACCGCTTTGCCGTTCGGGACATAGAGGTTGAGGATGCGCACGTCGCCGACAGTTGCGGCAATCGCCCGCGCCTGTTCGTCGGCAAAGCCGGGGATGCCGCAGACGATGTCGGTGAGCGGTTCGCGCGCGAGCAGGGCGACGCCGTTGTAGGTTTTTTGGCCGAAGATGGCGCTGTGGTAGCCCGCCTGGGTGAGGGCGGCGGCGTTGACGGCGTCTGTGGTTTGTTTGAGTTCTTGCAGGCCGAGCACGTCCGGCGCGGCTTCTTTGAGGTATTGCAGGACGTGCGGCAAGCGCACGTTCAGTGAATTCACGTTCCAGCTGCTGATTATCATGAGGTGTCAAAAATTGTCAGTGAGGGGTAAAATGGATAAGTCATTAAATCACGGATATTTTTCATCCTCAACGGACGCCATATGCGGGAAATTCGGATCTATACGGCTCAATACCTTGATGCGGGACAGGAGGTTGCGCTTGATGATGACGCGCACCGCCACGCCGCCCGCGCCCTGCGTCTGGCCGTGGGCGATGCGCTGACGCTGTTCAACGGCGACGGCTGCGATTACAGCGGCGAAATCAGCCATATTGACCGCCGCGCCACCCGCGTCCGCATCACGGGCAGGCAGGCGCCCGCCAATGAATCCCCGCTCAATCTCACCCTCTACGCCGCCATCCTCAAAGGCGAGGCGATGGATCGCGTGATGCAGAAGGCAGTCGAGCTCGGCGTGCGCCGCATCGTCCCCGTCATTGCTGCGCGCAGCGAGGCGTTGCCGCCGGGTGAGCGGCGCGACAAGAAGCTGGCACACTGGCAGGGCATCATCATCGCGAGCGCCATGCAGTGCGGGCGGGCGGTGTTGCCGCCGCTGGATGCCATCACGCCGCTTGCGGACGTGCTCACCGCTGCTAGCGGCCTGCGCTGGATATTCACCCCGCACCATGCGCCCGCCGGCGCATCCCCCGCTGCCACCGACTGCCTCAGCCTGCTGATTGGCCCCGAAGGCGGATTTACCCCCGCCGAAGTCGAAGCCGCGCAAGCGGCACACTGGCAACCGCAGCACCTCGGCCCGCGCATCCTGCGCGCCGATACCGCCGCCACCGTCGCCATCGCCCGCGCCCAGGCGCGCTACGGCGATCTGATCCGCTGAACGAACTCCCCCTATGCTTGCCCTGAAAAACAACGAAGACCTGCAAATCCCGCTGCACGACCCCGGCCGCATCATCAAGATTACCGGCGAGGAAAGCATGCACTACCGCGCCGCCATGCTGCGCGTGTTCAACGTCGTGCGCATCGTCGCCGCGCTGCTCTTCATGCTCGGCTTCATCCTGAGCGACCAGTCGGCGCGCTCGCCGCTGCACGGTGTCGGCCTCGGCGGCACCAGCTGGTTCGTGCTGCTCGTCCTCGCCTACATCGCCGCCCTCGGCATCCACTGGCTCATCTCCCTGCACGACCCCGTCAGCGACAGACTGCTGCTCAGTAATGCCTTCTTCGACCTGCTGCTGATGGCCGCCCTCATCATCCAGCTCGGCGCATTCAGCAACACCAGCCTGCTGATGATGACCATCCTCAGCACCGTCCTCCTCTCCGCCCTCACCCTCACCCTGCGGCAAAGCATCCTCTACGGCATCGGCATCGCCATCCTGTGGACGGGTGTCGGCGGCTGCCTGCTCATCCTGCCGCAAATCCCCTGGCAACAACTCAAAGCGCTCTCCGCCTACGACCGCCTGAGCGCCATCCTCACCGCCCTCGGCCAGCACAGCCACCTCTACCGCGAACCGGCGCTGATAGCCATCGGCACCGCCCTGCTTACCGTCCTCGTCAGCTACCTCTCCGCGCAGGGGCGCGACAACCGCATCAACGCCGAACTCAACCGCAACTACACCCAGCAGCTGCGGAAAATGAACGACTCCATCATCGAAGACATGCAAAACGGCCTCATCGTCGTTAGCGGCGACAGCGCCATCCTCACCTTGAACCGCCAGGCGCGCACCATCTTCGGCCTCGGCGAACACGAAAAAGTGCCGCGCACCCTGGGCGAACTGCTGCCCGAACTCGCGCGGCGCTTCGGCCGCTGGCAGCATATGCGGTACAGCGACAACCGCACCCTCGACATCGGCAAAGGCAGCTACAGCCTCAGCTTCAACGCCCTGCGCAGCGACGAAGACATGCAACTCACCCTGCTCATGCTGGAAAGCATCGACGAAAGCTACCAGCGCGTGCGCGAAACCCGCCTCGCCTCGCTGGGGCGCCTGACCGCCGGCATCGCCCACGAAATCCGGAACCCGCTCAGCTCCGTGCAAAGCGCCGCCGACCTCCTCGAAGAAATGAGCGACGACCCGAAAATCCACTTCCTCACCGGCAAAATCAGGAACAACACCCAGCGGATGAACACCATCATCAGCGACATTTTGAACCTCTTCTCCGACAAACCGCGCAACACCCAGCTCATCCGCTTAAACCCCTTCCTGCAACGCATCATCAAAGAAGCGCAGACCAACGACGAAACCGGTGCGACCACCATCCGTGCCGACATCGCCGCGACGCAGGACTACGCTGTCTTCTTCGACATCGGCCACCTCGAACAAATCCTGCACAACCTCATGCTGAACGCCGCCAAACACGCACGCCGCGACAACGTCGAAATCACCGTGCGCACCCGCCTGGGCGATGTGGGCCGCTTCCTCTACATCGACATCCAGGACAACGGCTGCGGCGTCGCCGCCGAAGACGAAGAACGCATCTTTGAACCCTTTTTCAGCAAGCGGCACGGCACCGGCCTCGGCCTCTACCTCGTGCGCGAAATGTGCGTGGCGAACCAGGCACAAATCGTGTACGTGCGCCGGGAAACCGGTGCCTGCTTCCGCCTCACCATGGAGCGCTACCTCGCAAGCGGCAGCGACGAAGACGACGGCACCTGAACAACGCGCCAGGCGGGACGATCGGGCGGCAAAATCCCGCCCATTACACGACCCAACCCGAACACCCAACCCCAAACCGGAAACCACAACCATGACCAAAGCCCTCATCATCGACGACGAACGCGACATCTGCGAACTCATAGAAATGAGCCTCATGGGGCAGGACATCACCTGCACCAGCGCATACAGCATCAAAGCAGCCATCAAGGCACTCAAAGAAGAGCAATACAACTTCGTCATCTCCGACATCAAACTCCCCGACGGTGACGGCCTCGATCTGCTCGCCCACATCCAGAAACACTACCCCGGCCTGCCCGTGTGCATGATTACCGCGCACGGCAACATGGACACCGCCATCCGCGCCCTCAAACTCGGCGCCTTCGACTTTATCAACAAACCCTTCGACCTCAAACAACTGCGCAACGTCTGCAAAGCCGCGCTCAAAGAAAACCCCGGCACGGGCGGCGGCAAAAGCGGCGGCGGCAACAAAACCGGCGGCAAGACCGCCGACAACGCCCCGGCAGGCGGCCGCTCCGCGAGCAAAGTCGAACTCATCGGCGAAGCCGACGTCATGCAGCGCGTACGCGACATGATCGCCCGTGTCGCCCGTTCCCAGGCCCCCGTCTTCATCCACGGCGAATCCGGCACCGGCAAAGAAGTCGCCGCCCGCTCCATCCACCACCAGAGCAACCGCAGCGAAGGCGCCTTCATCGCCGTCAACTGCGGCGCCATCCCGGAAAACCTCGTCGAAAGCGAATTCTTCGGCTACAAAAAAGGCGCCTTCACCGGCGCCAACCAGGACCAGGACGGCCTCTTCGTCGCCGCCAGCGGCGGCACCCTCTTCCTCGACGAAGTCGCCGACCTGCCGCTGTCCATGCAAGTCAAACTCCTGCGCGCCATCCAGGAACGCGCCGTGCGCCCCATCGGCGGCGACCGCGAAGAAGCCGTGGACGTGCGCATCATCTCGGCGACCCACCACGATCTCGCCAAACGCGTCAGCGAAGGCAAATTCCGCGAAGACCTTTATTACCGCCTGAACGTCATCGAACTCACCATGCCGCCCCTGCGCGAACGCGAAGGCGACATCGCCATCCTCTCGCGCCACCTCCTGGCCAAACTCGCGCGCGACTCCGGCTACCCCGAAGCCCAACTCACCCCCAAAGCCCTGCGCAAACTCGAAAACTACGACTTCCCCGGCAACGTGCGCGAACTCGAAAACATCCTCGAACGCGCGCTCACCTTCGTCGAAGGCAACATGATTGAAGCCGAAGACATCCACGTCAGCGAGAACCGCCTGCCCGCACACAACGAACCCGCGCAGCCCGCCCCCGTCCATCCCTACCTGCCACAACAACCCTACCCCTACCCGCCGCAACAACCGCCCTACATGCCGCCGTCCTCCTATCCCCGGACACAACCCGTCGCCCATGAGAACAACGAATACCCCGCGCCCTACCCGCAAGAAAACTACGCCCCCGCACAGCCGCCACAACGCAACAGCGCACCACTGCCGGACGACCTCGAAGACTACATGCAGACCATGGAAAAAAACCTGCTGCTCAAAGCCCTCGAAGACTGCAACTACAACAGGACCAAAGCCGCCGAAAAACTCGGCATCAGCTTCCGCGCCATGCGCTACAAACTGAAAAAACTCGGCATTGACTAACAGAGCGAGACACGCGCACGAAAAAGCCCCTCCCCCAATGGCCTCGCCCCGCAAAAACGCGCGCGTTTTTGCGGGGCCCCGGCGGAAGGGGTTGGGGACTGGAACAGCTCGCGTCAGCGAGAAAGGGTTTAGACAACCCGCGCAGCGACAAACCCCCCGCAACCACGCCGCCTGACACCATGCACCCAGACGAAGTCCGCCGCGACCACCTGCATCAACTCATACCAATCCCGGAAAATCATCTGAGTGTGTTGGCGCGTCTTGCCGTATTAAACATACTGTCTTCGCCGCGCCGCCTTCTCAGCTTAATTTCTGGGATTGGTATCACCGATCTGCCCAACATCGGCCCTGCCGGCGCGCAAGACCTGCGCCGCCTCGGCATCCACCATCCGCAAGACCTCATCGGCAAAAACGCCGCCGATCTCTACCACCGCCTCTGCGCCCTCGACGGCAGCCGCCACAACCCTTGCGTCCTCGACATCCTGCAAGCCGCCGTGGACTATATACACGGTGGCGAAGCCTTACCGTGGTGGACATACAGCGCCAAGCGCAAACAAAAAGAACCCGGAAACACCCCATGACCCTCGCCCACGAACCCCGTCTGCAACCCGAACTCTACTTCCTCGAAGGCTACTACACCGCGCCACCGCCTATTGACCCCGCCGCCTGGCAAACCCGCCTTGCCGCCTACCTCGGCCACGTTGAAGCCATCGGCAAAGGCGACACCCCGATGTTCGCCCTGCACGACTACCGCTGCGACTACGCCGACCAAACGGGTGCGCCGACCATGATCACCCTCATCGCCACCCCGGCCACCGCGCCCGATGCCGACGCCCTGCAACAAAGCTGGGGCTGGATAAAGGCCGCCGACATCGTCCCGCAATGCCCGCACCGCCTCATCGTCAACGAATTCCTCGGCCGCCTGCTTGACCCCAACCAGCGCCTGCACATCATCCGCAGCATCAGCCGTGTCCTCATCGAACTCACCGCGCCGCAAGCCGTGCGCCCGCTCGCCACCAACCGTTACTACCACCCGCAAAGCTGGCTGGATGCCGGCGACGACCAGCCCTACCACGGCCTCATCAACGTCCGCTACTACACTATCAGCAACCACCCCGGCGACAGCATCATGGACACATGCGGCCTCAGCGTCTTCGGTGTGCCCGATCTGCAATGCCACTATCGCGACCTTGACCCCGATGCCGTCGCCCAACTGCTCTACAACACCGCCATCTACCTCCTCGAACACGGCGACATTATCGCTGACGGCCATACCCTTACCGGCAGCAACGGCGCAAACTGGCACTGCCGCCACGAAGACAGTCTGCTCGAACCCAGCCGCCTCGTCCTTGACATCTGCCCCAATGCCCCATACGCCGCTGGAAACCGCGACGACTAACCCGTTTCAGACCATGCAAACCGAATACCACGCCAACCTCGCCCCGCGTCACACCCTCGCCTGCCCCGCCACCGCGCGCGAACTCATCTACATCGACCACCCCGACGAATGGCGCATTACCGCCCCCGGCGACCGCATCCTCGGCGGCGGCAGCAACATCATCTTCCGTGCGGAAGTGCGCGAACGCCTGCTCTGCCCGCGTTACACCGGGCGGCAAATCACCGGCGAAGACCAGGAACATCTCTACCTGCGTGTTGCCGCCGGCGAACGCTGGGACGACCTCGTCGCCTGGACCGCCGCGCAAAACTGGTACGGCATCGAAAACCTTGCCGCCATTCCCGGCAGCGTCGGCGCCGCGCCCGTGCAGAACATCGGCGCCTATGGCCGCGAAATCGCCGATGCCGTCCACACCATCCACGCCTACAACCGCAACACCCGGCAGACCGAAGATATCCCCGCCGCTGCCTGCGGCTTCGCCTACCGGCAAAGCCACTACAAACAACACTGGCGCAGCCGCTACATCATCAGCGCCATCACCCTGCGTCTTGCCAAACGCGGCCAGCCGGACACCGCCTACCCCGGCTTGCGCGAACAGGCAGCAACCATCCACAACGCTCAGGACGCCTACACCGCCATCCGCCGCCTGCGTGCCACCCGCCTGCCCGACCCCAAAACAGAACCCAACGCGGGCAGCTTCTTCCACAACCCCATTACCGACCATGCCACCTTCAGCGCCCTGCAACAACGCTACCCCGACATCCCGCACTACCCGACGGCGGACGGGCGCGTGAAAATCCCCGCCGCCTGGTGCATCGAACAAAGCGGCTACAAAGGCGTGCGCGGCGGCAACGTCGGCATCAGCGGCAAACATGCCCTCGTCCTCACCAACCACGGCGGCACGGCGGCGGAAATCCTCGCCTTCGCCGCCCGTATCCAGCAGGACGTTTACGCCCGCTATGGCCTGACGCTGGCCATCGAGCCGGACATCATCGGCGAAGACTGAAAATCGCACCGTTGTTAGCCACTGCCTGTGGAGGAGAAGCTACCGGAAAGTGCCGCCGGTTCTCAGTGCCGGAACGCGGGGCAGAGCAATCGCCGGAACCGGCAGCGCCTGATGGCGGCTTGAAGTGCCCGCCCGGCGACGGATTATTTTGGCTTTGTATAAATACGAAATGCCCCCGCAAGCGGGGGCATTTCGTGAAAGGTGGATGGAAGAAGGTCAGTGTCCGGCGGCATCTGCGGCGCTGTCGTCCTGTCCGGCCTCGCCGCCGGTTTTTTCTGCCGACTCGGCGGCTGTTTCCGCTCCGTTTTCTGCTGCTGCGGCGGCGTGGTCAACGGTTTCTGCCGCTCCGTTTTCTGTTTCTGCGGTTGTGTCGGCAGCGGGGGTTCCGCTGTGGTCGTCCGCGATGGCTGTTGTCTCGGCAGAGGGCGCTTCCGCGTCGTCCGCTGTGGTCAGCTGTTCGGCAACGTCTTCCGCGTCATGTGCCGCTTCTGCAACTGTGTCCCTGGCGGGTGTTTCGCCGCCATTTTCCGCAACGCCGGCGGTTCCGCTTTCGGGCGCTGCCGCTGTTTCTGTTGCCGCGCTGTCGCCGTCGGCACCGCTTGCTGCGGCTTCGCTTTGCCGTTCTGCCGCCCGGTGCAGGGTTTTGATTTTCGCGGTCAGGGTGGCGAGCAGTTCGCTGAAGGCTTTTTCAAAGCCCGCCAGACCTTCTGCTTCGAGTTCGACGTAGAGTTGTGCCCAGTCGATGCCCGCATCGGTGATTTGTTGCAGCAGTTGCGGGGCGCGGTCAATGTGGCGCAGCAGGGTTTCTTCGGCACGGCCGTGATCTTTGTAGGCGGTGTAGGTCGCGGGCGGGATGGTGTTGACGGTGTCGCGGCCAATCAGCAGTTCGACGTAGCGCACGTCCGAGTAGGCGGGGTTTTTGGTGCCGGTGCTTGCCCACAGCAGGCGCTGCACGGCCGCACCTTTTTTGACGAGATCGAGCCAGTCGTCGTGGCTGATGCGTTCGAGGTAGTGGCTGTATGCCATTTGCGCGTTGGCGATTGCCGCCCGGCCACGCAGGTCGGCGTGTTCGTCGGCGAGCAGGCTGTCGATTTTGCTGTCCACGCGGCTGACGAAGAAGCTGGCCACGGAGCGCAGCAGATCGATGGACTGACCGCCGGCGACGCGTTCTTTCAGGCCGTCGATGTAGGCTTCGAGGGTCTGGCGGTAGCGTTCCGGCGAGAAGATGAGGGTGGCGTTGATGTTGACGCCTTCGGCGGTGAGGCGGCGGATGGCGTCAATGCCCGCCAGGGTTGCCGGGATTTTGATCATCAGGTTTTCGCGCGCGACGCGGCGGTAGAGGTCCAGCGCTTCGGCGACAGTTTTGTTGCTGTCGTGCGCGATGTCGGGCGAGACTTCCAGCGAGACCATGCCGTCGGTGCCGCCGGTTTTTTCGTACACGGGTTGCATGAGGTCGCAGGCGCGGCGGATGTCGTCGATGGCAAGGGCATAGAAGGCGTCGCGCACGCCGCCGGTGTTTGCTTGCAGCCAGTGGTGCAGGGCGCTGTCGTAGGCGTCTCCGGCAAAGGCTTTCTGAAAGATGGCGGGGTTCGAGGTGAGGCCGCGCAGGTCGTCTTCGGCGATGAGGCGCGCCAGTTCGCCGCTGTCGAGCAGGGTGCGGTCGATGTTGTCGTACCAGACGCTTTGTCCCAGCGCCATCAGTTGGTGCAGCGGGTTATGGTCGCTGTTTTTGGCAGCGGGGACGTGCAGCGGAAAGCGGGCATCTTCGCGCAGCTTGTCGCCGGGCAGCAGGGCCGGGGCAGCGGGTTCGGCCGGGGTGTCGTCGTCCGGCAGGGCGACGAGTCCGGGGGCGGCGGCGTCCGAGGGCGGCAGCGGTTTGATTTTGGCAAAGGACGGTGCTTTTTTGACGGGCGGCGGGGTGGTGTCGGCGTCTGTTTGCGGCGCGAGGTCGTCGATGAGGCCGGGGGCGTCAATGTCGTGGTCGTTTTCCGGCTGTTCTTGCGGAATGTAGTCCGCCTTGCCCTGCCCGCGCACGGCGTGGATGTCGCGCGGGCGGCCTTTGCGCACGGCGCGGCCGTTGATTTCTTCCGGCGGGTTGAGCAGGGTTTCGAGGCTGGGGTTGATGTCGTCTTTCGGCACGGCGCTGCGCGCGGGTTTGTCGCGTTCGCGGCGTGGGGCAGCGGCGGCGGTTTCTTCGCGCGGGAGGCTTTGTTGCAAGGCTTCTTCGTAGCGGCGTGCGGCTTCTTCCTGGCGGCTGTTGTTGCGTGGTGTCTGCCGGCGGGTTTCCTGTTCGGTCGCAGCAGCCCTGTTTTCCGGCTGCTGGCGCGGTGCGGCGGTTTGCAGCTGTTCTGCGTCGTGCCGTTCGCGGCGGTTGCGCGCAGGAGCGGTACGCTCGCGCCGTTTGTCGGCGGCGGGTTTGGCGGTTTCCTGCGGCCGGGGCGCATGGCTGCCGTCTTTGAAGAGGGCGACGACTTTGGCGAAGAGTGCTGCCAGGCCGTTTTTGCGTTCGTTGCCGTTGCTGATTTGCGGGGCGGGCGCGCGCGGCACGACGCCCTGCACGGCGGCCTGTTCGGTTGCTGCCTCGCCGGGGTGGACGACGGTGTCGTTTTCTTCGTGGCTTTCGTGGCGGGTACGCAGGCGGTAGCTCGGCGTCGGCACAGCGTCGTCGTCAATTTCGTCGTCGCGCTGGCGCGAGATGTAGTAGTCCGGCGTGTGCAGGTCGGCGTTCGGCACGAGGACGACTTCGACTTTGTTGCGCTGTTCGATTTGCCGGATGGCGGCGCGTTTTTCGTTGAGCAGGTAGGTGGCGATGCTGACCGGCAGTTCGCCGGTGATGCGCTGGGTGCGGTCTTTCATCGCTTCTTCTTCGATGAGGCGCAGCAGCGAGAGTGCCATGGACTGGATACCACGGATTGAGCCCTGCCCTTTGCAGCGCGGGCAGACGCGGTGGCTGGATTCGTCCATCGAGGGGCGCAGGCGCTGGCGCGAGAGTTCGAGCAGGCCGAAACGCGAGATGCGCCCGATTTGCACGCGGGCGCGGTCAATTTTGGTGGCGTCGTAGAGGCGGTTTTCCACGTCTTTGCGGTTGCGGCTGACGCCCATGTCGATGAAGTCAATGACGATGAGGCCGCCGAGGTCGCGCAGGCGCATTTGCCGCGCGATTTCGTCTGCGGCTTCGAGGTTGGTCTGGTAGGCGGTTTCTTCGATGTCGCCGCCTTTGGTCGCTTTGGACGAGTTGATGTCGATGGAAACGAGCGCTTCGGTGTAGTCGATGACGAGTTCGCCGCCGGAGGGCAGTTGCACGTTGCGCTGGTAGGCGGTTTCGATCTGGCCTTCGATCTGGTAGCGGGTGAAGAGCGGGATGTTGTCCTGGTAGAGTTTGAGTTTGCCGAGGTTGTTCGGCATGACCAGGGTCATGAAGTCGCTGGCCTGCTGATAGACGCGTTCGTCGTCAATGAGGATTTGCCCGATGTCGGGGCGCAGGTAGTCGCGCAGGGCGCGGACGATGATGTTGCTTTCCTGGTAGATGAGGCGTTGCGGCGGGGCTTTGCGGTATTCTTCGGAGATGGCGTCCCACAGTTGCAGCAGGAAATCGAGGTCCCATTGCAGTTCTTCCTGGGCGCGCCCGACACCGGCGGTGCGCACGATGATGCCCATGTTGTCCGGCACATCGAGCAGGTCGAGGGTTTCGCGCAGTTCTTTGCGGTCATCGCCCTGGATGCGGCGCGAGACGCCGCCGGCGCGCGGGTTGTTCGGCATCAGCACGAGGAAGCGTCCGGCGAGACTGATGTAGGTGGTCAGCGCCGCCCCCTTGTTGCCGCGTTCTTCCTTGTCGATTTGCACCAGCACTTCCTGGCCGACTTCGATCATGTCCTTGAAACTGGGATGGTCGTCGTGGGTGGTGGTGGAGCCGGTCAGGTATTCTTTGGCGATTTCCTTGAAGGGCAGGAAACCGTGGCGCTGGGCGCCGTAGTCAACGAAGGCCGCTTCCAGCGAGGGTTCGATGCGGGTGATTTTGCCTTTGTATATATTGGCTTTTTTCTGTGCGGAATAAAGGGTTTCAATATCAAGGTCGTAGAGTTGCTGGCCGTCAACCAGCGCGACACGCAGCTCTTCCTGCTGGGTCGCGTTTATAAGCATTCTTTTCATTAT
>NZ_CALIZP010000012.1 GCF_938028825.1 uncultured Cardiobacterium sp. | reverse complement strand
GATACGGGCAGCCGCCTTCGGGCGGCTGTGAATTGAAACATGCGGTGGATGTGTCCGTATTCCTGACAGCACCGGCGCAGCCGCCTTCGGGCGGCTGTGAATTGAAACTTACACAGAGGAGGAATTGCCTCTATCGGAATATGCAGCCGCCTTCGGGCGGCTGTGAATTGAAACTCGCAGATTTTATCGGGGGCACAGATTGCCTTTAGCAGCCGCCTTCGGGCGGCTGTGAATTGAAACTTGCCGGCGCTCTCGGCGGCGATGCGGATATTGCGCAGCCGCCTTCGGGCGGCTGTGAATTGAAACCCGGAACACCTGAATGCCGATGTCGTGAAATTGCCGCAGCCGCCTTCGGGCGGCTGTGAATTGAAACGATCTGGACAACCGCCCGAAGGGGTTGCTGGATGCCAGCCGCCTCCGGCCAACTGTGAAGTGAAACTCTACGCCGCTCCCAACTTATGGAAAAAGCATCCCGGATTGCAGCGGCGGATAGTCTGGCAGCGAGCACAAAACCACGCGTACCGAATGTGCCAAATCCTTGCTATCACGCGGTGGCTCAAATGCCACGAATTCCTTGTTTTTGTCGCCGTTATTTTGAAACGCACCGCCGGTTGTCCGATAACCGTCTCAACCCGCCGTTGCGCGCGCATCAGCCGGCGCAACGCTTTTTTTACTGCGCTTGTCCGTTAAAAACGGCGCCAAGCGGCGAATTTGCTGGGTTTCATCGCTGTGTGGATTGAGGTGATGGACCTTGGGGTCGTCACGGAGTGCCACATTGAGAACCTGTACCGCTAGACAAATCATGATGCGGCATAGCTGCGCGGCTGTTGCCGCATCATGGCGCATCTGGTGGTGTAGGTTCTAAAAACGCCCGCCGAGAGACGCCTCCTTCACCGAACCGCTTCGCGGTGCGCCCGCCCCCAGGCGCACATGGCATTGAGCACCGGCAGCAGCGAGCGGCCACGCGCAGTCAGCGCATATTCGACTTTGGGCGGGATTTGCGGGTATTCGGTACGCGAGATGAGACCGTCGCGTTCCAGCTCTTTCAGGGTGGCAGCCAGCGTCTTGTAGGAAATGCCGCCAATGCGCCGTTGCAGGGCATTGAAGCGGGTCGGCGATTCGTTGCCCAGCCAGTAGAGAATCACCATTTTGTATTTGCCGCCGATGAGCGACAGGGTGTAGCCGAAGCCGGTATCGGCGAGTGATTGCGCTTCTTTCTGGCAGGGGGTGTGCAACATGGGCTTTCCTTGGGGTAAGTGGCTTACGCGGGTGTGCGTACTGTTCGCCGTATGCGCGGGATTGTATGCTGCACCCCGCATTTGTACCAAAGGATTCCCATGCTGCCGACTGATGTTTACACCTATATCCCTGCCCCGCTTGCCGCTGCCCTGCGTACGCTGGGCGATGGTATCGAGCCTGCCGCCACCGCCGCACTCTATGCGCCGTTGCAGATGCGCGAGCCGTATGTGGGCGTGACCGTGCAACGCGACCTTGCTTATGGCGACGACCCGCGCCACCGCCTTGACCTGTTCCTGCCTGCTGGTGATGACCGCCCGCGCCCGCTACTGCTGTTTGTGCATGGCGGCGGTTTTGTGCGTGGTGACAAGCGCAGCGGCGACAGCCCGTTTTACGACAATGTCGCACTGTGGGCACTGCGTCACGGCTGTCATGCCGCCAACATGACTTACCGCCTCGCCCCCGCCCATCCGTGGCCGGACGCACAGCACGATGTGGCGGCGGCGCTGGCATGGTTGCAGGCGCACCATCCCGCGCCCGTCATCCTGATGGGGCATTCGGCAGGTGCGGTGCATATCGCACAGTATCTCGCCCATCCGGCGCTGCGCCGGGCGGATGACGGTGTGCGCGCCGCCGTGCTGCTATCCGGGATTTATGATTTGTGTACAGGGGCTTACGACGTAAAGTCGGCCAACACGGCGGCAGTACGCGCCTATTTCGGTGATGATCCGGCGCAGTACCCCGCCCGCTCCGCCCTGCCCGGACTGACCACCTGCGGTGTGCCGCTCTGTATCGCCTACGCCGCGCACGATCCGGCTGATTTTCAGCAACAGGCACTGCGCCTTGCAGAAGCCTGCGCCCTCCCTGCCTACCGCCTGATGGAACACACGCATATGTCGGAAATCTATGCCGTCAATGCCGATGAAGCCCTGACCGCCCCGTTTTCCCGTTTTATCGGGGCACACAGCGCATGAGGACCCTTGTCATCCTCGCCCATCCCGACCTCGCCCAATCCACCGTGAACCGTGCCTGGGCGGACGCGCTGGCGCAGCATCCCGGACGCTACACCGTGCACGCGCTCTACCGCCGTTATCCCGGCGGGCGCATTGACGTTGCCGCCGAACAGGCACTGGTGGACGCGCACGCTGCCTTCGTCCTGCAATTCCCCGTGTACTGGTTCAACTGCCCGCCGCTCCTGAAACAATGGCTGGACGATGTGCTCACCCACGGCTGGGCTTACGGCTCGCGCGCCACCGCCCTCGCCGGCAAAAAAGCGGGGATTGCCGTCTCGCTCGGCACGCCTGCCGCCGATTACCGCGCTGACGGTGCTGTCGGCTGCACCGTCGCCGAAGCCCTGCGCCCCTTTGAACTCACCCTGCGCTACTGCCGCGCCGCCTGGCAGTCGCCCTTTTACTGGCACGGCATTGACAGCAATGCCGCCTACGACGACAGCGCCCGCGCCGCCGTGGCACAGAGCGCGCAGGATTACCTCGCCCATCTGGCGCGCTACTATCCCTGAACAGCCACAGACGCCGGTCAAACGCTGCGTAGATATTGGTCAACCATTTATTGCGCCTGCTGTCGGATAGTGGCAATATAGCGCCTGAGATAGACACAATTCGTCCGGTGTTTTCGCCCTGGCGGCAAAACAGCAGGCTTTTTTGGTTTATCAATCCGTGCAAGTCATTGCATGTCCATAATCCGTTTAAGAGTGAGGTGAATGATGAAGATGAAGAAACGCACGTTTACAGCGCTGGCAGCCTCCTGCCTGCTCGCCTGTGTATCACCACTGGCTTGGGGCAAGGCAGAAGTGACGCTGAAACTCGGCCACATCGCCAATGAGCAGCATTCCTGGCACAAGGGCTCGCTGAAATTTGCCGAAGAAGTTGCCAAATTGACCGATGGCCGCATCGAGGTGCAAGTATTTCCGAACGACTCGCTCGGCAAGGAAATTGACTTGATTAACGGTATGCAGCTCGGCACGGTTGATATGACGATTACCGGCGAGAGCCTGCAAAACTGGTCGCCCAAAGCCGCCCTGCTCGCCATTCCTTATGCCTATCAGTCGCTGGAATACATGGATCAGGTCGCTTCCGGCCCGATCGGCAAGGATATTGAGGCCGACATCATCGCCAAGGCGCAGGTACGCCCGCTCACTTATTTCGCCCGTGGCCCGCGCAATCTCACCGCCAACCGCGAGATCAAGACACCGGATGATTTGAAGGCGATCAAGCTGAGGGTGCCGAACGTGCCACTCTTCGTGCAAACCTGGAAGGCGCTCGGCGCTTCGCCGACGCCGATGGCCTTCAGCGAGGTGTTCACTTCGTTGCAAAATGGCACGATTGATGCTCAGGAAAACCCGCTGTCGCTGATTGATTCCGCCACGCTGTATGAAGTGCAGAAATACGTCAACCAAACCGAGCACGTCCGCTCCTGGATTTATCTCGCCATTTCCGAAATTACCTGGAACAAATTGCCTGAGGCCGACCAGAAAGCCTTGCTGGAAGCCGCGAAAACCGCACAGCAATATGAACGCTAGGTATTTCTTGCTGATGAAGCGCAGTTGCAAAAGACACTGGAAGAAAAAGGCATGACCTTTGTGCCGGTGGATCAGAAAGCTTTTGCGGAAAAAGCTAAAACCGCCGTTCTGGAAAATGCGGGCAAAGATATTCGTCCTATTGTCGAAAAGATTTTTGCTGATCATCCCTGATAGTAATTGCCCGGGGAATGACTCCGTGCTTTCCCCCGAGAGGAAACAAACCATGTCCAGATTGATCCAACTTGTGGGCAGTATTTTGCGCTGGTTGACAGGTCTTGCCTTCGTCGTGCTGATGACAGCGGTATTGATTCAAGTCATCATGCGAGCTTTCAATAGCGGCGGTTCGCCGGTGTGGACGGAAGAAGTTACCCGCTATGCTCTGCTTTATATTGGTGGCTTTGGGGCGGCGTTATCGCTGTGGACGGGAGCAATGGTCAATGTAGATTTATTATCTGAACATTTACCTGGGCGACTACCGTGGGCTATGCGTTTATTGGCTGCTATTACAGTTTTTGTTTTTGCCGTTATACTGATTGAACCCGCCTGGCGTTTTACTAAGATTGGCATGATGCAGACTTCGCCTTCCATGCCCTCTATCAAAATGGCCTATATTCATGCCAGCATTTTTATTTTGCTGGTTACTCTCGCATTGACTTCCGGCATCCGCATTGTCGGCATGCTGTGTGGCAAATTGGATGGGCATCCTGAATTGAGAGAAGAAGAGGAGTTGCCATGAGCCTGTTTTTATTAGCGGCAGTTTTCCTGATTGGGCTGCTGATTGGTGTACCGGTTGCCATCACGCTTGGCGTGGCATCGCTGGCTTAATATTTTGCATGCCGGGATTCCGCTGGTAGTGATTCCGCAAAAGATGTTTGCCGGTATGGATATTTATGTCCTGCTTTGTATCCCGGGTTTTGTACTTGCCGGGAATTTGATGAATGCAGGCGGGATTACGCCGCGCATTATCAGTTTCGCCCAAGCAGGCGTCGGCTGGATGCGCGGCGGTTTGGGGATGACCAATGTCGCCTCTTCTATGCTTTTCGGCGGTATTTCCGGCACGGCGCTGGCTGATGCCGCTTCCATCGGCGGCATGATGATTCCGGGAATGAAACGCGCCGGTTATCCGGCAGATTTTTCCGCCGCAGTAACTTCCGCCTCCTCAACGATTGGCCCGATTATTCCGCCTTCGGTGCCGATGATTATCGTCGGCGCGCTGTCGGGTATTTCCGTTGGCAAGATGTTTATTGCCGGCATTATTCCCGGCTTATTGCTCGGCGTGGGGATGTTGATCATTACCTACATTCTTTCTGTACGTAATAATTATCCGCGCCATCCCTGGCAGGGCTGGATACACTTGTGGCAAACATTTTTGGGTGCTTTCTGGGCTCTCGCGATGACGGCCTTGATTGTCGGCGGCATGGTCAGCGGTTTCGCCACACCAACGGAAACCTCCATCGTTGCTGCTGTTTATGCGATTGCGGTCGGCCATTTGATCTACCGCGAATTACCGCTGAAAAAGGTTCCGGCATTGCTGATTGATAGTGCTGTGTCTTCGGCGGCCATTCTGCTCTTGGTCGGTACGGCTAATGTCTTCGGCTGGATTCTTGTTTCCGAGCATATTCCGCAGATGATTGCCAATGCGGTATTGTCGCTGACGACCAACAAGTACTTGGTTATTTTGTTGCTGAACCTGGTATTGCTTGTGGTCGGCATGTTTATGGAGACAATTGCCGCGCTGATTATTCTCTTTATCCCGCTCTTGACCGTAGCGCAAGGTGTTGGTATTGACCCGATTCATTTTGCTGTATTTGCCGTGCTCAACTTAATGATCGGCCTGTCAACGCCGCCAGTTGGGGTTTGCCTTTTCGTCTGCGCCAATATTGCCCGCGAACCGCTGATGCGGGTGGTCAAGGCCTTGATTCCTTATATTGTGACCAATCTGATTGTGCTGATGCTGGTGTCTTATATTCCGGCATTGTCCACTTGGTTGCCTTCTTTACTGAAAAATTAGAGGTATGTGATGAAAGCTGTGTTAGTGCAAGCGCCGCTTGCCGTGGAAGTTGTCGATATGCCCAAACCGGAAATCACGGCGGCGGATGATGTGTTAATCAAAGTCCGTTATGGTGGTATTTGCGGTTCGGATATCGGGATTTTTAGCGGCAGCAATTCCTTCGCCACTTATCCACGCATTATCGGCCATGAATTTGCCGGCATCGTTGAAGCGGTCGGCAGCGGTGTTGATGATCTTGCGCCGGGCGATCTGGTTTCGGTCGATATCGTCAACAGTTGCGGCCATTGCTATGCCTGCCGCACCGGTCACCATAATGTCTGCAAGGATCTGGAAGTCACCGGTGTGCACCGCGACGGCGGCTTCGCCGAGTATTTCAAGGCTTCGCGGCAGATGGTGTACAAGCTCGACAAGAGCAAACTGAGCGAAGCGGAAGCCTGCCTGGTCGAGCCGTATTCTGTCGGCGCGGAAGTGAACGCCCGCGCTTCCACCGCTGCCGGCGACAAGGTGGTGGTCTTCGGCGCCGGCCCGGCAGGGCTTGCCATCATGCAGGTGGCGCGCGCCAAAGGGGCAGCAGTGCTGATTACCGATGTCTTCCCGGAACGTTTGGCGTTGGCGCGCGAAATGGGCGCGGATCGCACCGTCAACGTCAAGGAAGAAGACCTGAAAACCGCCGTCATGGATTTCACCAACGGCGACGGCGCGCACGTCCTCGCCGATGCCGTCTGCTCGCCGCAGAGCATCCTCGACGCGCTTGACCTGCTCGCACCATCCGGTCGCTTCGTCGTCCTCGGCACCGGCAACACGCCATCGGAGATCCCGCAGGCGGCGTTCACCAAAAAAGGCATCAACGTCTTCGGCACCCGCGTCAATAATCACCGCTTCCCCGAAGTCATCGCCCTCTTTGAAGCCGGCAAAATCAAACCGGCGCTGATGCACACCCACACCTTCAAATTCACCGATATTGCCCGTGCCTTTGAGCAACTGCGCACGGACAAGAGCAAAGTCTGCAAAATTCTTCTTGAATGGTAAGGAGCTGATATGAAAACCACTTTCCGCTGGTACGGCGCAGGCAACGACACCGTATCCCTCGCAGCCATCCGGCAAATCCCCAGCATGACCGGCGTCGTTTGGGCGCTGCACGACCTGCCCGCCGGCGACGCCTGGCCGGAAGACCGCATCATCGAAGTCAAGGAACAGGCGGCGCAATACGGCCTCAACATTGACGTCGTCGAAAGCGTCAACGTGCATGAGGCCATCAAGCTCGGCCTGCCGGAGCGTGAGCAGTACATCGAAAACTACAAAGAAAGCCTGAAAAATCTCGGCAAACACGGGGTCAAGGTTGTCTGCTACAACTTCATGCCTGTTTTCGACTGGATGCGCACCGACCTCTTCCACCCAAGCGCAAATGGCGACGGCTCAACCGCGCTCTTCTACGACCACGGCGCGATGAAAGACCTTGATCCGAAACAGCTGGTGAAAAGCGTCGCCGCAGGCTCGCAAGGGTTGACCCTGCCCGGCTGGGAACCGGAGCGGCTCGCGCATCTCGACAAGCTCTTTGACGCTTATAAAGACGTAAGCGAAGACGATTTGCGCAAAAACCTCAAATACTTCCTCGAAGCGATCATCCCGACCGCCGAAGCGGCGGGCATCAAGATGGGCATCCACCCGGACGACCCGCCGTTTTCCATCTTCGGCCTGCCGCGCATCGTCAAGGATTATGCCGACCTCAAAGCCATCGTGGAAATGGTGGACAGCCCCAGCAATGGCCTGACCCTGTGCAGTGGCGCGCTCGGCTCGAATCCCGCCAACGACATCCCGCAGATGATTCGTGATTTCTACGACCGTATCCCTTCGCCCACATCCGCAACATCAAGCGCTTCGCCAACGGCGATTTCATCGAAACTTCGCACCTGAGTAGCGACGGCTCGCTCGACATCGCCAAAATCGTGCGCACCTATCACGCCGTCGGCTTCACTGGCTACTGGCGCCCCGACCACGGCCGCCACATCTGGGGTGAACAGTGCCGCCCCGGCTACGGCCTCTATGACCGCGCCCTCGGCGTCATGTATGTGCAGGGCGTGTGGGATGCCTGCGAAAAACAAAAAGCCTGACGGGACAACGCCATGAAACTCACCTACAACGGCCTGCTCAATAAAGCCCACTGGCAAGAACGCGGCTACCAACTGCCGCTCTACGACATCCCGTGCGTGCGCGCCGCCACCCTCACTGCGCCGCGCTGGCTGCACCTCGGCGCGGGCAACATCTTCCGCGCCTTCCTGGCCCACCTGCAACAACAACTGCTCGACCGGCGCGACGCCGAGACCGGCATCATCGTCGCCGAAGGCTACGACGAAGAAATCATCGAAAAAACCTACCGCCCGCACGACAACCTCAGCATCTACGTCCGTCTCAAAGGCGACCGCAGCCTCGACAAAATTGTCCTCGCCAGCGTCATCGAATCGTTGACCATGCGGGACGACCTCGACCGCCTGCGCGACATCGCCGCCAACCCCGGCCTGCAAATGGTCAGCCTCACCATCACCGAAAAAGGCTATGCCATCAAAGACCAAAACGGCCACTACCATCCGGCAGTCGCGCACGACCTTGCCAACGGCACCGCCCGCCCGCAAAGCTACATCGGCAACCTCGTCACCCTGCTCTACACCCGCTGGCAGCAGGGCGGCGCACCGTTGGCCCTGGTCAGCATGGACAACATGTCGAGAAACGGCGAAACACTGCGCGCCACCGTGCTCGAATTTGCGCACGGCTGGCAAGAGACCGGGCACGTCCCGCCCGACTTCGTCGCGTGGCTGGCAAGCGGACAGGTCAGCTACCCGTGGACGATGATCGACAAAATCACCCCGCGCCCCGACAGCGGCATCGCCCAGCTGCTCGCCACCGACGGCCTCGAAAACATCGCGCCCGTCGAAACCGCCAAACACAGCTACACCGCGCCCTACGTCAACGCCGAAGAACTCGAATACCTCGTCATCGAAGACGACTTCCCGAACGGCCGCCCGCCGCTGGAAAAGGCAGGCGTCCTCTTCACCGACCGCGACACCGTCAACAAGGTGGAGACCATGAAAGTCACCACCTGCCTGAACCCCATCCACACCGCGCTCGCCATCTACGGCTGCCTGCTCGGCTACACCGCTATCCACGCCGAAATGCAGGATGCCGACCTCGTCCGCCTCGCCCGCGCCGTCGGCTACCGCGAAGGCCTGCCCGTTGTGGTCGATCCCGGTATCCTGAACCCGCAACAATTCATCGACGAAGTCGTCAACATCCGCCTGCCCAACCCCTACATCCCCGACACCCCGCAGCGCATCGCCACCGACACCTCGCAAAAACTCGCCATCCGCTTCGGCCACACCATCAAGGCACACGGCGCAAACGCCGCCCACCTCACCGCCATCCCGCTGGTGCTGGCCGGCTGGTGCCGCTACCTGCTCGGCGTGGATGACAACGGCAAACCCTTCACCTGCAGCCCCGACCCGCGCCTCGCCGAAGCGCAGGCCACACTCAAAGGCGTGCGCGTCGGCAGCAACAACCTCGGCAACGTCCGTGCCTTGCTGGAAAACGCGGACATCTTCGGCGTCAACCTCTACGACGCCGGCCTCGGCGCAAAAGTGGAGGACTACCTGCGCGACATGCTGGCGGGCAACGGCGCGGTGCGCGCCACCCTGCAAAAACACCTGCCGGCATGACCTTCGCGGGGCGGGTTCCGGCCCGTCCCGCCACCAAGCGAGATAACCATCCCCCATGAAAACCATCGCAATCATCGGCGAATGCATGATCGAACTGAACGGTACCCCCTTCGGCACCATGCAACAAACCTACGGCGGCGACACCCTGAACACCGCCACCTACCTCGCCCGCAACACCCGCCGCGACGCCCTGCGCGTCGATTACATCACCGCCCTCGGCGACGACCCGCTCAGTCGCGGCATGCGCGCGCGCTGGGAAGCGGACGGCATCGACACCCGCCACGTCCACACCGACCCCGCGCACCCGCCCGGCCTCTACCTCATCCAGCTCGATGACAGCGGCGAACGCACCTTCCTCTACTGGCGCAGCAACAGCGCCGCGCGCCACCTCCTGCAACACCCCGCCTGGCCGCAGACCGCCGCCGCACTCGCCGCCTACGACCACCTCTACCTGAGCGGCATCAGCCTCGCCATCCTGCCGCCTGCCGACCGCGAACAGCTCATTGACACCCTCATCCACAGCGGCGTCCCCATCGCCTTCGACGGCAACTACCGCCCCGCCCTGTGGCAAAACCCCGCCGAAACCCGCGCCGCTTACGCCCGCCTGCTGCCGCATGTGCAACTGGCGCTGATGACCTGGGACGACGAACAGGCCCTGTGGCATGACGCCGCCCCCGAAGCCGCCATCGTCCGCCTGCAACAGGCGGGTGTGCGCGAAATCGTCCTCAAAAACGGCGCGGCGGGGGCGACTTGCGCCAGCGGCGACAGCCGCATCAGCGTTCCCGCCGAACGCGTCGATGACGTGGTGGACACCACTGCCGCCGGCGACGCCTTCAACGCCGGCTACCTCGCCGCGCGCCTGCAAGGCGCCGACCCCGTCGCCAGCTGCAAAAATGGCAACCGCCTCGCCGCCCGCGTCATCCAGCACAAAGGCGCCATCATCGCGGCAGAACACAGCCGCTTATAAAGCCCCTCTCCCTATGGGGGAGGGGGTAGGGTGGGGGTTAATCATCGCAATCGCGACAAAAACCGTGCTGCCCGAAAAAACATCAGCATAGACGCGGAAAAGGACAACCCCTTACCGTGAGCACAACCCAAACAGACCCACAAACCCAAGGAACCCACATGAACATCACCACCCTCACCGAAAAACTGCGCGCCGTCAAAATCGTCCCCGTCATCGCCCTGGATGACGCTGCCGACGCCGTACCGCTGGGTGCCGCCCTGCGGGAAAGCGGCATCCCCGTTGCCGAAATCACCTTCCGCTCCCCCGCCGCCGCCGAAGCCATCCGCCGCCTGCGCGCTGCCGATCCGGACATCCTCATCGCCGCCGGCACCGTCCTCAACGCCGCCCAGGCCAAAGCCGCGCAACAGGCGGGCGCGGATTTCATCGTCAGCCCCGGCTTCAACCCCAACACCGTCAAGGCCTGCCGGGACATGGGCATCCCCATCACCCCCGGCATCAACAACCCGACCGCCATCGAAGCGGCGCTCGAACACGGCATCGACACCGTCAAATACTTCCCGGCGGAAGCGAGCGGCGGCATCCCCATGCTCAAAGCCCTGCTCGCGCCCTACGCCATGCTGCGCGTCATGCCGACCGGCGGCATCAACGCGCAAAACATCCGCGACTACCTCGCCATCAAAAACGTCATCGCCTGCGGCGGCTCGTGGATGGTGGAAAAAAGCCTGCTCGCCGCGCGCAACTGGGCGGCCATCCGCCGCCTCGGTAAAGAAGCAGTGGCGCTGGTGCAAGCCTGCTGAACCCGCCGCAGCACACCGCCGATACCGCTTCACCCGCGCCGCGCCGCAGCACACCGCCAGCGCGCTGATGACGCGAAGAGCGGCGGCGTGCCGTACGCGACAAAAAAGCCGCCTGCGGGCGGCTTTTGCCGTGGACGGGCGGCAATGCCTGCCGCAGGGCGCTACAACTGCGGCAGGAGGTAATCGGGGACGATGCCGCTGTCCGCGATGTAATGCGCGTAATCGAGACCGCGATAGAAGCCGTGCGCGGTGAAAAGCGCGGTCTGCACGCCATAGGCATTGCCGCCGAGGATGTCGGTGTGCAGGGTGTCGCCGCACATCAGCGCCCGCGCCGGGTCGTAGCGGTCGAGGCGGCTGACGGCGATGTCGTAGATGGCGGGGAAGGGCTTGCCGCAGACGCGCACGTTGGCAAAGAGCGCATCCGGCAGGGTGAGGATGTAGCTGCCCGGCTCGTAGCTGATGTGATCGGGCATCGGCGCGATGAGGTCGGGATTGCCGAGGATGACGGGGCGCGGGCGGGCGTCCAGCGCGGCGATGAGCGCCTGCTGGCGGGCGGCGTCCCAGTCGGCGGTGGCGAGGAAGAGGTAGCCGTCGGCGCGCGCGTGGAAACCGGCGGTGTTCTGGTGCACAGTGCGGATGCCGAGGGCGTCGAGGTCTTGCTGCCGCTCGGCGAGGCCGATGAGCCCCCAGGTCATCCCGCGCGGGTAGTCGGCAAGCATCGCCAGCACCGCGTCGCGGCTGGTGACGATTTCTTCGGCGGTGAAGTCGTAGCCCAGCCCGGCGAAGCGCTCGACCATATGCACCTTGCCGACGCTGGCGGCGTTGGAGAGGACGAACACGCGCTTGCCTTGCGCGCGCAGGGCGGCGACGGCGGCCACCGCGCCGTCAATGGCGACCGGGCCGACGTTGAGCACGCCGAAGGCGTCGAACCAGTACACGTCGAAACCGTCGGCGATGGCGAGGATGTTGGCGGCGGCCTGCGGCACGCGTCCGTGCGGGCGGTACACCGGCAGGCGGTAGCGGATGGCTTCGAGTTGGCGGTAAGCATGGGGGGCGGGCATGGTGTGGGCTCCGTGGATGGGGGCGGCGATTATAGCCGCCGCCAACGCCGTACAATGCGCGCCGTTTTTCCCTCCCTCCACTGCCCATGAAACCCGCCCGCCGCCGCTTCCTCGCCGCCACCGCCGCCATCGGTGCCGCTGCCGCCACCGCCCGCCACCTCCATACCCGCCTCAACCCGCCGCCCGCGCTGCGCGTGAACCGCGTCGGCCTGCCGCTCGGCCACCTGCTGCGCGACGGCGCGCTCGCCAACGCCGCCCCGCAGGGCACGCACGACTGCCACATCCTCATCCTCGGCAGCGGCGCGGCGGCACTGTCGGCGCTGTGGCAACTGACCCGCGCGGGTGAAGGCGACATCCTCCTCGCCGAAGGCATCGAGCGCGACGGCAACAACGCCGCCTATCAGAACGGCGACCTGCGCGCGCCCAGCGGCGCGCACTACCTCGCCCTGCCTTCGCAGGAAAGCCGCGAACTGCGCGCCATGCTCGCCGACCTCGGCATCCTCGAAGACGCCAGCGACCCCGCCCGTCCGCTCTACCGCGAGACCGACCTCGTCTATGCCCCGGTCGAGCGTCTTTACTACCAGAACCGCTGGCAGGACGAACTGCTGCCGCAGGAAGACGGCGACAGCCGCCGCTTCCACGCCCTCATCCGCCGCCTGCAACACGCGCGCGGCCGCGACGGGCGCAAAACCTTCGCCATCCCCCTCGTCCGTTCCAGCGAAGACCGCGACTGGCGCGCGCTCGACCGCCTCACCTTCGCCGAGTGGCTCGCGCGCGAGGGCTACCGTTCGCCGACCCTGCTCTGGTACCTCGACTACTGCTGCCGCGACGACTACGGCCGGGGCATCGCCACCGTCTCCGCCTACGCCGGCCTGCACTACTTCGCCGCGCGCGGCCACGACGGCAACGCCGTCCTTACCTGGCCGGACGGCCTCGCCCACCTCTCCCGCCTGCTGCGCGAGAAAAGCGGCCTGCACCGCCTCGCCGCCCTGCCGCCCGCGCCCGTCCTGCACTTCACCCGCCCCGCCGCCTGGCACGCCGCCGCCATCCACATAGCGGAACACCCCGACCATGTCGCCGTCCGCCTGCGCGACAACGACAGCGGCAGCGTCCACCACCTCCGCGCCCGCCACGTCATCAGCGCCATGCCGCTCCACATCGCTGCCCGCCTCATCGCCGACCCCGCCCGCTACGGCTTCGACGGCAGCGGCGACTACGCGCCGTGGCTCATCGGCAACTTCTCCCTGCACCAATTCCCGCGCGAGCCCGACGACCACCCGCTCGCCTGGGACAACATCCTTTACGGCAGTCCGGCGCTGGGCTACATCGCGGGCAGCAACCAGAGCATCCGCGTCGCCAAACCGCCGCGCGTCCTCTTCACCACCTACCGCGCCCTCGCCCACGACAGCCCGCCGGCGGTGCGGCAATGGCTGCTGCATGCGCCCGATGGCGAGCTGCTCGATTACGCCGCCGCCGACCTGCGCGCCGTCTATGGCCGCCACTTCCGGCGCCTGGTGGACAGCGTGGACCTCACCATCCGCGCCCACGCCATGCGCATCCCCACCCCCGGCTACCTCGACGACCCGCAACTGCGCGCCCTGCGCGCGCACCGCTCACGCCTGCACTTCGCGCACAGCGACATGAGCGGCTACTCCGTCTTTGAAGAAGCGGCGTACTGGGGCATCACCGCCGCGCAGCAGGTGCTGGCAGCGGCACGCCGCGAAGTGTAACGTTGCCAAAACCCCCGCCCGGCCCAACAATACCGCCTTTTCTTACGTCCCACCGCCATGCCCTACCGCAAATCCGATTTCCACTACGACCTGCCCGACAGCCAAATCGCCCGCTACCCGCTGCCCGAACGCAGCGCGGCGCGGATGCTCGTCGCCCGCGCCACAGACGCCGCGCATCTCGACCTCGCCGACCGCCGGGTGCGCGACCTGCCCGACTGCCTCACCCCCGCCGACCTGCTCGTTTTCAACAATACCCGCGTCCTCCCCGCCCGCCTTTTCGGCCACAAGGCCAGCGGCGGCAAGGTCGAAATCCTCATCGAGCGCCTGAAAAGCCCGCACGAAGCCGCCGCCTACATCCGCGCCTCGAAAAGCCCGCATGAAGGCGGCACCCTGCATGTCGGCGACGCCACCCTCCGCGTCGGCGGGCGCGATGACGCCCTCTTCACCCTGCACAGCGACGGCGCGCCGTGGCAGGAAATCCTCACCGCATACGGCGAAATGCCCATCCCGCCCTACCTCGAACGGCGCGCGCAGGAAAGCGACAGCGAGCGCTACCAGACCGTGTTCGCCAAGCACAGCGGTGCCGTCGCCGCCCCCACCGCCGGGCTGCACTTCGATGACGCCCTGCTCGCCGCCATCGCTGCACGCGGGGTACGTACCGCCGAAATCACCCTGCACGTCGGCGCGGGCACCTTCCAGCCGGTGCGCCACGAAGACCTCGCCGCACACATCATGCACGCCGAATGGCTCACCGTCGGCGCGGACGCGGTGGCGGCGGTTGCCGCCTGCCGCGCGCGCGGCGGCCGCGTCGTCGCCGTCGGCACCACCGCCCTGCGTGCCCTGGAAAGCGCGGCAGCGGGCGGCAATCTTGCGCCATACAGCGGCGACACCCGCCTGTTCATCACCCCCGGCTACCGCTTCCGCGTCGTCGATGCCCTCTTCACCAACTTCCACCTGCCCGAATCCACCCTGCTGATGCTGGTCAGCGCCTTCGCCGGTTACGACAACATCCGCCGCGCCTACCGGCACGCCATCACCCACGGCTACCGCTTTTACAGCTACGGCGATGCGATGTTCCTGCCGCAGCGGCTGGCGGCGACGCCATAAAAAAACGGGCACCCAAGCGGGTGCCCGTTCCGGTGATGGCGGGTTACAGGCAGACGAGCTTGCCGTCTTTAAGTACGCCTTCCTGCGCGTCGTAGAGGATTTGCGCGCTCTGCGACAGGGCGAGGCTTTCCTCTTTGTTCAGCGGCGGCATCAGCGTGTCGAGAATGCCGCGACGCCCGACGAGGCGCGGCAGCGACAGGCAGACATCGTCGAAGGCGCTGCTGCCGGAGACGGTGAAGATGGCGTGGCGGTCGTTGATGATGGCATCCGCCAGGCTGTTCACCGCGATGCCGATGCCGTAGTAGGTGGCGTGCTTGCCGGCGATGATGGCGAGCGCCGCACCGCGCACGCTGGTGGCGATGTCGTCCATTTCTTTTTTGCCCCACGGGATTTGCCGCTCGCTCATGAAGGTGGCGACGGGCATGCCGGCAATGAGCGCGCTGCTCCAGCACATCACGGAGGAGTCGCCGTGTTCGCCGAGGGTGTAGGAGTGGACGTAGCGCGCGTTCACCCCGGCGCGCTCGCCGATGAGCTGGCGGAAGCGGGCGCTGTCGAGGATGGTGCCGGAGCCCATGACGAGTTCCGGGGTGGGGTGCAGGGCGCGGGTGATGCCGGTCATGATGTCCACCGGGTTGGACACGATGAGCACCACGGCATCGGGCGCGACGGCGACGACTTGCGGCACGATGCTGGCGAAAATGGCGGCGTTGCGCGAAAGCAGGTTGAGGCGCGATTCGCCCGGTTTCTGGCTCGAACCGGCGGCGATGACGACCAGCGCCGCGCCGGCGAGGTCGGCGTAGTTGCCCGCATAGGCGCGCACGCCGCGCGCCAGCGGGGCGCCGTGGGCGATGTCCGCCGCTTCGGCTTTGGCACGCGCTTCGTTCGCGTCGATGAGGACGATTTCGCTGCACGTGCCGTTCAGCATCATCGCGTAGGCGGCGGTGGCGCCGACGAATCCGGCGCCGATGATTCCAACTTTTGCCATGGTGTTGTCTCCTCTTGGGTTGGGGATTGAAGTTAAACCAGATTCTGCACCTGTTCGCGCATCTGCTCGATCAGCACTTTCAGGTCCACGGCGGCCTGGCTCAGCACGTTGTCACCGGCTTTCGAGCCAAGCGTGTTCGCTTCGCGGTTAAATTCCTGCATCAAAAAGTCCAGACGCCGCCCGATGGCGCCGTCCTGCTGCAGGGTCTTGCGCGCCTCTTCCACGTGGAAACGCAGGCGGTCGAGTTCTTCCAGCACGTCCATTTTCGAAAGGAGGACCGCGAGCGTCTGCCCGGCAACGGCGGGATCGGTTTCCGCGCGCAGGGCGGCGAGGCGCTCGCGCAGCTGTGCCGCCGTCTTTTCCTGCACGCGCGGCAGATGGGCGTGGATATGCGCCAGTTGCCCGTCGATGTCGTCCAGCCGCTGCGCCAGCACCTGGGTGATTGCTTCACCTTCGCGCGCGCGCATGGCGAGGAAATCGTCCAGCGCCTGCGCAAAGAGGCGCAGAATCATGTTGTCCAGCGCGTCCTCACTGTCGCGTTCGCGCACCAGCACGCCGGGCAGGGCCAGCACGTCGCCCCAGGACGGTTTGCCGAGGACATTGCTGCCATCGGCGGCGGCGAGCGCCTGCAACCATTGCGAGAGCGCCACGCCATCGAGCCGCTGCGCGCGTGCATCGGAGAGCGTTTCCACGAAAATCCACACCTCGACCTTGCCGCGCTGCACCGCCGCCTGTAAGCGCTCGCGGATACCGCCTTCCAGGTGGCGCAGCGCATCCATCATCTTCATCTGCACTTCGAGGAAGCGGTGGTTGACCGATTTCAGCTCGACGCTGACGCGCCAGCGCCCGTTTTCCTCTACCGCCCGGGCGAAGGCGGTCATACTTTGCCGCATAAATACCAGCCTGATAAAAAACTGCACAGCATCATACCCCTTTTACCGCCACCATGCCGCCGGATTGCCCGTATTCCGCGATGCGACTACAATTCCTGAGGAAACGTTGCCTCTAACGCGAATCCCCCAACCCACAAAGGAGTCATCCCATGAAACTCGTCCTCTCCCGCCACGGCCAAAGTGAATGGAACCTGTCCAACCGCTTCACCGGCTGGGTGGATGTCGATCTCACCGCGCAAGGCGTCGAAGAAGCCATCGCCGGCGGCAAGCTGCTGAAAGAAAAAGGTATCCAGTTTGACGTTGCCTTCACCTCCTACCAAAAACGCGCCATCAAGACCCTGCACCTCCTGCTCGAACACTGCGACCAGCTCTGGATACCCGAATACAAAAGCTGGCGCCTGAACGAACGCCACTACGGCGGCCTGCAAGGGCTGAACAAAGCCGAAACCGCCGCCAAATATGGCGACGAACAAGTGCACATCTGGCGGCGCAGCTTCGACGTGCCGCCGCCCGCCATTGACAAAAACAGCGAGCACTACCCGGCAAACGACCGCCGCTACCGGGAAGTGCCCGCTGACGAAATTCCCGTCGGCGAAAGCCTGAAAGACACCATCGCCCGCGTCCTGCCCTATTGGGACAGCAACATCGCCCCCGAACTGCGCCGGGGCAAAAACGTCCTCATCGCCGCGCACGGCAACAGCCTGCGCGCGCTCATCAAATACCTGCTGAACATCAGCGACGAAAAAATCCTCGAACTCAACCTGCCGACCGGCACCCCGCTCATCTTCGACCTTGACGACAAGCTCAACATCGTCAGCGCGCCGGAACTCTTCTAACCCCTCCAACCCGAACGGGCGGCCGGCAAGGTCGCCCGTTTTGCTGTCAAACGCCCGCAAATAAGGAACCCCCATGCACAAACGCACCCTCGCCGCCGCCCTCGGCCTCAGCCTTGCCACCCTTGCCCACGGCGAAACCCCGCAGCAAAGCTGGCTGTACACCGCCCTGCCCGCCGAAACCGCCGCCTACGCCCGCGTCCCCGGCATCTGGTTCCTCGAAGAAAACACCCTGCCCGCGAGCGGCGTGTACCAGAGCGACGCCTACAAAAAAGAAAGCGGCACCATCCGCAGCGCCCTGCAACAACAACTGCTCACCCTGCTGCCGCCCGAAGCGGCCAATGTCCTGCGCCCGCTGCTCGCCCACCTCACCTCGCCGCTCGAAGCCGCCCTCATCACCAATAACGACAGCATGACCGTCCTCATCGCCAGCCACAGCAACCACGACAGCGCGGCAGAACTCCAAAAAACCCTGCAACAAATCTTCCCCGCACCGTGGCAGGTAAGCGCAGACCGCATCCGGAACAACACCGACAAACGCGCCCCCACCATCGCCTACCGCTTTGATGACCAACAAAAACGCCTGTTGCTCGCCATCAACAGCGACAACAAACCCGACGCCCAACTCGCCCTCATCGGCAAAAACGACGGCAAAGCGCCCTTCGCCGCCCAGGAAAACCGCCTCGACCCCGGGCACAACGGCCTCTACCTCTGGGCCAACCCGCAAAACCCGCTCATCCGCATGGCCACCGCAGAACAACAGGAAATCCTGCACAAACTCGGCCTCGACCGCGCCCAGCAAGCATCGCTCGCCTGGGCCGCTGCCGCAGGCCGCCCGCGCCTGCAACTCAGCCTCGGCCTGCCGGACAACGCCCCGCTCAACCTGCCCGCCGCTACCGCGCACAACCTCGCCACCCTGCATTACCACGGCGATGTTGCCGCCCTCGCCGCCATCACCCCGCCGGACGACGCCCGGCTCGACGCCCTCCTCGGCAGCAACGGCGCGCTCAAACAAAACCTGCAACAAGCCCTCGGCGTGAGCGCCGACGACCTCGCAGCCCTCGGCACCCTGCACTACCTCAGCGACGACAACGGCCGCTTCCTCGTCCTGCCCAAAAGTGCCAAACCCGCGCTGGACGCCCTCCTCGACAAACTCCAACAGAAAAACATCCTGAAAAACCGCAGCAAAAACGGCGACATCGAACACCTCACCCTCGCCAACACCCTCAGCCTTCTCAGCGCCGGCAACACCCCCGACCCCGGCAAAGATGCCTTCCTCAAACTGCTGCTGAACATCGGCGAACACTACTACCTGCGCGACGAAGGCGACAACCTCCTCATCGCCACCCTGCCGCAGCCGCTCATGGCGCGCGCCAAAACAGGCGGCAGCGATGCCACCCTCGGCGACTGGCTGCAAAAAGAACACCTCGACCTCGACGGCGTGAGCTACGCCTACATCCAGAACCAGCGCAACCTCAGCCGTGACAGCTACTACGAAGGCCTGCGCCGCCTGCAAATGTATGCCGACCTCGCCGGCACCCCGCTCGACCTCGCCCAACTGCCCGACGCTGCGGGTGCCAACCTGCCGCAACAAGGCACCATTGCCCTGCGCCTTGACGGCGGCGGCACGAATCCCACCCTCTCGCTCGACCTGCAAAACGGCCTCGACGATCTGGCCAGCCTCGGCAACAGCACGACGGCCATCGCCACCCTCGGCATCCTTTCCGCCATCGCCCTGCCGGCGTATCAGGACTACACCGTGCGCGCCGAAGTCGCCCGCGCCCTCTACGAAACCCGTGCGCTGCAAGAAGCGCTTGCCGCCGAAGCCCCGGCGAAAGCGGGCAAAAAAGGGCAGAAAAAAGCGGCGCAAACCTACGCCGAATACCTCCCCGGCGAGCACGTCCGCGTCGAAAACGGCGACATCCGCATCACCGTGCAAAGCAAAAACCAGAGCGTTGACGGCGAAACCATCACCCTGCACTACGACCGCGCGGGCAAACGCTGGCAGTGCAAGACGGACATCAGCCCGCGCTACCTGCCGCAAATGTGCCGCCCATAACACGGATGGCGCGCAGTAATCCGGCACGGAAAACCGCCCCCGTAGGGGCGGTGCCGGGACGGGGCGGGCAAACCGCAACCGCCGAATCCCTGTAAAATTTCCGCCGAACCCGCGACCGGACCCCCGCCATGCACAAAGACAAATATCCCGTCACCCCTGCCATCCGCCAGCTGCGCGAGCACCACATCGCCTATGAGCCGCACATCTTCACCTACGAAGAACACGGCGGCACCGCGCAGACCGCCGCCGAACTCGGCATCCCCGAACATCAGGTCATCAAGACCATCGTCCTCGCCGACGAAGACCACCACGGTCTCATCGTGCTGATGCACGGCGACTGCGAAATCTCGACGCGCAACCTCGCCCGCCAGCTCGGCAAAAAGCACATCGAACCGGCAGACGCCAACCGGGCGCACAAATGGACGGGCTACCTCTTTGGCGGCACCTCGCCGTTTGGCTGCAAAACCGCGCTGCCGGTGTATGTCGAAGCAAGCATCTACGCGCTCGACACCCTCTGCATCAACGGCGGCAAACGCGGCTTTCAGGTCATCATCACCCCGCAAGACCTCGCCATTCTCAACCCGCAGACCGTCAACGTCGCCGTCTGACCGCCGTCCATGACCCTCGCCACCGTTTACACCCGCGCCCCCCTCAGCATGCACGCGCCGCTGGTGCGCGTCGAAGTCCACCTTGCGGGCGGCCTGCCAGCCATGACCCTGGTCGGCCTGCCGGAAAAAGCCGTCAAAGAAAGCAAAGACCGCGTCCGCGCCGCCATCGTCAACAGCGGCTTCGAATTCCCCTCCAAACACATCACCATCAACCTCGCCCCGGCGGAACTGCCGAAAGACGGCGCCAGATACGACCTCGCCATCGCCCTCGGCATCCTCATCGCTTCCGACCAACTGCCCGCCGACGACATCGCCCAATACGAATTTCACGGCGAACTCGCCCTCAGCGGCGCACTGCGCCCCGTCGGTGGCATTCTCCCCTGCGCGCTCGCCGCCACGGATGCGCACCGCCGCATCATCACCGCGCCGGACAACCACCACGAAGCCGCGCTCGTCGCCGCCGATAACGTCCACAGTGCGGAAAGCCTCGCCGAAATCGCCGCCGTCCTGCACCGCCGCCGGGACTGGCCGCCGCCGCCACCACCGCCCATCCGCCCGCCGCGCAGCTACCCCGACTACGCCGACGTCATCGGCCAGCATCAGGCCAAACGCGCCCTGCTCGTCGCTGCCAGCGGCGGCCACCACGTCCTGATGAGCGGCCCGCCCGGCACCGGCAAATCCATGCTGGCGCAACGCTTCCCCGGCATCCTGCCGCCGATGGACGAACGCGAAGCCATCGAAAGCGCCGCCGTGCGCTCGCTGGCGGGCAGCTTCAGCCCCGCCGACTGGCGCATCCGCCCCTACCGTGCCCCGCACCACAGCAGCTCATCCAGCGCCCTCGTCGGTGGCGGCACCATCCCCCGCCCCGGCGAAATCAGCCTCGCCCACCACGGCGTCCTTTTCCTGGACGAACTGCCCGAATACGACCGCCGCGTCCTCGAAATGCTGCGCGAACCGCTGGAAAACGGCCACATCACCATCAGCCGCGCCGCGATGAAAAGCGACTTCCCCGCCCGCTTCCAGCTCATCGCCGCCATGAACCCCTGCCCCTGCGGCTACCACGGCGACCCCGAACGCGCCTGCAACGACACCCCCGACCAAATCGCGCGCTACCGCCAGAAAATCTCCGGCCCGCTGCTCGACCGTATCGACATCCACCTCACCGTTGCCCGCCTCACCCCGGCACAACTGCGCGAACAACAACAAGCCCATCCCGAAACCAGCGCCGACCTGCGCGCCCAAAGCACCGCTGCGCGCCGCATCCAGCTCGAACGCCAGGGACGACCCAACGCCGCCCTTAACGGCGGCCTGCTGGAACGCCACCTGCACGCCGAAGCGGACGTATTGCCGCTCCTTGACCGCGCCGCCGAACGCATGCACCTCTCCATGCGCAGCTACCAGCGCATCCTCAAAGTCGCGCGCAGCATCGCCGACCTCGCCGCCAGCCCAACCGTGAGCCGCCAACACCTCGCCGAAGCCCTGCAATACCGGGGCGGCAGCGTATGAGCCGCATCCGCCAACTGCGCCTGGACGGCATCCGCAACCTCGCCGCCGCCACCCTCGACCTGCACCCGCGCTGCACCCTCATCAGCGGCGACAACGGCAGCGGCAAAACCGCCCTGCTCGAAGCCCTCTACCTCCTGGGGCGCGGCAAAAGCTTCCGCGAAAACCAGACCCGCCACCTCATCAACCACGGCAAACCACACCTGCGCCTCATCGCCCGCATCGAGCGCGACGGGCGCGAACACCTGCTCGGCATCGAAAAAAGCGCGCGCGAACACCGCCTGCGCCTTGACGGCGAAAACCTCAAAACCCTGAGCGGTCTTGCCGCCCTCACCCCAAACCAAATACTCAACAGCGACAACTTCGCCCTCATCGACCAGGGCCCGGAACACCGCCGCCGCTACCTCGACTACGGCCTCTACTACCACAACCCCGCCTTTCTCCCCGACTGGCAGCGTTACAACTACGCCCTGAAAAACCGCAACGCCGCGCTGCGGCAAAACTGGCGCGCCGCCGATCTCGCGCCCTGGAACCACATTCTCGGCGAAACCGGCAGCCGCATTGACACCTACCGCCGTGCCTACCTCGCCGCTCTCGAACAGGCGCTCAATACCTACCACGCCGAACTCGGCGGCCTTGACCCCATCCACATCCACTACCAGCGCGGCTGGACGGGCGACGACCTCGCCGCACAACTCACCGCCAACAACGAACGCGACAGCCAGCTCAAACACACCCGCGACGGCATCCACCGCGCCGACATCCGTTTCCACGCAGACGGGCGCGACATCGCGCACCACTACTCGCGCGGCCAGCAAAAAACCCTCATCTGCGCCCTCCTCCTCGCGCAAACCCGCCTCATCACCGCCGACAACGGCAGCCACCCCGTCATCCTCATCGACGACATCGCCGCCGAACTCGACCGCCACCGCCAGCACATGCTGCTGAACTTCCTCGCCGACAGCGGCGCGCAACTCTACATCACCCACATCGGCGGCGACCTGCCGCTGCCAGATGCCCTCGCCGATCACCAGCACCTGCACCTCGACGCAGGCCGCATCAGCGAAAAAACGCCATAACGCGCTTTTGCCACGACGCGGCACAGGCGCGACAATGGCGCGGACACATCCACGGAACCCGCCATGCTCAGCTACCGCCACGCCTACCACGCCGGCAACCACGCCGACCTCCTGAAACACTACCTGCTCGGCCGCGTGCTCGCCTACTACAACAGCAAAAACAAACCCTACGACTACATCGACACCCACGCCGGCGCGGGACAATACGACCTCGGCGGCGCATACGCGCAGAAAAACCGCGAATACGACAGCGGCTTTACCCGTCTCCTCGCCGCCACCGGCCTGCCTGCCGCGCTTGCCGCCTGGCGGGACGAACTGCGCGCCCTGCTGCCTGATGCGGGCAGCTACCCCGGCTCCGCCCTGATTGCCGCCAAAACCCTGCCGCCGCCCGGCAAACTGCACCTTCACGAACTGCACCCCGCCGATTACCGGGCCTTGCAGGACAACCTGCGCCCGCTTCGCCTTGGCCGCCGCCTGCACATCAGCCGGAGCGACGGCTTCGGCGGCCTCATCGCCCTGCTGCCGCCTGCAAGCCGCCGCGCCGTCATCCTCATCGACCCGCCCTACGAACAGAAAAGCGACTACCAAACCGTCCTCGACACCCTCACCGCCGCCTACGAACGCTTCGCGGGCGGCTGCTACCTCGTCTGGTACCCCTGCCTGGCGCGCGCGGAAAGCCGCCGCTTCCCCGCCGCCCTGCACGCACGCTTCCCGCACGATTACCTGCGCGCCGAACTGCACGTCCGCGCCGGGCGCGACGCCTGCGGCATGCACGGCAGCGGCCTCTACCTCATCAACCCGCCCTACACCCTGCCAGACGAACTCGCCATCACCCTGCCCGCCCTGCAACGCCTCTGCGCGACAGACGATGGCGGCAGTTTTGTCCTTGCAGCGGATATTCGCTAGGGATTATCCGCTGTTTTTCAAGAGATTTTTCTCGCGGCAAGACGGGCAGACCTGTGCAGGCGGGGGAGGGGATGATGGCGGCAGGTTGAGGTCGCCCCGTCCGGCGGGCGGTCTTTGCCGTGTACGGGATCAGAAGTACAGGCACACCCGCCGGCCTTCGTGTTCGATCATTTCCACATCGAGGTCGTAGAGCGTGGCGATGTTTACCGCTTGCAGCACCTCGTCCGGGCTGCCGCTGTGGGTGATGCGGCCATCCTGCATGGCGATGATGGTGTCGGCGTAGCGCGCGGCGTAGTTGATGTCGTGCAGGACGATGATGATGGTTTTGCCGAGGTCGTCGGCGGCGTGGCGCAGGGTGGTCATCAGGTTGCGCGCGTGGTGCATGTCGAGGTTGTTCAGCGGTTCGTCGAGCAGGATGTAGGCGGTGTTTTGCGCGAAGACCATCGCCACCAGCGCCCGCTGGCGCTGGCCGCCGGAGAGTTCGTCGATGAAGGTGTGGCGCAGCGCGCTGAGGGAGAAGTAGGCGAGGGTTTCGTCGATGATGCGGCGGTCTTCGTCTTTGGGGCGGCCGTGGTGGTAGGGGTAGCGCGCGAAGGTGAGGAGGTCGTCGATGGTGAGGCGGCTCATGAAGCGGGTTTGCTGCTGCATGATGGCGATGGTTTTTGCGACGAGGCGGCTGTCGGCGCGGCTGATGTCGATGTCGCCGTAGCGGATGCGTCCGTGTTGCAGCGGGATGAGCCGCGCCATCAGCGAGAGCAGGGTGCTTTTGCCCGCACCGTTCGGGCCGATGAGCGCGGTGATGCCGGGGCGGGCGGCGAAGGTGAGGTTGATGTCGTGCAGGATGGTTTTGTGGCCGATGTCGTGGCGGGCGTGTTCGATGGTAATCATGGGCGTTTTCCGGCGAGGAGCAGGTAGAGGAAGACGAGGCCGCCGAGGCCTTCGATGACGACGCTCAAGGTGCCGCCGAGGTTGAAGACGCGCTCGAAGACGGTCTGGCCGAGGACGAGGATGATGGCGGCAAGCAGCGCGGCGGCGGGCAGGGTGACGGCGTGGTGCGGGCTGGGGATCAGGCGGTAGGTGAGGGCGCTGACGAGCAGGCCGAAGAAGACGACGGGACCGGCCAGGGCGGTCGCGGTCGCGGTGAGGAGCGAGACGGCGAGCATCAGGCAGAAGAGGTCGCGGTGGTAGGGCACGCCGAGGTTGATGGCGTGTTCGCGGCCGAGGGCGATGATGTCGAGCGCGTAGCGTTTGTGCCAGAGGTAGCCGGCGGCTGCGAGGATGAAGCCGCTTGCGGGCAGGAGCAATGAGGCGGGTTTGACGCGGTTGAACTGCGCGTAGGCGACGCCCTGGTAGTAGGTGTAGTCGGTGGGGTCGAGCATCCGCCCCATCAGTTCGGTGAGTTTGCTGCAAAGGACGCCGAAGATGATGCCGACCAGCAGCAGGCGGTAAATGTCGCGCGCGAGCAGCGGCAGGAAGAGGCCGAAGAGCAGGGCGGCGGCGAGCATCAAGAGGGCGGTGTCGGTGTAGTATTTCCACAGCGGCGGCGTTTTCAGGTAGGCCGTCGCGCCGAGCAGGAAGATGACGGCCATTTGCAGCAGCAGGTAGAGGGCGTCGAGGCCGATGATGGACGGCGTGAGCAGGCGGTTGGTGGTGAGGGTCTGGAAGACGATAGTGGCGAGGCCGATGGCGGTGCCGACCAGCAGCATCACCGGCAGTGTCTGCGCGCGCTGCGGCAGGTTGAAGCGCCAGTCGCCAAGCGGGCAGAACAGGAAGAGCAGGACGGATGCGGCAAGGAGGGCGGCAAGGATGGCAAGACGTTTGTTCATGGCGGAATCAGGCGGGGCGGCGGGCGGGGCGCAGCAGCAGATAGAGGAACAGCACCGCGCCAATGACGCTGAGGATGGTGCTGGCGGGCAGTTCGTAGGGGTAGCGGATGGTGCGGGCGAGGGCGTCGCAGGCGAGCAGCATCACCGCACCGAGCCACGCCGTCCACGGCAGGCTGCGGCGCAGGTTGTCGCCGAGGAAGAGGCGGACGATGTTCGGCATGACGAGGCCGAGGAAGGCGACCATGCCGACGCTGATCACCACCAGCGCCGTCATCAGCGAAATCGCCGCCATCGCCAGCAGCACCAGGCGGCGGTAGGGGATGCCGAGGGCGCGGCTCATCTGCTCGCCCATGCCGACAATCGTCAGCACATCGGCGTAGTGATAGAGCAGGAACGTTACCAGCCCGCCCAGCCACAGCAATTCATAACGCCCGCTCAACACGGCGGAGAAATCGCCCGACAGCCAGGTGCCGAGCAGTTGCAGCGCCTCGTAGCGGTAGGCGAGATAGACGGCAAACGCGCTGATGATGCCGCCGTAAACGAGACCGACCAGCGGCAGGAGCAGCGGGTCGTTCGGCGGGATGCGGCGCGCGAGGGCGAGGAACACCAGCATGGCGGCGAAGGCACAGGCGGCGGCGACGCCCATATTGGCAAGCAGCGGCCAGTGCGGGGTGAACAGCGTGGTGAGGATGATGCCGAGCATCGCCCCCTGCGCCGTGCCCGCCGTATTCGGCTCGACGAAGCGGTTATGCACGACAAGCTGCATGATGGTGCCCGCCACCGCCATGCTGGTGCCGACGAGAATCAGCGCCAGCGTGCGCGGCAGGCGGCTGACCCAGAAAATCAGCCAGTCCAGCCGGGCGACGCCGATGCTGACACTGAGCGCGGCGAGGGCGAGCAGGAGGGCGGCAGCGGCGAGGACGCGGCGGTTTGGCATGTCAATCTTCATCGTACAGCGCCCATACCGCTGCCGCGACCGCCGGCGGCAGTCCGTCGTCATAATCGGGGAAGTCTGCATCGACATCGACGCGCTGCGCGCCTGCGACTGTTGCCAGCATCGCAGGCGGTGCCTCGCGCCGGCGCGTGATGCCGTCGTACTCGAAGGGATAAGCGCCGTCCGTCTCATGCGGATTGAAATAGACGGCGGCGTGCGGATAAAAACCGCCGCAGTAGCGCGCTTCCAGCAGGCGACAGAATTGCCAGGAGGCCTGCTCATAAGCGGGCGCATCCGCTGCCTCGGCGTACTGCATCAAATAATCCGCGCCCAGATTCCAGTACATGGCGAGCATCGCGGCGCGATCCGTCTCGGGACGCTCGGCCAGCCAGCGCAGCGCGTGGGCGTTGTCGTCGTAATTCGAGCGCTGCACGAAGCAGAACTGCCCGGCGGGCGAGGCTTGCGCGAGGTGGGCGGTGACGAGCTGATGCGCCCGCTCATCGCGGGCGTCTGCAAAGGGTTCCAGGCCAAATTCGGTGTGCATGGCGGGATTCCTGAAAAAAAGAGAGGGCGGGCTTCGGCCCGCCGTTGATATTGCTGCGGCGGGCGGTACCCGCCCTGCGGCAGATTACTTGCCCGCAAACGCCGCCTGCAATTCCTGCAAGATTTCGCGCAGCGCCGCCGGGCCGCCGACGTCGATGTAAATATTCTTGGTTTGCGGATAGACAATCTGGTTTTTCTGCCCGGCGGTGCTTTGTTTCACCAGCGCGTTATCAAGCGTCTGCTTCGCGCTGGCGCCGTCTTCGCCAATCGCGGCGAGGCGGTCGAGGGCGATAATCCAGTCCGGGTTTTCGGCGGCGATGTATTCAAAGGACACCGGATCGCCGTGACGGCCGGACATTTTCTCGTTGTGGACGAGGTTCAGCCCCAGTTCCGCCTGCAACCAGCCCGCGCGCGAATCCGGGCCGTACAGCGCAATCTTCGGGCCGTTGACCAGCACCACCAGCACCTTGCCCTTGTCGGCGGCAAGCGGTTTGACCGCATCGCGCAGCGCGTTCAGCTCGTCGCCGACTTTCTTCGCTTCTTCCGCCTTGCCGAATGCCGCGCCCAGCGCATTGAGGCGTTCCAGCCCTTCCTGATAGAGGTTCTTGCCGGGCAGCGTCAAATCCACCGCCTGCGCGACCTTCTGCACGTCATCCCGCTTGCCCGCCGAACGCAGCGCGACGATGACGAGATCGGGCTTGACCGCGTTCAGCTTTTCCAGATCCGGCTCGAACAGGGTGCCGACTTCTTTGGCGTTCGGCAGGGTAAATGCGGCGGCGAATTTGCCGTCCGGCACGCCGACGATTTTGTCGCCGAGGCCGAGCGCGACCAGGCTGTCCAGCACGCCGATGTCATAAACGGCGATGCGTTCCGGCACTTTGGCAATCTCGACATCACCCTGCGCGGTTTTCAGCGGCACGGCTTGCGCGGCGAAGAGGAAAGACGCCGCAGCGGCGGCGAGGATTTTTTTCAACATGAGAGGCTCCGTTGGTTTGCAAATGAGAAAGCCAATCTAAATGCAGCGGCGGGATTTGGCAAGGCGAATTGCGCCATATGCCGCGCAAACCCTCTACAATGAAGGCCGACGGCGGGTTCTGCCTGTCGTCTTGTTGTTCAACTGACAGGAGTACAGCCATGTCCATCCATAGCCTCGACGACCTCATCGCCGCCATTCAGCGCAACGAGAAACTGGAATACCTGACCTTCTGGGGGCACATCCCGAAACACCCGCAGCATATCGACAGATCCGTATTCAGCCAGTGGTATCCCGCCGCCTTCACCGTGGACGGCGTGCACTACCCGACCGCCGAACACTACATGATGGCGCAGAAAGCCCGCCTCTTTAACGACGAGGCCGCCTACCGCGAAATCCTTGCCAACCCCTCGCCGCGCGCGGTGAAAGACCTGAGGCGGCAGATTCCGGACTTCGACGAAGACCGCTGGCAGGCGGCGCGCGAGGGCATCGTCTATGACGGCAACCTCGCCAAATTCAGCCAGAACCCCGAACTCAAAGCCTTTCTGCTCGCGACCGGCGACAAAGTCCTGGTCGGCGCCAGCCCGGTTGACCGCATCTGGGGCATCGGCATGACGGGGGACGACCCGTATCACGACGATCCCTCGCAATGGCACGGGTCAAACCTGCTCGGTTTCATCCTGATGCGCGTCCGCAGCGCCCTGCGCCAGTCCGCGTAACCGCTCTTCCCTCCTTCACCCATCCCGGAATGGCGGCGGGCCGCCAGCCCGCCGCACATGGCGGGGCAAACTTCCGCCGCTGGCGGAACGGTTTCGGGATGGTACAGCGTCCGGCAGCGGGAAAACCGCCGAACGCTTCAACCGCCGCACCCCTCAACCGTTACCGCCTGCTCCCCAGCCGCCTGCCGCCCATAAGTTGGCATAGCGGCCGTTTTGCGTAAGCAGGGTTTCGTGCGTGCCGCGCTCGCTGATGATGCCCTTGTCCAGCACCACGATTTGTTCCGCGCCGCTGATGGTGCTCAGGCGGTGGGTGATAACCAGCACGGTTTTGTCGCGCACCAGTTCGTCGATGGCCTGCTGCACCGCCACTTCGCTTTCGGTGTCGAGCGCGGCGGTGGGCTCGTCGAGGATGATGATGGGCGCATTTTTCAGCAGGGCGCGGGCGATGCTGATGCGTTGTTTTTCACCGCCGGAGAGCTTGCCGCCGATGTCGCCGACGCGGGTCTGGTAGCCTTCGGGCAGCGCGCTGATGAAATCGTGGCAGCGGGCGGCGCGGGCGGCGGCTTCGATCTCGGCGGCGGTGGCGCCGGCCTTGCCGAGGCGGATGTTGTTTTCAATCGTGTCGTCAAACAGATACACGTCTTGAAACACCACGGAAATCAGGCGCATCAGGTCTTCGGGGTCAAGGGCGCGGATGTCCGTGCCGCCGATGCGGATGCGGCCTTGCTGCGGGTCGGCGTAGCGCATGATGAGGCGGCTGACGGTGGTTTTGCCGCAGCCGGACATGCCGACGAGGGCGGTCATGCCGCGTTCGGGGATGGTGAGGTCGAGGCCGCGCAGCACGGGTTCCGGATTGGCCTCGTAGTGGAAATGCACGTTTTCCAGACGGATGTCGAAGTGCGCGGGCAGGGCGGCCTCGGCGTCGCGGGCGAGGGTGGGGGTGGCGAGCATTTCTTGCAGGCGCCCGTAACCGTCGCGCAGCATGGCATAGACGCCCATCAGGCTGAGGAAGTAGCCGAGCGGCTCGGCGAAACGGGCGCCGGCGACGATGAGCGCGCTCAACAGCCAGGCGCTCTGGCTGCCGCCGCTCACCCAGTAGAGGCCGGTGAGCAGCACCAGCAGCAGGCAGATTTCCACCGCCGAGCCGAGCAGGGCGTTGGGGCGGGCTTCGTGGGCGAGGGCATCGCGCTGCACGGCGGCGACACGGCCGATGGCGGCGCTCAGGCGCGGCAGGTGCGCACCGGTGCTGTTGGCCGCTTTGAGGGCGGGCAGGCCGCGGCTGTATTCGAGCAGCTCGGCATTCAGCGCGGCGTGAGCGTCGGCAAGCTGCCTGCGGCCGCGTGCCAGGAGCGGCTCGGCCCAATGGTAAAGCGGCAGGATGAGCGGGTAGCTGAGGAGCAGCACCAGGCTGCTGCGCCAGTCCCAAAACAGCACCACGGCGGCGGTGGCCAGCGGCGGCACGACGGCGTTAATCAGCATCATGCTGACGTTCAGGGTGTAGTTGAACACTTCGTCCACCGTGCCGGCGAGCAGGGCGTTCAATTCGCCGCTGCGGCGGCGGTACAGGGTTTGCAGCGGGATGCGGCGCAGCTGTTCGCCGAGGTGGCGGCGCATGGCGTCGCCGGCGCGGGCGCAGGCACCCCGGTAGTCGTAATCCTGGGCGAACCAGCGGCACAGCGAGGAGAGGACGAGCAGGGCGCTGGCCGCGCCGAGCCAGGCCGCCGCCGTGCCGGGCCGTCCGGCGGCGAGGGCGAGGAACAGCGGCACGAACAGGGCGAAACCCGCGCCCTGCATGACGGCGGCGAGCACGGCAAAGGCGAGGCAGCGGCGCAACACGGGGGCTTGCCGCCCGGCGGCGCGAATGATGAGGCGGTAGGTGGCGATGGGGTTCATGGGGTTCTCCTGTGTGATGCCGCTGCCGCGCCGGATATTCAGAGAATGTCCAATGCAGGCAGGCCGTGAACGATTTTTTGGGTTTCGAGGCTGACGGTGATGACGCGCAGCAGCAGTTCCAAGGGGTAGCGCGGGTTGTGCATGGTCTCGCGCGCCCAGTCGTTGGCGTCGTTGGTGATGCCGGACTTTTTGTCGGTGGTGACGGACTGCCGTTCCATCACCCATTCCAGTGCCGGTTTGCCGTTGACGATGTAGTCATAAGCGGCTACGGGGATGTTTTCCACGGTGATTTTGTCGTTGTAGATGATGCGGGTTTTGTCATCTTTTTTGGCGAATTTCATTTTGCGCACGGTGAAGTCCGCATCGCTGCCGCCGAGAATGGCCTGCGGGGTGAGGGCAAGGTTCAGCTTGCTGGCGAGGGTGACGCCGGTGTGGATGGGCACGGTTTCGTAGTGGAGGTGCAGGGCGGCAAGCTCGCGCCCCGCCCGGCTGAAGGCAGCGAAACCGGCGTAAGTTTTCATGCGCGGGATGCGCGGCAGTTGTTTGCTGAGGTTGTCGGCATAGCGCGCGCGGTATTCTTCGCTGTGCAGCAGGCCGTAGATGTAATAGAAGATGTCTTCTTTGCTGATGGTTTCGGTGTAGGGTGCCTGGAAATGCGCCAGCGCGCCGTCGGTGATGGCGCTGCGGCGGACGAGTTTCTTTTGCGGTGCGCTGCCGCCTGCGGTGAAGAGGTCTTGTTGCGGCGTGTTCATGCGTCTTCCTCCGTCTCGTAGAGGAAGAGGGGGAAGCATTGAGCATCCCCTATCAAATGTAGGTCGGGGATGGTGTCCGTCATCAGAACGGAAAAGCCCTTGCTGCCCGTCACGGTCAGACATATTGCCAAGTTCTCTACGCCGCCCGTCGGTATAATCGTCCGTCCGTCCGTCCGTCCGTCCGTCCGTCCGTCCGTCCGTCCGTCCGTCCGTCCGCTCTGCGATTTCTACGTCTTCTTCCGGTTCAAATAAATCTTTGGGGAAACACTGCCCTTTGGAAATCATCTCCAAATCAGGGATTTGGTCTGTGATTAATGCGGAAAATTCTTTGGTTGCCCCGCGTCCGGTTACGGAAATAACTTGATTACTGACATCAGGACTTGGAAATATTTGCGGTATCTGTCCAACACGATGATTCATCATACGGTCATAATAAACAAACTGTTTGGAAAAGGGTCTATACATACCAATAGTTATTTTGTTTGGACTGAAATGTGCAGTAATTCCTTTTTCAAGTTTAGGAATCAGACTGCTAGACCAACTAATTTTGGTTTCATCTTTTTCAATAAAATCATTTAAATCAGGGGATAATCCGTTATTGAGCGCCATCTGAAAACGATAAGTCTCTTGGTTATAACAATTAATCATTGTCTGCATATTCCTCTCTAGTTTTGAATTAGAGAAGTTATACACCCAAGCATCTCTATTGCTTCCCAAGCCTAACGAATAATTATCAAAAATTGTAACTTCTGCTTTGTCTTTCTTATCCCCCAAGCTGATGTAGTTGTCAAAATTAGGGTCGCGCTGGTTGAGCCAGTCGTTATGTTCGTCAGGGATGATTTCCTGCCAGCCGTGCTGGGCGGTGATGCCGTTGATGCTGCCGAGCTCCGCTATGGTCGCCAGTTTTTCTTCGCGGGTAAGGTAGTCACCGATGTCGTGGTAGTAGATTTGCCCCTGTTTTGTCGCTTGCGGGTTTTTGACGAGGATGGATATGGCGATGGGGGTACGGGTGCCTTGTCCGAAAACGTTATCTTTTTCTTGGCGACGGCGTTCGCCTGATGTGCGGGCATTGCCACGCAAATGGAAGATGTAAAGGCTGCTGAATTCTTCGACCAGGCACTGGCGCAGGCCATCGGTGGTATTGGCATCTATCCAGCCGGCATTGGTGACGAAGCCGATGATGCCTTTATCGCCTTTTTCTTTGATGCGGTCGGATGCCCAACGAATGGCGCGGATGTAGCTGTCCATTAGATTTTTTGTAGAAGTCGCCGTAGATTGTGCGGCATAGGTTTGGCGGATGCGTTCATCCAGGTGCGGATAGGCGATATTGGCGTTATTGTCGTTGGCAGATTCTTGTCCGGCGGAATAAGGCGGATTGCCGATGATGACGCGGATGTCCAGGGCTTTTTGCCGTTTGCGGCGGGCGCTGTTGTCCACCAGCATTTCGTTGAGGTAGTCGCCTTTTTCGTACATCTGGAAGGTGTCGGTGAGGCAGATGCCGGTGAAGGGCTCGTATGCCGCCGCTTGGTTTTCGCTGCTTGTCAGGTCGTGGTAGGTGGCTTCGATGTTGATGGCGGCGATGTAGTAGGCGAGCAGGACGATTTCGTTGGCGTGTATTTCGGCGCGGTATTTTTGCGGCAGGCGTTCGCGCGGGATGATGCCGCTTTGCAGCAGGCGGGTGATGAAGGTACCTGTACCCGTGAACGGGTCGAGGATGTGCACACCTTTGTCTTGCAGGCTGCTGTTGAATTCGCGGCGCAGGATGTCTTCGACGCTGTGGATGATGAAGTCCACGACTTCGACCGGGGTGTAAACGATGCCGAGGCGTTCGGTCATGCGCGGGAAGGCGTTGCGGAAGAATTTGTCGTAAAGCTCGACGATGATTTTTTGTTTACCCGCCGCGCTGTTGATGCCTTCGGCGCGCATTTGCACGGATTTGTAGAAGTCTTGCAGGCGGTCGCGTTCTTTGTGCAAGTTTTTGTCGTGCAGGCGTTCGAGGATGTCCTGCATGGCGAGGCTGACCGGGTTGTGCGCGGCGAAGCTGTAGCCGGCGAAGAGGGCATCGAAGACGGGTTGGGTAATCATGTGCTGCGCGAGCATTTCGATGATGTCGTTGTCGCTGATGTCGCCATTCAGGTCGTCGCGCAGTTCGGCGGCGAAGTTGGCGAAGGCGGCTTTTTCGGCGTGGTTGGCGGGGTCGGCCAGGATGGCGTGGATGCGGTCAATGTGGGTGTTGGCAATTTTGGCGATGTCGCCCGCCCAGTCTTCCCAGTGGTGGCGGTTGCCGCATTTTTTGACGATTTTGGCGTAGAGGGCGCGCTCGATTTCGCCGACTTCGAATGGCAGGTTTTCCTGAACACGTGGCGGCGGGGTTTCGGGGCTACCGATGTCGTAGCTGCCCCGCTTTTCGCGCAGGGTTCTGGCAGTTTTGCCGCCACTTTGGGTTTTGGGCTGGATTTTGTCGGCGATGGCGATGACTTCCATTTTGTGTTCGTCTTTGCCGTTGAATTCCAGTTTGTTGATCATGGCGTCGAAACGGTCATCGTGGGCACGCAGGGCGTTCAGCACTTGCCAGACAACGCGGTAGTTTTCGTTTTTGTCGAGGGCGTCGGCAGGGTCGAGTCCGGCGGGGATGACGACGGGCAGGATAACGTAGCCCCGTTTTTTGTTTTTAGCGAGACGCATGACGCGGCCAACGGATTGCACCACGTCCACCTGCGAGTTGCGCGGGGTGAGGAAGAGCACGGCATCCAGCGCGGGCACGTCCACGCCTTCCGAGAGGCAGCGCACGTTGGAGAGGATGCGGCAGGTATTTTCTGCGGTTTCTTCTTTCAGCCATTGCAGGCGCGCTTCTTTTTTGACGGCATTCATGCCACCGTCCACGTGTCTGGCGTCGCACAGCATGGTGAGTTGCGGTGGCAGGCGCAGGCCGGGGTTGTCCCGCTGCCATTCTTCTTTTTCCGCCGTCTGGTAGGCCTTGACGACATCTTTGAAGCTATCGGCGATGAGGCGCGAGCTGACTTTGTGTTTTTTGCCTTTGTAGTTTTTTTCGATGACCTGGCAGAAGGCAACGGCGCGGCGCATCGGTTCGTACAGCGCACCTTCTTCGCCACTCAAGCCGTATTTGGACAGGGCTTTCCAGCAACCGACGATTTTGGCGGCATCATCTACTTTGAGTTCGTTGTGGCCGTCGGCGAGCAGGCCTTGCAGGCGGCGGTTGATGTGCGCTTCTTCGATGGCAAGGACGATGACTTTGTAATCAACGAGTAATCCCTGGCTGACGGCGGATGAGAAGTTGAGGGTGTGGAAGGTGCCACCGTAGTGGGTTTTGTCGTCCATGGAATAGAGCACGACGCCCTCGGTTTCTTTGGCCTTGTCGCCATAGATGCGCGGGGTGGCGGTCATGTAAAGGCGTTTTGCACCCCGGATGGTGTCGTTGTCGTGCACTTTGACGAAGGCGGATTCTTCTTGTCCTTCGAAGGTGGCGCCGGTGGTGCGGTGCGCTTCGTCGCAGATGATGAGGTCAAAATCAGGCAGGCCGTATGCCGCCTGTGCCTGATGAATGACGTCGATGGAATGGTAGGTGGCGTAGGTGACGGTCATGTGTGCGTCGTCGTGTCGCCGCTGGGTGGCGTGGTAAAGGCTTTTGGCGCTGGTGGTGGCGGGGTAGGCGAGTTCGCTGCGGGTGATGAAGTCGGCATCGTCTTCTTCTTTTTTGCCGATTTTGCTGTCGGAACAGACGGCGAAGTTGTGCAGCGGCAGTTCGCTGTCCTGTGTCCATTCGCGCAGGGTCTGGTTGAGCAGGGCGAGGCTGGGGACGAGGAAGAGGACGCGTTTACCGCATCCGGCGACCTGCTCGGCAATGCGCAGGGCGGTGAAGGTTTTGCCGGTACCGCAGGCCATGATGAGTTTGCCGCGCGTTTCGCCGCGTGCGTAGCCGCGCGCCACGTCACTCAGCGCTTTTTCCTGGTGCGGGCGCAGGGTTTTCTTGTCTTTGAGCGGCGGGGTTTGCCCGCTTTGGTAGCGAGCCCAATCAATTTTGCTTTCTTCCAGGTCGCTCAGGGTAATGGTGCTGACGGCGGTTTGCTGACCATGCAGCGCGTCAGCAGCGTTTTTCGACCAGTGGTTGGTGGTCGTAACGATAATGCGGTGACTGAAATACGTTTTGCCGGAAGCGGTGAAAAAGCTGTCGATATCTTTTTTTTGCAGGGTGTGATCAGCGGCGTAGTTTTTGCACTGGATGGCGTGATATTCGCCGTCATGGGTGGTGGCGACGAGGTCAATACCCGCGTCGCCGGTGCTGCCCAGATGCAGTTCGTCCAGATGGGCGGCTGCCCATACGGCGTAGGGCTGCACGGTATGGTATAGGTCGCGGTATTGCGGCTCAGTCTGGAAGTAGTCCAGCATCAGGCGCTCAAAGGCGGTGCCCTGGTCGCGGATGGTCGGGCTTTCGGCGCGGAAACGGGCGAGGAGGTGTTGCAAGGGGGTCATGGGATACTCGGTCTGTTTGCCAGATGGGGGATTTTACAGAGCAGGCCGGATGATGCAAAAGCCGCGTTGACGTTGTCTTGGCGGGGGCTTGTGTGTATGATTGCGCGCGTTTCGCCGGTATAGCTCAGTTGGTAGAGCAGCGCATTCGTAACGCGCAGGTCATGGGTTCAAGTCCCTTTACCGGCTCCATTTTCTCTTTACCTTCGCCCCGCTTCGCGGGGCTTTTTTGTGCGTGTTTCATGCGCGTTGTCCCGGGCTGATGCGCCAGTCGCGCGCCTGTTCGCCCGCCCGCCACAAGCGGGCGTAGCGGCCGTTTTGCGCCATGAGGCTGTCGTGCCTGCCGGATTCCACCAGCCGCCCGCGCTCGAAGACGAGGATTTGTGCGGCGTCGCGGATGGTGGGCAGGCGGTGGGCGATCATCAGCACGGTTTTGCCGCGCATCAGTTCGCGCAGCGCCTGCATCAGCAGGGCTTCGTTTTCGGCGTCGGCGAAGGCGGTGGCTTCGTCAAGGATGAGGATGGGGCGGTTTTGCAGGATGGCGCGGGCGATGGTGAGGCGCTGCTGCTGGCCGCCGGAGAGGGTGGCGCCGCGTTCGCCGATGCGGGTTTGGTAGCCGTCGGGCAGGGCGGCGACGGTGTCGTGGATTTGCGCGGCGCGGGCGGCGGCCTCAACTTCGGCATCGGTGACAGCGGGGCTGCCCAAGCGGATGTTGTCGGCAATGCTGCCGCTGAAGAGGATGTTGTCCTGGAAGACGAAGGCCACTTGCGCCATCAGGGTTTCGGGCGGCAGGTGGCGGATGTCGGCGCCGCCGATGCGGATGTGGCCGCTATCGGCGTCCCAGAAGCGCGGGATGAGGCGGGCGACGGTGGATTTGCCCGCGCCGGAGCCGCCCACCAGCGCGGTCAGGCTGCCCGCCGGGGCGGTGAAGCTGATGTCGGTGAGGGCGTTTTCGCTGCGGCCGGGGTAGCGGAAGCTGACGTGCGCAAAGACGACATCGGCGCCGGCGGGCGTGTGCGGCGGTTCGTGTACGGGCAGCACGGGCGCATCGAGAATGGAGAGGATGCGTTCGGCGCTGATTTTCGCTTTGTCGATCAGGTGGATGAGGGCGATGTAGGGCATCAGTGCGTCGGCCATGCCGGTGCCGATGAGCAGCACGGCGAGCCAGACGGGGAAGGGCAGGGCATCCGCCTGCCACCAGTAGAGGCCGCACCAGGCGAGCGCGAGCAGGGTGGGCACCGGGTTGAGCAGCACCAGCGCGCCGCGCGCCTGCACGCCGACATCGGCATACCAGCCGATGAGCACGTCGCGGTAGTGGTCGAGCGCGCGCTGGTAGCGGCCGAAGGAGGCGGCGCCGCCGTCGAAGGTGCGCACCACCGGCATGGCCTGCACGTATTCGATGACGGCGGTGTTGACCTGTTCGCGGGCGGCGTTGTAGGCGGCATGCGCCGGGCCGACCTGGCTCATCATGATGCCGAACAGCACGAGGCCGACGGCCAGCACCGCCGTGGCTACCAGTGCCAGCCGCCAGTCGATCAGGTAAAGCACGACGAGGCTGATGAGCGGCGCGGCGTAGCTGCGGGCGTAGAGCGGGGTGCTGTCGGCGACGAAGCTGTGCAGGTCGCGCACGTCGTCCTGCATGATTTTGGTCAGCGCCGGCGCGCCGTGGTCGTGCAGGTAGCCGAGCGGCACGCGGGCGAGGTGGCCGGCGAGGCGTTCGCGCAGGATTTCTTCCAGGCGGAAGGCGGCGAGGTGCGAGACGCGGAAGGATTGGGCGCGCAAGCCCCAGGCGGCCAGCGTCAGCGCCACCAGCGCGGCGGCTTCGCCCCAGGCGGTGCCGCCGTCGAGCAGGTGTTTGAGGATGTGTGCCGTCAGCAGCAGTCCGGCCACGGTCAGGACGGATGCGGCGACGGAGAGGCTCATGGCAAGGCGGATGCGGCCGCGCACGGGGTCGATGATGCGCCAGTGGTTGGTTTTCATGGGGAGCTCCGGTTGGGGTTGACGGTGATGATAGCGGTTCGCATTGGAACTGTCATCGCTTGTGTGGTTTTTCGTGGCGGCATTGTGGATTTAGCCAAAAGTGCGGTAACACTTCCACATAATTCAGCGTGAATGTGTTAGAATCTGCGCGAATTTTCAACTGTGAGGTGTTTTTTATGTCTGCTTTGATTCCGCTCAGAAAACCGCTTCTGGAACGCCTGCAACGTTATGTGAAGGTGCATACCACTTCCGATGCCGCCAGCGATACCGTGCCGACCACGCCGCAGCAGTGGGATTTGCTGAAGCTGTTGCGCGATGAAGTCACGGCGCTCGGCATGACGGAAGTCTCGCTCGATGACAAGGGCTATCTTTTTGCCACCCTGCCCGCCACCACCGACAAGAAAGTGCCGGTGCTGGGCTTCATGGCGCACGTCGATACTTCGCCGGAATGCAGCGGCGAGAATGTGAAGCCGCAGGTGATCGAGAATTACGGCGGCGGCGATATTCCGCTCAAAGGCAGCGGTAAGATGCTTTCGCCCAAAGAATTTCCGGCGCTGGACGGCCTGCACGGACACACGCTGGTCACAAGCGACGGCACGACGCTGCTCGGCGCGGATGACAAGTCCGGCATCGCCATCATCCTTTCGGCGGTGGAATATCTGCTGGCGCATCCGGAAATCCCGCACGGAAAAATCCGCGTCGCCTTCACCCCGGACGAAGAAATCGGGCGTGGGCCGAAACATTTCGACGTCAAGGCCTTCGGCGCGGATGTCGCCTATACCGTGGACGGCGGCCCGCTGGGCGAATTGCAGTACGAAAACTTCAACGCCGACGAAGGCGTCGTGACCTTCTATGGCCGCAGTGTGCACACCGGCACGGCGAAGGGCGTGATGGTGAACGGCCTTGCCCGCGCCTGCGAATTTCACAACCGCCTGCCTGCGCACCTCACCCCGGAAGAAAGCGAAGGGCGCGAAGGCTTCATCCACCTCTACAAATTCGAGGGCACACTGGAAGAATGCCGCCTGCGCTATCTGCTGCGCAGTTTCACCCGCGAGGAACTCGCCTCCCTCGGCACGATGCTCAAAGACACGATGGCGGCCATGCAGCGCGATTACGGCGAACACTGCGGCAAGGTCGAAATCCGCGAGCAGTACCGCAACATGCGCGAGAAGGTCGAACCGCACCGCTACATCATCGATATTGCGGAAAAAGTGATGCGCGATCTCGGCATCACGCCGCTGACCGCACCGATTCGCGGCGGCACCGACGGCGCGCAGATTTCCTACATGGGCCTGCCGACGCCGAACCTCTTCACCGGCGGGGAAAACTTCCACGGGCCGTTTGAATTTATCTCGCTGGATGTGATGGAGCAGGCGGCGAACGTCGTCCTCGGCATCAGCCGCGAGTTTGCCAAGCGCGATTAGACAAGGGACGCGCGCAACTGTTGCGCCTGGCCGTTGCGCGCGGGAAACAATGCGACGTAAATTTTCGTGGGATGGGCACAAGGCTGCTGTAAATCGCCGCAAACATGGCATTAGCTTTGAGGTTGCCACGCAGGTGTTTAATGACCCGTTTGCCGTCTCCTTTCCCGAGCGGATAGAAAATGGTGAACGCCGTTGGCAAACCATCGGGTATGCAGGCGGTACACTCCTTATGCTTGTTGTCCATACCCTGCAGGACGATGAAGATATGGAATTTATCCGTATCATCAGTGCCCGTAGAGCAGACAAAAATGAAAGGAAGATTTATGAGTACGGTTGAGTATGACGGCATCCCGCCGCTCAGTGAAAAAGACAAGGTCGATCTGCGCCGTCTGGCGGCATTGCCCGATGACACGATTGATTACAGCGACGCGCCACCGCTTAAAGCAACGGCCGGCGGTATCCGTGGACGTTTCTACATACCACAGACCACGGAAATCACCCTCAGGCTGGATAGTGATGTTGCCGCCTGGCTCACCGCCACGGGGGATAGCTACCACGAACGGCTAAATGCCATCCTGCGCGACGTGATGCGTCTTTCTTCCCGCCCGTCAGCGGATAATCCCTCTTCCCCCTGAACGTCCGGGACACCGCTTGCCTCCCACCTAACCGGAGCATCACCATGCATAGCGCAACTTACAGCCTCACCATCGGCACCCTTGCCGTCTTTGCCGCAGGCTGGTTTGTCGTCAAGGGCTACAACGCCAAAGGCATCCTTTTCGGCATCGGCCTCGTCCTGCTCGCCATCGCCCTGGCCAGCGGCTACCCCATCATTGACGCCCCCAGCGGCCATCCTGTTTCCGACATCTGCAACTACCTCTACGACCTCTTCAAAGAGCGCGGCGGCGGCCTCGGCATGCTCATCATGATCTTCGTCGGCTTTTCCGCCTACATGTCGCACGTAGGCGCGAACGACGTCGTCATCCGCATCCTCTACAAACCGCTGCGCTACGTGAACTCGCCCTACGCCGTCATGTCCGGCGGCTTCCTGCTCGGCGCGCTGATGTCAATTGCCATCAACTCGGCGACCGCCCTCGGCCTCTTCCTCATGGCGACCCTCTTCCCCATCATGACCCGCCTCGGCATCAGCGTGCCCTCCGCCGCCGCCATCTGCTCCTCCACCATGATGGTCAACCTCTCGCTCACCGCCGCCGACGTCATCTACGCCTCGGAAAAAGCGAACATGGACATCATCGGCTTCGCCGTCAAAACCCTGATGCCGATGTCCTTCATCGCCCTCCTTTGTGCCGCCATCGCCCACTTCTACTGGCAGCGCTACTGCGACCGCCGCGAAGGGCTGCTGCAAAACACGGGCGGCGCGGAAGCCGCCATCGACACCGCCGAAGCCGCCGCCCTGAAAACCGATGCCCCGACCGGCTACGCCATCCTGCCCTTCCTGCCCATCATCGGCCTCTTCATCTTCGACGGCACCATCGCCGCCGAAATCAGCCTGGGCGGGCTGGTCATCCTCACCGTCCTCATCACCGCCCTGCTCGAATACGCACGGGCGCGCAGTGCGGAAAAAGCCTACGAAGGCCTCGAAGTGCTCTATCGCGGCATGGCGGAAGGTTTCTCCGGCGTGGTCATGCTGCTCATTGCCGCAGGCGTTTTCGCACACGGCCTGGAAAGCATCGGCTTCGTCAATGCGCTCATCACCGCCGCCCAGGGCATCGGCACCGGCGTCAACCTCATCATGCTCATCCTCGTCGTCGTTACCCTGCTCGTGACCATCGCGACAGGCTCCGGCAACGCCGCCTTCTTCGCCTTCGTCGAACTCGTGCCGAAACTGGCGGGGCAAATGGGCTTCAACCCCGTGTACCTCATCGCGCCCATGATGCAAATCTCGAACACCGGTTACAGCCTCTCGTCCGTCTCCGGGGTGATGGTCGCCGTCTCCGGCGCGGCCAAAATCTCGCCGCTGCTGCTCGTCAAGCGCAACAGCGTGCCGTCGCTCACCGCCGCCACCGTGGTCGTCATCTACACCATGCTGATCCTGCCGAAATAAGCGGCAAATCGCCGCTTGCCGCCGCTACTGCGGCGGCTTTTTTATATTCGGTGTTTTCAGCTGGATAGTCCCAACCGCTTTGCCACATTAAACAAATTCAGCCTTTTATTGCCTGAATTCAGAATAAAAAAACCACGTAAAGAACGAAACCAAGCATAAAGATCCAAGAATCATCATTTTTTCACTAAAAAACCTTTGTCAGCTCCAGAAAGCGTGCTACGCTGTCGCGTCCGCATGAACCGGCGGTAACATCCCAATAAAATTCATGAAAAACAAAGAGGTAACCTATGACAGCCAGCACGTCCCGGCGCAGTCTCTTCACCCGTTTTCTTGACGGCGTGGAAAAGGCGGGCAACAAACTGCCCGATCCGGTCTTCATCTTCATCATCCTCTGCGCCATCATCCTCATCGCCTCCTGGCTGTGTGCGCTGGCGGGCGTAACCGCCACCAACCCCGCCGACGGCAAAATCATCACCGCCGTCAACCTGCTGAACCGCGAAAACATCGTGCGCATCATCGAAGACGCGGTGAAAAACTTTGCCAGCTTCCCGCCGCTCGGCGTCGTCCTCGCTGCCATGATCGGCGTCGGCGTCGCGGAAAAATCCGGCTGGTTCGAAACGCTGATGAAAGTCGCTGTCGCCCGCGCCCCCGCCAACCTGCTCATCCCCGTCATCATCTTCGTCGGCATCATGGGCAACATGGCCGCCGATGCCGCCATCATCGTCCTGCCGCCGATCGCCGCGCTGCTCTTTCTGCGCATGGGCTATCACCCCATCGCTGGCATGGTCTGCGCCTACGCCGCCTGTCTCGGCGGATTTGCCGCCAACCTCACCGTCGGCCTCACCGATGTACTCGCGCTGACCTTCACCCAACCCGCTGCCGCCCTGATTGACGATAAAGTGCCGCTCAATGCCGCGATGAACTACTACTTCATCGCAGCCTCCACCTTCCTGCTGCTCGTGGTCGCCTGGTGGGTAACGGGCAAAATCCTCCTGCCGCGCATGGGGCAATACACCCCGGAAGCCGGCGTGGTAACAAACGATGATGGCAGCGTCAGCCCCGACGAACGCAAAGCCATGCGCGCCGCGAACTACACCCTGCTTGCCCTGCTCGTCCTGCTGCTCATCCTCACCGTGCCGGAAGGCGCACTGCTGCGTAATGCCGCGACCGGCAGCCTCATCGAAAAATCCCCCCTGATGAACGGCATTGTCTTCATCATTGCCCTGCTCTTCTTCTTCCCCGGCCTGGTCTATGCCTTCGTCGCCGGCACCGCCAAAAGCGGGCGAGACATATCGCGCATGATGGGCGACTCCATGGCAAACATGGGTACCTACATCGTCATCGTCTTCTTCGCCGCGCAAATGCTCGCCTTCTTCAACTGGAGCAACCTCGGCATTATCATCGCCATCAAGGGCGCGGCGCTGCTGGAAGGGCAGAACGGCATCACCCTCATCCTCGGCATCATCGCCCTCTCGGCGGGCATCAACATGCTCATTGGCAGCGCCTCAGCCAAATGGGCTATCCTCGCTCCTATCTTCGTGCCGATGATGATGCTGCTTGGCTACCACCCTGCCTTCACCCAAATGATCTACCGTGTCGGTGACTCCATCACCAACCCCATCACCCCAATGATGCCCTACATGCCGCTGCTTCTCTCCTACGCACAGCGTTACAGCAAAAACATCGGCATGGGCACCCTCATCGCCGCACTCATGCCCTACACCATTGCCTTTACCATCTTCTGGACCCTGCTGCTTATCGGCTGGTACCTGATGAACTGGCAACTCGGCCCAGGCGGCTTCATTTACCTCTAAACCCAGGAAAACCACAATGGAACAATACCTGCAACAACTCACCGCATGGCGCCGTCACCTGCACCAGCATCCTGAACTCTCCTTCGAAGAAGTGGAAACCAGCCGCTTCATTGCCGAAGAAATGGGTAAACTCAAACACGCAAGCCGCATCGAACGCCTGACCCCGACCAGTGTCGTCGTCGTCTTTGCCACCGGCAAACCCGGCGCCAAAATCGGCCTGCGCGCCGACATAGACGCCCTACCCATCCAGGAAGAGCGCGACGACCTGCCCTTCCGCTCGGTGAATGACGGCAAAATGCACGCCTGCGGTCACGACGGCCACACCGCTATCCTGATGGCCGCCTGCCGCTATTTTGATGATCACTACGACCAACTCAGCGGCGAAATCCACGCCATCTTCCAACATGCCGAAGAAAAGCTGCCTGGCGGCGCGCGGGAAATGGTCGCCACCGGCTACTTTGACGACTTTGACTTCATCTACGGCCAGCACCTCTTTTCCACCTCGCCGGTTGGCATCCTTGACATCAAAGACGGCATGGCCAGCGCCAACACCGACGCCTACTACCTCACCATACGCGGCAAGGGCGGACACGCCGCCATGCCCGAAGGCAGCATTGACCCCGTCGTCATCGGTGCCCAGTTCGTCACCCTGCTGCAAAGCATCGTCTCACGCCGCGTCTCGCCGCACGATGCCCTGGTCATCTCCAATACCGTCTTCCGTGCCGGGTATGCGCAGAACGTCATCCCCGACAGCGCCGAACTCGTCGGCAGCGTCCGCACCACCAGCGAAGAACACCGCCAGTTTGCGCGCAAAGCCATCGAAGACCTCATCAAAAACCTCTGCGCGGCAAACGGCGCGAGCTACGAACTCGACTACCAAATCGGCTACGACGTCACCTGGAACGATCCGGCGAAAACCGCCATCGTGCGCGAACTCGCCACCGCCCGCTTCGGCGCAGAACACATCGTCAGCCTGCCGGGCATGATGGGCGGCGAAGACTTCAGCGCCTTTGCCCGCTGCGCCCCCGCCACCTACGCTGTAATCGGCTCTGGCGCGCCCAACTTCGACTACCCGCACCATCACCCCAAATTTGGCCTGGACGAACGCTGCTTCGCCATCGGCCTGCAAATGATGATTGACGTCGGCATGAACAGTGCCCGCTTCAAAAACTGAATCCGAAAGCCGCCTGCGGGCGGCTTTCGACCACCTCTGGCCATGAAAACAAAAGACTTCCTCAAAAACATCTGGCATGCCTTTTGCCCGCCGCCCGTAACCGCCGCTTCCCTCGCGCAGGATGCGCCGCTGGTCATACCCAGCCGCTACGACTTTGCCGCGACCGTCGCCGCCATCGAAACCGCCATCCGCGACCACGGCATGACCCTCTTTGCCCGCATCGACCATCAGGCGGCGGCGCAAGCGGCGGGACTCGACATGCAGCCCGCAACCGTCCTCATCTACGGCAAACCCGCCATCGGCACCCTGCTGATGCAAAACGACCCGACCCTCGCCCTGCAACTGCCGCTGAAAGTGCTCATCACCGTCATCGACGGCGGGGTGCGGGTGCTGCTGAACCGCGCCGAGCAAGTGGTGGCGCGCAGCAACACCCCGTACAGCGCGGTGGAAAACACCCTCGCCAATGCGGAAAAACTGATACGCGCGACCGTCGCCGTGCAACCGTAAAACCCCAGAAAATACGCCGCTTGGCGGGGCCGGGATTTATCCCGCTTGGCGGGCGGCAGCGTACAATGCCGCCCGTTTTCTTGTGCGGAGGGATGATGCTGATTTTGCTGAATAAGCCGTTTAACGTGCTATGCCAGTTCACCGACAAATCCGGGCGGGCGACGCTCGCCAATTATGTGGACGTGCCGAACGTCTATCCGGCGGGATTGCTGGATTTTGACAGCGAGGGGCTGGTCGTGCTCACTGACGATGGCCGCTTGCAGGCGCGTATCGCCGACCCGCGTTTCAAGCTGGCGAAGCGCTACTGGGTGCAGGTGGAAGGTGAAGCGGATGAAGCGGCGCTCGCGCAGTTACGCGCCGGGGTGTGGCTGCGCGACAAGAAGGCGAAGACGGCGCGCAAGACGCTGCCCGCCGAAGTGCGCCGCATCACGCCGCCTGCGCTGTGGCCGCGCGAGCCGCCGGTGCGGTTCCGCAAATCGGTGCCGGATTCGTGGCTGGAAATCGTCATCCGCGAAGGGCGTAACCGCCAGGTGCGGCGGATGACGGCAGCGGTCGGCCTGCCGACGCTGCGTTTGGTGCGGGTGCAGGTTGGTGATTGGTCTTTGGGCGCGCTACAATCCGGACATTGGCAATTTGTTAAAAAATGAGGTTTTTATGTTGAAGGAAGCGATTGATTTGCTGGTGCACGGCCAGGATGTGCCACCGGAGTTAATGCGCAGCGTCATGCTGGCTCTGATGCATGGCGAGGCCGATCCGGCAGCGGTTGGTGCCTTTTTGACGGCGCTGGCGATGAAGGGCGAGACGGCAAGCGAGGTGACAGCCGCGGCGCAGGTGATGCGCGAACTGGCGAAACCTGCCGATTTGGGCGAGGGCGTGCTGGTGGATCCCGTTGGCACCGGCGGCGACGGCGCCAGCCTCTTTAATGTCTCGACAGCGGCAGCGGTGATTGCCTCTGCCGGCGGGGTGAAGATTGCCAAGCACGGCAACGTCGCCGCCAGCGGCGCTTCCGGCAGCGCCGATGTCTTGCGTCAGGCAGGTGTGGTCGTGGATCTCGAACCCGCGCAGGTGAAAGCATGTATTGCGGAAACAGGTTTCGGCTTCATGTTCGCCCAGGCGTACCATCAGGCGATGCGCCATGTGGTGCCGGTGCGCCGCGCCATCGGCATCCGCACCGTGTTTAACGTCCTGGGCCCGCTGGCCAACCCCGCCGGAGTCAAGTACCAGGTGCTGGGCGTGTTCAGCAAGGCGTGGCTGTGGCCGATGGTCGAAGTGGCGCGCGCGCTCGGCGCCAGGCGGGTGCTGGCGGTGCATGCGCAAAACGGGCTGGACGAATTCAGCGTCACGGCGGTGAACAATGTGGTCGAACTGCGCGACGACGGCATCATCTTCGAGCATGCGGTTGATCCCAAGGATTTCGGCATGAAGCACGCTGACCACAGCGCGCTGCGGGTCAGGGACGCGGCGGAGAGCCTCGCCCTGATTGAGCAGGTCTTTGCCACGGGCGCGCCGGCGGTGGGCTTCGATATGCTGGCGCTGAACGCGGCGGCCATCTTCCTCGTCGCCGGGGCGGTGCCGGATCTGGCGGCAGGGGTGGAACGCGCCCGCGCCCTGATGCGCGACGGCAGCGCGACGCGGCAGTTGCACCGCATCGCCGCCTGTTCGCAACGTTTGCAGGGAGCGAAATGATGGCAACGATTCTGGATGAAATCCTCGCGCACAAGCGGCAGGAAGTGGCGGCGCAGAAACAGCGCATCGATATGGATCAACTGGTGGCAAACATCGCCGCCAGTAACGACGCGCCGCGCGGCTTCATGAAAGCGCTGCTGGCGCGGGTCGCGGTCGGCGGCACGGCGGTGATTGCCGAAATCAAGAAGGCTTCGCCCAGCCTCGGCGTCATCCGCGCCAATTTTGACCCGGTGGCGATTGCCGAAAGCTACGCGGCGGCGGGCGCAGCCTGTCTCTCGGTCTTGACCGACGAAAAATATTTTCAGGGCAGCGCCCGCTACCTGCGCCTGATCCGCAGCGCGGTCGGCCTGCCGCTGCTGCGCAAGGATTTCATTATTGACGAATACCAAATCGTCGAAGCGCGCGCGCTCGGCGCTGATGCCGTGCTGCTGATTGCCGCTGCCCTGAATGATGCCGAACTGGCGCAATTCACCCGCGTCGCCCACGACCTGGGGCTGGACGTGCTGGTCGAAGTGCATGACGAAGCCGAATGCGAGCGCGCACTCAAACTGCCGCTGCGCGTTATCGGCGTCAACAACCGCAACCTGCATGACTTCTCCGTCTCGCTCGACACCTCAAAACGCATCAAGGCCATGCTGCCGCCGGATTACCTGCTGGTTTGCGAAAGCGGTATCCACACCCGCGCCGACATTGATGAAATGCAGGCAGCGGACATTCACGCCTTCCTCGTCGGCGGCGCGCTGATGCAGGCGGATGACCCCGGCGCGGCGCTGACGGCGCTGCTGGCACCGGCGGGATGAGCCCGTTATGCAGCAAAAAGGCAGACGGCGGCGTCTGCCTTTTTTGTTGCCGGATTGCCGCGCAACGGGCGGCGGCGCGGCGCAAGATGGGAATTTGGTATGGTGTCGGGGCGGGATGTCTGTGGCACAATCCGCCGCTTCTTTTTGTTGTGGAGGTTGTATGTTCCGTTCTTTCCGCCTGGGCATCGCTGCCCTGTTTTTGTGGGTTTCCACCTTTGCCTGCGCCTTGCAGAGTTACGTCGCCGAGTATGATTTGTCGATTCGCGGGGTCGGTGCGGGCCGGGTGCGGCATGAGGCGTTTTTCAATGATTTGGGCTACCGCGTGGAGGCGACCAGCAATCCGTCGCTGGCCGCGAAGATGCTCGGTTATGGGCAGATTCACGAGAAGGCGGAAGGCCGTATTGCCGGCGACCGCGTGATTCCCGGTTCGTACCGCCGCGAGATGCAGGGCAAGGAAAACCAGTTCGTTTATTACAATTACAGCGATGTGGCGAATGGCCGGATTCAGGCGGTGATCGGCTCGCAAAACAAGGAGCTGCACGTCAACCCGAATGAACCGGCGCTCGATATTCTCGCCCTGGTGGTGCAGAGCACGCTGGATGTGGAGCGCGGGCGCGCCGGCGAACACAAGTACACGCTGGTCAACGAAGACCGCGTCCGCAGTTATGAGGTGGCGCAGTTGCCGGACGAGAAATGGAAGGACGGCAAGAGCGGCAGGACGGTGCCGGTGAAGGTGTTTGTGCAGACCAGCGGCAACCGGCAGACGAAAATTTACTTCGCCGAAAATCCCCTCCGTTTGGTAAAATTACAACAACTCAAGGATGGGGAATCCCGCTTCACCCTGAAATTATTGAATTACAAAGCACTCTAATGTAATGAAAGTTCTCCTGCTCGCACCCAAAGACTCGCCGACTTATCTCAATGCGCTTTATGCCGCTTTGCGCGTGCAGGTTGGGACTTGTGATCTTTATGCGCTGGATGGCAAGCAAAGTGCCAATCTGGATGATTTTTTTCGTCATTTCGTCCGTCTGCCGCATTACGACCGCATCGTTTTGATGTACGACGGCGATTTTATTTATCAGCAGGGGCGTTTTTTACGCACATTGCCGAATCTGGCGATGCTGCGGCCGGAATTCGATCCGCCGGAAACGCGGCGCAAGATGAAATCGAATTTTCACGCGATGCCGTGGCTGCGCTGGATCGGCAGTGATGTAGACGTGGCGCAGGAGTACAGCGGGCAGGGGCATGATGTCTTCTGGATTCCGCAGATTTATGATCCCGAACATTTTTTTGCGCGCGCCAAAGTGCGCGAGTTGCCTGCCTGCCATGTATATGACGGTGGCGGGGAGGTGGCGGCGCAGTTGCAGAAAGCACTTGCCGGCAAGATGGAGCTGAATGTGCTTGCCCGCGCCCGCGAGGCGCTGTGGACGGAGATGAGCAGCGGCATCGTCGGGCGCGAGGATTTGTTCGTCTTTATTCCGGAAAGCGACCGTTATGACCCGACGCCGATGATTTGGGCGATGGCCTGCGGCGCGGTGGTGCTGACCCCCGACCCCGGTAACGAAATCCGCATGATTTACCGCTGGCGCAATTTGCATGACACGATTTTTTTCAACAAGAAGGATGCGCTGATCCCCATTATTGACAAGATCTTGCTGAATCCGCACCGCCTCGCCAGTCTGGCGCAGCACGCCCTCGCCCGCGTCAAGATTTTTCAGCCGCAGAGTATCGGGCAGCGTATCGGCGAGTTCCTGGAAACGCAGGTGCGCAATCCGGCGGATTATCCGAAGCGCCAGCGCATTTTTGGGTTTGAAATCTGAATGTTGTCGCGTTTATCTGTTTTCTTGCGGGATGTTGCGCAGCGTCCCGCCCTGTTGTTGAACGGTTGCATTCCCGCGTTTGCCCTGTTGACGTCTGTCTGGATCTGGCTGGAAGGCGGGTGCGTGCTGGATGTCGAGTCGCTGCAAACGCTGTGGCGCAGCACGCATGGAGCGCAATCGTTTTTTGAGTATCTGCTTGCGCCGTTGCAGGCAAACGACAACGCGGTGGTGGCGCTGATGGCGCTGTTTTCGACGCTGTCGCTGTGGCTGTTCTGCCGCATCGCCCGCCTGACCGGTATCGGCCCGCAGACGACGCTGCTGCTCTTCCTGCTGCTCAATTTCAATCCTGAATACAACGACGTCCGCCTGCAAGTCAGCGCCTTCCAGCCGGTGATGGTGCTGTGGCTCGCGGGGCTGTACCTGTTCCTCGCCCATTACCGCGCGCATCTGTATCCCGCTTTTGCCGCCTGGGCGCTGACCGCCTGGCTGGCGGCGCTGTTTGTCCCTGCCGCCGCGTTCTGGGCAGGCGGTTTCCCGCTGCTGTTCCTTTTCTGGCCGGGGCGCAGCCGCTGGCGGCAGCGTTTGTGCGAACGCGGCAGTTTCCTCCTCGCCTATTACCTCCTGATCGCCTGCGTTATCTGGGCGGTCCCGCCGTGGCGGGAAGCGGTCGCGGCGTGGCTGCCCGCCTTCATGCAAAATCTCGATTTGAAGCGGCACGATATGTCTTTCTTCATCAATGCCAACAGCCCCGCCGACATCAGCATATTTGAGGGATTCTTGATTGCGCTGCTGCTGGTAGCCGTCAACGCCGCAAAAATCATGGGGCCGCTGGTTGTGCTGCTCGCCGTCCTCGCCGCTTCGCGCCGCCTGATAAACACCGTGCTGGAAGGGCGGGTGCGCCTCTTCTTCCTCTTCTCGCTCGGCTATTTCTGGGTGATGGCGGCGCTGGCCTTCATGTATTACGACGCGCTGCCAAGCGACCTCTATTACACCCCCATCACCATGCTGACGCTGTGGCTGGCCTCCGGCGTGGTGTTCTACGCCCTGCAACGCGTCAAAAGCGGGCGCATCCCGCCGCAGCGCCTGCTGATTCTCACCTGGCTGCTGGTCGCCTATGCGCTGGCCAGCATCATCACCTTCGGCCCGTCGCTGACCTACCTGCGCGAAGCGGGCGAATGGGCGCGCGCGCAGAACGGCAAAGGCCGGGTGTTCAGCAACAGCCTGACCGCACTCTACTACGGCGGCGGCGCACCTTTCCGTGGCGGGGACGGTTTTGCCGAAATGGGCAACGCCGTGTCCCGCTACTACGACATTGGTGCAGACGACCTCTACATCCACATCCAGGGGCGGAACAACCCGCAACCGCCGCAAGACCTCGAACTCTTCGACGTGTTGCACACCGTCGCCAACGAGCGCGGCGACAAGGCGCTCATCCTGCGCCTGAAAGCCGAATGACCCCGGAAGAACTGGCGCGGCGGCGCGGCTTGCCTCCCGCCACCCTGCACCGCCTGCTCGCCGAATACCAGTTTGCCCTGAGCGACGAAATGGCGGCCGCGCTCGGCGATGCGCCGGATGACCCCATCGCGGCGCAATTTTTCCCCGATGTACGCGAACTCACTGTCGCCGCCGGCGAACTGGGCGACCCCATCGGCGATGCGCCGCATTCACCGCTGCCGTCGCTGGTACACCGCTACCCGAACCGCGTCCTGTGGAAAATCTCGCCGGTCTGCGCCGTGTACTGCCGCTTCTGCTTCCGCAAAGAACACATCGGGCGGCGCGGCAAAGCCCTGCGCCGGGCGGAAATCGACGCGGTCGCCGCCTACCTCGCCGCGCATCCGGAGGTCGAAGAAGTCATATACAGCGGCGGCGACCCGCTGATGCTCGGCGTGAAAAAACTGCAACAATGCGCCGCCGCCTACCGCAGCCTCGCCCATATCCGCCGCCTGCGCATCCACAGCCGCATCCCCGTCGTCCAGCCCACCGCTATCAACGACGCGCTGCTCGCCCATCTGGACGGACTGCCGCAAAGCCTGCACATCGTCATCCACGTCAACCACAGCGCCGAACTGACCGCGAACGCCCGCGCCGCCCTGCGTATCCTGCGTGCGCACGGCGCGCTGCTCTATGCACAAACCGTGCTGCTCAAAGGCGTCAATGCCGACGCGGACATCCTTGCCCGCTTGATGAACGACCTGCTGGATGCGGGCGTCGTCCCCTACTACCTGCACCATCCCGACCTCGCGCGCGGCACCGGCCACTTCCGCACCAATCTCGCCGAAGGCAAAAAAATCGTGCGCGAACTGCGCCGCCGCCTCTCCGGCATTGCCATGCCGACCTACATCGTCGAAATCCCCGGCGGCGGGGGCAAAGTGCTGGTCGGCGAACTCACCGTCGAACAGGAAACCGCGCTCAACAAACTCGGCATCCGGTGATGCCAAGCCCGCATAAAAAACGATAAGATACGCGGTTATTACCGCAACATTGCCTGTTCATGATGACAGCGGATCAACACGAACGGCGTGATACCACCACACCGGCAGATGCCGGTACACATCCCCAACGAAAAGGAACGCAACATGGCACAACAAGTCAACCTCACCATCAAGGACACCGGCGGCCGCGTTATC
>NZ_CALIZP010000011.1 GCF_938028825.1 uncultured Cardiobacterium sp. | reverse complement strand
GGGCGGGGTTTGCGGTGTTGTGCCGCTGGGCGGGGTTTGCGGTGTTGTGCCGCTGGGCGGGGTTTGCGGTGTTGTGCCGCTGGGCGGGGTTTGCGGTGTTGTGCCGCCGGGCGAGGTTTGCGGTGTTGTGCCGCCGGGCGGGATTGCGGGCGTCGTGCCGCTCGGCGTGGTTTGCGCGGCCGTTTCGTGCGATGGTGTTTCGGGTTTTTCCCCGCCGGGCGGCGGGGCGGGCGGCAGGTCGTCGTCGATGATGTCGCCGCTGTCGTCGTCTTCCGGCAGGGTATCGTTGGGTAGGGCTTCGCCGGCAGTTACGGTATGATGCGCGCTCTTGTATTCCGGCAGCCAGAAGTCCAGCGGCAGCAGGGCGTACAGGGCCACGCCGAGGAAGCCGATGAGGGCAAGCCAGGGCAGCAGGCGCTGCAAGGTGCGGTCATTGTGCGGGTGTTGCGGCATAGGGGGCTGGGTTGGCGGAAAGTGCCGCATTGTATCTGTTTTTTGGAGGTGTTTATGTCTATGGCTTTGGATGCGCAGTTGGCGTTGTTCCGCCGTGGTGCCGAGGATTTTATCGGCGAGGAGGAGCTTGCCGCCAAGTTGAAGGCAGGCAAGCGGCTGCGGGTGAAGCTGGGCATGGACCCGACCGCACCGGATTTGCATTTCGGTCACACGGTGGTCTTGAACAAGTTGCGCCAGTTCCAGGATGCCGGGCACACGGTGCTGTTTTTGATTGGCGATTTCACCGCGATGATTGGTGATCCCTCCGGCAAGAATGCGACGCGTCCGCCGCTGTCCAAGGAGCAGGTGCTGGCAAATGCGGAGACGTACAAGGATCAGGTGTTCAAGGTGCTTGACCGCGACAAGACGGAGGTGGTCTTTAATTCGCACTGGATGGAGGGGCTGTCGTCCACGGATTTTGTCCGCCTCGCTGCGAAGTACACGGTGGCGCGGATGCTGGAACGCGATGATTTCCACAAGCGCTATACGGAAGGCCGCCCGATTGCCATTCACGAGTTTTTGTACCCGCTGACGCAGGGTTATGATTCGGTGGCGCTGGAAGCGGATGTGGAATTGGGCGGCACGGATCAGAAGTTCAATCTGCTGGTCGGGCGCGATTTGCAGCGCGAGTACGGGCAGTCGCCGCAGGCCATCATCACCATGCCGATTCTGGAAGGCCTCGACGGTGTGCAGAAGATGAGCAAGTCGCTTGGCAATTACATCGGCATTTTCGACGCGCCGAACGAGATGTTCGGCAAGGTGATGTCGATTTCGGATGACTTGATGTGGCGCTGGTTCACGTTGCTGTCTTTCCGCTCGCTGGATGAGATCGAGGCGCTGCAAGCCGAGGTCGCAGCCGGGCGCAATCCGCGTGATGTGAAGTTTGAACTGGCGCGCGAGCTGGTCGGACGTTTCCATGATGCAGCGGCAGCAGAGGCAGCGCAGGAAGCTTTCGTCAACCGCTTCGCCAAAAACGAGATTCCGGAAGATCTGGAAGAGATTTCCATCGCTTGCGAGGGTGACGCCATGCCGATTGCGAATGTGCTGAAAGCAGCCGGGATGGTGCCGAGTACGTCTGAAGGGCTGCGCATGGTGGATGGTGGCGCGGTCAAGGTGGATGGCGAGAAGGTCGCCGACCGCAATTTCAGGCTGCCGCGCGGTTTCAGCGGCATTATTCAGGCGGGCAAGCGCCGCATGGCAAAGGTCGTGCTGGCATGAAGAAGCTGTTGATGTTGCCGCTGGCGGCGGTGCTGACCGCCGCTGTTTACGCCCAACCGCTGCCGTCTGCGCCGGGCGGTGGAACTGCTGAATCCGCGCCGGGCGGTGTCAATACCGGGGCTGCGGCGGATGGCAGTCACCCCGTCCCGCCGCCGCTGCTTGCCGCGCAGCAGGACACGCCGTTTTCCGTCAAAAGCCTGTTCTCTTCCTATAAACCCAGCATCTATCAGGTGCGCACCATCAACACCGCCACCGGGCAGAAAACCAGCATCGGCTCCGGCTTCGTCATCGGCGACGGCAAGATGATCGCCACCAACTACCACGTCATCGCCGACGCGGTGAACAAGGAAAAACACGCCATCGAATACATTGCCACCGACGACAGGGAAGGGAAGCTGCGCCTGCTCGCGGTGGACGTGGTGCATGACCTCGCCATCGTCGCCGCCGACCACGAACTCGGCAAACCCTTCAAGCTCGGCGGCATTCCCGAACAGGGCGAAGCGCTCTATTCCCTCGGCAATCCCGGCGACCTCGGCTTCATCATCGTGGACGGCATCAACAACGGCATCCTGCAAAAAAGCGCACGCTCGCGCATCCTCTTCTCCGGCGCCATCAACTCCGGCATGAGCGGCGGCCCGACCGTGAACAAGGCGGGCGAAGTCGTCGGTGTCAACGTCGAAAGCCAGGGCAACGACATCGGCTTCCTCGTTCCCGCCGACCACCTCGCCGCCCTGCTGAAACAGGCGGAAAGCGGCACGGTCAACATCAACGAAAGCATCGCCGACCAGCTCATCGCCGACAACGACAAATACTACGCGCCGTTTTTCAAAAACGACTGGAAAAAAGCGACCATCGGCCACTACACCGTGCCGACCGAACTCGGCGGCGACCTGCGCTGCTGGGACGTCTCGCCGCAGCAAGAGCTCGAAGACCTTGCCGCGAGCGAATCCGTCATCTGCCAGTCCGACCGCGTCACCTACATCAGCACCGATACCCAGGTCGGGCGCATGGGCTTCGTGTACAGCAACTTCTACGCGCGCGAACCCATGCCCACCGCGCGCTTCTACCACCTCTACAGCCGCGAATACCGCCTGCCCTATGAAATGCGCTCGCGCCGCGACTTTGGCGACTTCGCCTGCACCGCCGGCTTCGTCGCCATCGGCGGCAAACCCTTCAAAACCACCTACTGCACCCAACCGTCGAAAAAATACATCAAAAACGGCGAAGCCATCTCCGACCTTTACCTCATCGCCGCCCAAATCGGCGAAAAACAACAAGGCTTCACCATCACCATGATGCTCACCGGCATCCAGGAAAACCTCGGCAAACGCGTCATGGCGCACCTACTGGAACAAATCACATGGCAAGCGAACTAACCATCGAAACCACCGAACAGGTGTACCGCATCAGCCGCTACCCCGTACATATCGGCCGCAGCGCGGACAACGACATCACCATCAAAAGCCCCTTCGTCGCCGACCACCACGCCGTCATCGAAGACAGCGGCCAGGGCCTCACCATCCGCAGCCTCGGCGAAAGTCACGCCAACGGCACACGCATCCGCACCACCCGCCCGCTTGACGGCAACACCCTGCTGCAAATCGGCGCGGCCACCCTGAAAATCTGGACGGACCGCAGCAAACCCATGCCGTATGCCGACAAAAAACGGCGCTGGTGGCCACTTTTCACCCACCCCGCCGCCGTCTGCTGCTGGTTTGCCGCCGCCGTCGCCCTGCCGATGTGGGACGGCTACCTCGACAGCCCGCAAAGCTACATCTTCGACTACAACCGCTTCATCACCCTGCTCATCACCCTGCTCGGCATGACCTGGATCGTGCACAGCATGATCCTGCCGCTCTCGCGCCGCTACCTCATCCTGCCCGTGCTCGGCATCATCAGCGCATACAGCGCCGGCAGCGACCTCATGGACAGCCTCTCCGGCTGGTACGGCTTCCAGTTCAACAGCACGGCGGCGGCCACCTGCGGCACCCTGCTCGCCTACCTCGGCTACCTGTGGCTGCACCGCGCCTTCCTGCGCGACCACGTCCCGCTCGCCGGCCGCGTCCTGCGCCGCGCCACCCTGCTCACCGCATTGCCCGTCACCCTGCTCGTCAGCTACGCCTACCTGCGCGACCACGACTTCTTCAGCCAGCGCCCCGGCAGCTACCCCGTTTACCAAAACAAACTGGGCAGCAGCGTCCTCCTCGATAGTCAAATAAAACCAATCAAAAACTTCCTTTCGATTGACAAAAACGAACATTGAGCGAATAATGCGCCCCGTTGCCAACGCGCAGCATTGCAACACAACCCACTGAACAAACGGAGAAAAACCATGACCATCAACATCGGCATGACCGAAAACCAACGCAAAACCATCGCCGAAGGCCTGACCAAAGTACTCGCCGACAGCTACACCCTCTACCTCAAAACCCACAACTACCACTGGAACGTCGAAGGCCCGCAATTCCGCACCCTGCACCTCATGTTCGAAGAACAGTACACCGAACTCGCCACCGCCATCGACGAAATCGCCGAACGCATCCGTGCGCTGGGCTACTACGCGCCGGGCTCATACAGCGAATACGCCGCGCTGACCGGCATCAAAGAAGGCAAAGCCGGTACCGACGCCACCACCATGATCCGCGAACTCGTCGAAGGCCAGGAAACCGTTGTCCGCACCTGCCGTGTGCTCCTGCCCGCTGTGGACGAAGCGAGCGACGAACCGACCAACGACCTGCTCACCAACCGCATGCAAACCCACGAAAAAGCCGCGTGGATGCTGCGCTCCCTGCTGGAAAAATAAACCGGCACACCGAACACGAATAACACACACCACTCGCTGCGCCCACCCGTGGGCGCTTTTCTTTGCGCGGTTGCCACCCCGACAAAAAACCTTACAATGCGCGCACTTCCATTGTGGAAGGCAACAACAGGAGACACCCATGAAAAAACTGACCCTGACCGCCGTCCTCTTCACCTTTGCCGGCCTGCTCTGCGCCTGCAACACCACCCAGGGCTTCGGACGCGACATCCAGAAAGCGGGACAAGGCATATCCAACGCCGCCGAACGCGCCCAACGCGGCTGACCGCCCGCATCATCCATCCGCGCAACGCGCCATTTCGCAGAGAATGGCGCGTTTTTTTGTGCCTGTTCCGGGGCAATGTGTTGCAGATAAATTTCAGATGGCGGCCTGAAAAGCCGCCGGGCGGCGTAAACAGCGGCTTCCCGCGCAGCTTTTGCTGCGCAGCGTTGCCGCAACGTCTCAAAAGCGTCGTGATAAACCCGCTGTTTATCCCGTCTCGCGGCCGAGATGCAGGGCAAGGCCGGGGCGCATACAGTTTCAGGATGTCGGCGTAGAGGTCGGGCGCGCCTTTGCTGCGGGTGATGCCGGTGTAGAGGAGTTCGCGGCTGGGCAGACGTTGGTTGTGCGCGCTTCAGGATTGGAGGTGCCCAGGCGGGGTAAGCACTGAAACCGTCAAGCCGCCTGGTGGGAGAGGGTTTCTGCCGCAGGCGAAGAAGATGGTCATCAATCCACTGCCGTCTCCGCCGCCAGTTCGGCGGCAAAGGCGCTTTGAAACAGCGTCGCACCGCGCAGCAGTTGTTCGCCCAGTTCGGGGCCGAGGGTGGCGAAGGCTTTTTCTTCGGCGCGGTGCAGCGGCTCGACGAAGGGGCGGGCGTACTCGCGCCCGGCGTCGCTCAGGCGCAGCAGTTTGCGGCGGCGGTTGTTGTTGTCCTGCTCGATGTGCAAGAGCCCCCTGTCCATCAGGTCGTTGCTTTGTGTGGAGAGGGTCTGTTTGGCAATGCCCCACAGGGTGCAGATGTCGCTTTGCGTGCAGGTTTCTTCGGGGTAGAGCGAGTAGAGGATGGTGAAGGTGGTCGGGTTGATGCCCTGCCCCTTCGCCCAGCGGTCGTAGAGGCTGAAGATGTTGGTGAGGATGCAGCCCAGTTGGATGATGCTTGCGGCTTCTTGGTTCATGGCGGGTTCCGGTGGAGGGGGCGGTTATTGTAGCAGCAGGGGTACCGTCTCTTCCGCTAACCGTCTTGTTGATTAACCGTCCTAATTAAGACTATACTGCGCGTCCTGTTTTCTTATGAGGATTTTGTCATGCCCCGTTTTTTCCGCTCCTGCTTCTTGATGCTGGCCGCCGTCGCGCCGTCGGCGATGGCTGGGGATACGCCGCCCACAGAGGTTGCCGTCGGTGTCGCCGGTGGTTACAGCAAGGGGTTGTACCGCAGTTATGACGGCAACTGGTCGGCGGTGCCGCTGGTGCAGGTGGAATCGCCGTATTTTTATGTGCGCGGGCTGTCCGCCGGGGTGCGGGTGTTTTCGTCGGATGATCAGGCGCATGAAGTGCTGGTGGGTTCGGCCTGGCAGCTGGGGCAGGCGTTCAGGCCGAACCGCGCCGATGACCGGCAGATGCAGCAGCTTGACTAATGTGGAAACGAAGTGGTCGGCGGATATATCCGGGCGCAGCAAGGGACAGCAGACTTCCGTGCAGTACAGCTATTTCTGGCAGCCCGACGCGGCGCTGACCATCACGCCCGCCGTCGGTGTGGCGTATGCGGACAAGCGCTACAACCGCTATTACTACGGCATCAATGACAAGGAAGCGGCGCGCAGCGGTTTTGCCGCGTACTCACCCGATGCGACCTTGCAGCCGTATCTGGATGTGGCCGCCGAGTACCGCTTTTCCAGGCATTTCAGCGCCTTCGCCTCGACACGGCTGGAATCGTTGGGCTCGGCGGTGAAACGCAGCCCGATGGTGGACGAGCGTTTTCATTTTCAGGGCGCGACGGGGTTGTTGTACCGGTTTTGAGCGGGCAGCCACTCAAACCGTAAGGCGGGCAAAATCCGCCAAAAATTTTGCCCGCGCAGCAACCGAAACCACGTGGCAACAAGTTGCCCACGCGACAAACCCAAGTTTTATCCCGCCCGGCTTTCTTCATCATCAACCACCCAGGATTCCCCATGTTTTTTCCCCGCTTGTTTCTCGCGGCCCTGTTGTCCGCGCTGCTTGCCGCCTGTCATCGTGCCGCGCAGGAGGACGGGGATTTGCCGCCGCTGCGGGTCACGGTGCTGCACGCCGCGCCCGCCGAGTGGGCGGCGACGCTGCGTCTGCCGGGGACGCTGGTGGCGCGGGAGGAGGTGCCGGTCAGCACCGCCTTGCAGGGGCAGCGCATCCTCAGCGTCGCGGTGGAGGCGGGCGACCGTGTGCAGGCGGGGCAGGTGCTGGCGCGTTTGGAGAGTGTCAATGTGCAGGCGCAGGTGCAGCAGGTGGAGGCGCAGATTGCCCGCGCGCGGGCGCAGTTGCAGGCGCAGGAGGCGGCGGCGAAGGAAGCGGCGGCGACGTTGCAGCGTTACAGGAAACTGGCCGGGGCCGAGGCGGTGAGCAGGCAGACGCTTGATCAGCAGCAGGCGGCGGTGCAGTCCGCCCGTGCGCAGGTGCAGGCGGCGAAGGCGGAGATTGCCCAGTTGCAGGCGCAGCTCAAAGACAGCCGCAATCAGCGCGGCAAGGCGGCAGTCGTCGCCCCGGTCGCCGGGGTGGTGGCACGGCGCAATGCCGAGGCAGGTGCGCTGGCGGGGGCTGAGCCGCTGTTCTTTTTGATTAAGGACGATGCCGTCGAGCTCGCCGCCGAGGTGGGCGCGGCGGATTTGGCGTTGCTGCACCCCGGGCAGGCGGCGCAGGTGCATTTGTACGGCACAGGGGAAACGCGCAACGGCACGGTGCGGCGGCTCGATCCGGCGGTGGATGCCGCGACGCGGCTGGGCAAGGTGCGCATCGCTTTCCCCACCGGTGCGGCGCTGGTGAGCGGCGGTTATGGCGAGGCGGCTATCCGCCTGCCGACGGTGGCGGCAGCGCTGACCCTGCCGGAATCGGCGCTGACGTATGACCACGACGGCAAGGCAGCGGTGTGGCTGGTGGATGATGACGGCCGCGTGTCGCGCCGCGCGGTGGAAATTGGCCGCCGCCGGCAGGGGCGGGTGGAAATCCTGCACGGTATCACCGCTGCCGAGCGCGTCATCCGCCGTGCGGGCGCTTTCGTCAACGAGGGCGACGTGGTCACGCCCGTCTTGGAAGGGGTGTGAGATGAAGCTCTCTTCCTGGGCCATCCGCCGCCCGATTCCGACCATCGTCCTCTTCCTGCTCCTCTCCGCGCTGGGCGCGGTGTCCTTCCGCCTCCTGCCTGTCAACGCCAACCCGAGCGTCGATTTCCCCACCGTCAGCGTCAGCATCAGCCGCAGCGGTACCGCGCCGGACGAGCTGGAAAACGCCGTGACCCGCCGTGTGGAAAGCGCCGTGGCGGGCATCGCCGGCATCCGCCACATCACCTCGGAAATCACCGACGGCCTCTCCACCACCACCGTGGAATTCCAGCTGCACATCGACACCGACCGCGCCGTGAACGACGTGCGCAACGCCGTCGGGCAAATCCGCGCCGACCTGCCCGCGAGCATCGACGAACCGCTCATCGAACGGGTGGACATCGAAGGCGGCGCGCTCGCCTACTACGCCGTCGAATCGCCGGACATGGACACAGCGGCGCTGTCGTGGTTCGTCGATGACACCGTCAGCCGCCGCCTGCTTGCCGTCCCCGGCGTGCAGCAAATCACGCGCAGCGGCGGCAGCCAGCGGGAAATCACCGTCGCCCTGCACCCCGAACGCCTCGAAGCCCTCGGCATCAGCATCACCCGGGTCAATGCCCAACTCGTGCAGACCAGCGTCGATGTCCCCGGCGGCCGCCTCAGCGCCGACGGCGGCGAAAGCAGCCTGCGCGTGCCGGGCAGCGCCACCGGCGTCCCCGCCCTTGCCGCCACTCCCATCGCCCTCGGTGATGGCCGCCGCGTTACCCTGGGCGACATCGCCGACATCACGGACGGCCACGGCGAAATCCGCAGCCGCACCCGCCTGAACGGGCGGGAAGTCGTCGGCTTCAGCCTCTACCGCAGCAAGGGCACCAGCGACACCGCCGTCGCCGACGGCGTCGAACGGGCCATCGCCACCCTGCAAGCCGAAAACCCGCACATCCGCATCCGCCAAGTCCACAGCAACGTGGACAACACCCGCGAAAACTACCGCACCGCCATCGACACCCTGCTCGAAGGCGCCGTGCTCACCGTCCTCGTCGTCTTCCTCTTCCTGCGCGACTGGCGCGCCACCCTCGTCGCCGCCATCGCCCTGCCGTTCTCCATCCTGCCCGCCTTCCTCGTCATGCAACTCTGCGGCTACACCCTGAACAGCGTCACCCTGCTCGGCCTCACCCTCGTCATCGGCATCCTCGTAGATGATGCCATCGTCGAAATCGAAAACATCGACAAACACCTCATGCTCGGCAAACGCCCCTACCGGGCCGCCATCGACGCCGCCGACGCCATCGGCTTCGCCGTCATCGCCATCACCGGCACCATCGTCGCCGTCTTCCTGCCCGTCAGCTTCACCGGCGGCATGATCGGCCAATACTTCAGCCAGTTCGGCACCACCGTTTCCGCCGCCGTCCTCGCCTCGCTGCTCACCGCGCGCCTCGCCACCCCGCTGCTCGCCGCCTACCTCCTCGCCCCGGCAAGCGGCGCACAGCGGCACAAACCCCAAAGCCGCCCCATGCGCGCCTACCTCGCCCTGCTCGCGTGGACCCTGCGCCACCGCAAAACCACCCTCGGCCTCGCCGCCCTCATCCTCGCCGCCTCCTTCCTGCTCCTGCCGCTCCTGCCCACCGGCTTCATGCCGCGCGCCGACACCGGCTTCAGCCAACTCAACATCGACCTGCCGCCGGGCAGCACCCTCGCCGACACCGACGCCACCCTGCGCCGCCTGAGCGACAGCGCCAACCGCCATCCCGCCGTCGCCCGCACCTACGCCACCGCCGGACGCGGCGGCGACGTTGCCAAAGGCGAGCTCCTCATCCGCCTGCGCCCCTACAAAGAACGCAGCGTCGGCCTGCGCACCTTCGAACAACAACTGCGCGACACCCTCGCGCAAGAACCCGATATCCGCTTCGCCTTCCAGAACGACGCCGCGCAGCGCGACATCAGCATCATCCTCACCGGCGACGACTCCGCCACCCTGAGCGCCACCGCACGCACCCTCAAAAACCAGATGCAACCCATCGCGGGCATCACCAACATCCAGACCAACGAACCCCTGCCGAAAAACGAACAACGCATCCGCCTCAACGCGCAAGAAGCCGCCCGTCTCGGCATCACCCCGCAAGCCGTCGGCGACCTGCTCCGCCTCGCCACCCTCGGCAGCAGCAACAGCGAATCCGCCCGCTACAACACACACGGCCGGCAAATCACCATCCGCACCATCCTGAGCGCAGACGCGCGCCGCGACCTGACACAACTACAACACCTGCGCGTCCCCGCCGCCGACGGCACAAACGTGCCGCTGCACACCATCGCCGGCCTCCACCCCGCGAGCGGCATCGCCACCATCAGCCGCTTCGACCGCGAGCGGCGCATCAGCGTCGAAGCCGACCTCAAAAACGGCTACACCATCGGCACCATCATCGACGCCGTCAACCGCCTGCCCGTCATGCAGCCGCTGCCGCCCGGCATCCACAACCCCGAATACGGCGACAGCGAATACATGAACGAAATGTTCGAACAATTCGGCCTGGCGATGGGCTTTGGCGTCCTGATGGTGTACCTCGTCCTCGTCCTGCTCTTTCGCGACCTCCTCCAGCCCGTTACCATCCTCACCGCCCTGCCGCTATCACTGGACGGGGCGCTGGGCGCACTCCTCGCCTACGGCGCCGCGCTGGACCTCTCCTCCGTCATCGGCATCCTCATGTTGATGAGCATCGTCACCAAAAACAGCATCCTACTGGTGGATTTCGTCATCGAAAACCGCCGCCACGGCATGGCGCGCGCGACCGCCCTCGTCCAGGCCGGCGCCGAGCGGGCGCGCCCCATCATCATAACCACCATCGCCATGGTGGCGGGCATGGTGCCGGCAGTACTCGCCGGAGGCAGCGGTGCAGCCTTCCGCGCACCGATGGCCGTCGCCGTCATCGGCGGCCTGCTCACCTCCACCGCACTGAGCCTCATCTTCGTCCCCGTCACTTACAGCGTGCTGGACGACCTGCGTCATTGGCTCGCCCCGCGCCTCGCCCGCCTGACCAGCGTTACCGCCGCCGAGCGCGCAGCGGCAGAAGCGGCGGAGGGGCAGCCGCCAAGCGGCGTGAATAGCGGCTTGCGCGAAGCATGAAAGCCTCTTCCTCGTGGGGGGGATGGTTCGTAGGGCAGCTTCAGCCACCGCAGCGGTACGGGCAACTTGACGACCCCGGCATTCACGCCGCTTGACGGGCCCAATATTTACGCCGCCTGGCGGCTCCGGCAACCGGTGCCGCTATTCCGCCAGCGGTGGCAGGGCGTGCAAAAACTGCATGGCGGCGGGCGAGAGTTTGCGCTGGCGGGGGCGGAGCAGGTAGTAATCCGCGTTCAGGGCGAAATTCTCCACATCCAGCGCCACCAGCGTGCCGCGTGCGAGGGCGTCGGCAACGGCGAGACGCGGCAGTGCCGCCGCGCCGAAACCCGCCGCAACCAGGTCTCGCGCCGCTTCCAGACTGCCGACGGTAATCAGCGGCGCGGACGGCGCACGTTTGCCGCCCTGCCTGCGTACCCATTCTTCAATCTTGGCGCGGGTGCGCGTGCCTTTCTCGCGCACAACCACGCTCGCCTGCAAAAATTCGTCAAGATACAGCGGGCGGTGCAGCTCCGGCAGCGGCGAGCCTGCCGCCGCGACCACCACATAAGGCTCGCGATAGAGCAGGGTCTGCTCCACCTGCGCCGGGCGGCGTGTGCGTCCGGCAAAGCCCAGCTCCGCTTCCTGCCCCGCCACCCAGTCGAACACCTGGCCGGAATTGCCGATGCGGATATTGAAGCGGATTTGCGGGAACCGCTTGTGGAAGCGGCGCAATACCTGCGGCAGGTAGTAGCTGCCCATCACCGCCGAAGCGGCGAGGGTGAGCGTGCCCGCCTGCAACAGGCTGAGGTCCTGAAAAACCTGGCCGATTTCGTCGAAAAGGCCGAAGAGGCGGCGGGTGTAGCCGTAGAGCACTTCGCCCTCGGCGGTGAGCGTGATGGAGCGGCGCGAGCGGTCGAAGAGGGCGATGTGCAGCGCGTTTTCCAGTCCCTGCATCTGCTGGCTGACGGCGGGCTGGGTGAGGAAGAGCAGCCGCGCCGCGCGGGTGAAGCTGCCACTTTGCGCGACGCAGTGAAAGGTTTTCAGGTGTTCGAGGTTCATCCGGCTGACCGCCGGCGGCAGGGTATCCATGCGGGGCTCCGTGGGGGACTGGCGGCATGATAGCGCGGGGTCGGCGGGCCGGCAGGGATGCCGACGGACGGGTCCGGATTTTGGCGGTAGAGACGTTGCCGGCAACGTCTTTGTGCATACGGCGCAATGTGCGATGAACCGCTCAAATCAGGCGGCGGCGGAAGTAGGTGATGACGATTTCGGCGATGACGACAACGGCGAAGATGGTCAGCAGGATGACGGCAACGCGGTCCCACTCGAAGAGGTCGATGGCCGAGTTCATGATCATGCCGATACCGCCCGCGCCGACCAGGCCGAGCACCGAGGATTCGCGCACGTTGATGTCCCAGCGCAGCAGCATGATTGACCAGAAGGCGGGTTTGACGGCGGGCCAGTAGCCGTAAAGGATTTGGCTGCTTTGGGTCGCGCCCGCCGCTTTCAGCGCTTCGATGGGGCCGCGTGGCACTTCTTCCAGCGCTTCACCGAGCAGTTTGCCGACAAAGCCGACGGAGCGGCAGGCGATAGCAGCAGTACCCGCCAGCGGGCCGGGGCCGAAGACGGCGATAAAGAGCAGCGCCCAGACGAGCGAGTTCACGGAACGGCTGGCGACGAGCAGCGTCTTGGCAAGGAAGTTCAACCCCCGGTTGGGCGTGAGGTTGTGCGCGGCCAGGATGGAGAGCGGCAGGGCGGCGATGAGGGCGAAGATGGTGCCGAGGGTCGCGATGTGGAAGGTTTCCATCAGCGCCGTGTGCACCGCGACGCGGTAGTAGGCGTAATCGGGCGGGAACATGCGCTGCACCATGTCGAGCATTTGTTCCGGCGCGTCCCAGAGAAATTCCCAGATGACGTTGATGTTACGCAAAGACAGCAGCACAGCGATGCCGATGCCCAGCCAGAAGGCGGTGCGGGCGAGTTTCTGCCCGAGGGTGTGCCGCTGCCACAGGCGTTCGGCAAGCGCGGGGTTGGGGGTGTTCATTTCAGACATTGAAGATCCGTTTTACCGCGTTGGCGGCCAGTTCGCCGAGGAGGACGACCGCGATGATGGTAAGCAATATGGCGAGGACAAAATCGTATTCAAAGCGCTGGAAGGCGGCGAAGAGGGTGCCGCCGATACCGCCGGCGCCAACGATGCCGACCATGGTCGAGTTGCGCAGGTTCGCGTCGAGCTGGTAGGTACAGAAGCCGATGAGGCGCGCCATCACTTGCGGCAGTACGCCATAGGTAATGACGGAAAGGAAAGGTGCCCCCGTCGCGCGCACGGCTTCAATCTGCTTCATCGAAATCTCTTCGATGGTTTCCATGAACAGTTTGCCGACAAAGCCGACGGAGGCAACGATCAGCGCAAGGATACCGGCGAGCGGGCCGAAGCCGACGGCCTTGATGAAGATGATGGCGACGATGACCGGGTTGAAGGCGCGGCAGAAGGTAACGACGAAACGCGCCGGCCAAGTCGCCCAGGCGGGCATCAGGTTGCGCGCGCCGAGGATGGCGATAGGCAGGGAAAGCAGCACACCGAAGAAAGTCGCCAGCACCGCGATTTGCAGGCTTTCCACCAGACCGGTGAGCAGTTGCTGCCAGTCTTTGAAGTTAGGCGGGAACATGCGCGCCAGGAAGCGGCCACCGTTGTCGATACCCTTAATAAAGCGTTCGGCGGAGAAATCGAGCTGCCCCAGCGCGTAGAAGGCGTAAATGACGAGTGCCAGCGCGAGCAGGCGCGCGCCCCAAGAGGTGTGGAAGGGGCGAACGCTGGCAGGCGGTGGTGCGAGCGTGGGCTTGGCTGGCGCGTTCATTGCAACCAGTCCTTGCCGCCGTAAATCGTGTTCAGGTCGGCATCGGTCAGGGTGGCGGGGGCGCCGTCGAAAACAACCTTACCGCCCGTCATGCCGACGATGCGGTCGGCGTAGCGGCGCGCCAAATTGACATCGTGAATGTTGACCAGCACCGGAATCTGGTTATCCATGCCCTGCGATTTCAGCAATTCCATGATTTCCACCGAAGTTTTCGGGTCAAGCGAAGAAGTCGGCTCGTCGGCGAGCAGGATTTCCGGACGCTGCATCAGGGCACGGGCGATGCCGACGCGCTGCCGTTGCCCGCCGGAGAGACTGTCGGCGCGCTGGTTGGCAAAAGCCGCCAGCCCGACAATGTCGAGCAGGCGGTAGGCGTAGGCAATATCTTCGGTGGGGAAGCGGCGCAGCCAGGCGTTGAGCGGCGATACATAGCCCAAGCGGCCGGTGAGCAGGTTTTCCATGACGGACAGGCGTTCAACGAGGTTATATTCCTGAAAGACCATGCCGATGCGCCGCCGTGCTTCGCGCAGCGCGCGCCCTCTTATATGGGAAAGCTCTTCCCCTTTGAAGAGAATCGAGCCGTCGCTGGGTTCAATCAGGCGGTTGATGATGCGGATCAGCGTCGATTTCCCCGTCCCGGAAGGGCCGATAATCGCTGTCAGGCCGCTGCCCGCAAACGTCAGGTCGATGCCTTTCAGTACCGGCGCACCGGGCTTGTAGGCCTTGGTCAGGCCGCTGATTTGCAACACGGCGCTCATAGTTCTACCCGTTTATTCATAATCCCGTCCGTTTATGGCTTATTTCTTCTTGGCGTTTTCGGCTTCATAGCCACTGCGGTTCAGGCTCTGCCCGGCGGCAATGGCAACCTTGCGCACCAATTCCCAGTCTTTCTGATAATTGGCGGGGAGGAAGCGGTCGCCGCCCAAGCCTTTCGCCATTTCCGGCGGAATGCGGTACTCAAAGAAACATTCTTTGATCTTTTCCACCAGTTTCGGATCCAGATCGTGCGCATAAGCATAGGCATCGGTTGGGAAAAGCTCGCTGGTGTAGAGGACATTGAAATCATCAGCACCGACCACGCCGCGTTCCGTCATGTGTTGCAGCACGTCGCTCGCGACCGGGGCAGCGTCATAGTCGCCTGACTTCACGCCAAGGATGGACTGGTCGTGTTTGCCGGAATAGACCACCTTGTAATCCTTGTCCGGTGTGAGGCCGAGCTCTGAAAACAGGGCGCGCGGTGCGAGGTTGCCGGTATTGGAAGACGGCGAGGTGTGCGCGACATTTTTGCCTTTCAGGTCGGCCAGCTCTTTATAGGGGCTGTCTTTGCGCACAATCATCTTGATGGCGACACCTTCCGGGCCCTTTTCCGTGCCACGGATGGCAAACGGCACGGCACCGGCGATATTGACCGCGAAATTGGTCGGGCCGGTCGAGAAGGCGGCGATGTGCAGGCGGCCGGAGCGCATCGCTTCAATTTCTGCCGAGTTCGATTGCACGGCGAAGAATACCGTCTTACGGCCGACGCATTGCGACAAATGCCCCATGAACGGCTGGAAAAGTTTTTCATAGACTGTCGGGTCTTCCACCGGCGTGAAGGCGAAAATCAGCGTTTTCGGGTCGCGGAATTTTTTGGGATCGGTCGGCGGATCGGCGACCATATCCTTGTTGGCATCGCAGTAAATCGCATCGAGATCGCCACGGTGCGGACAGGCATCCTGCGCCGGTGCCGAAGCGGCAAACAGTCCTGCGGCGGCAATCAGGCTGAAACGAAACATCGGTATCACATTGTGATGGGCATGAGGGTGCATCATTTGCTCCAGAATTGTTATGGGGAATGACCAGACTTTCAGGACTAGCGGCATGAATGGCGCCTGAAAGAAAGGGGATAACCGCCTGCAAGGCAAACGGCAGCGGTTAAAAATGTGGATGCAATTGGTTGTTATCCACATGTTGCAACACGATATGCACATTATAGCCACAAGGAATTGCAGAAACAAAGTGGGAAATCCACAGTTTCCATGATTATTTGCAAAACCGGTTCCCCCTCGGCCAGGACGGACCGCCCGCTTGGCGGAGCCGGCATTTGTCCCGCTTGACGCACACTCGAATCAGAACTCGCAACCCAACAACCATGCGGCTTGATGACGCAGATGAAAACCCTTGATGCCCAGCGGCAGCTGGCGGATGTCATGTGGGCGCTTCCACACTAACTCAGCGATTGGAGCGTGCAAAAGAGATTGGCATAAAAAAGCCCCGCCGGGGCGGGGCTTGCCATTTCAGGCGGCTATGGATGTCGGGTTATTTCGGATACACCATGTTTTCCGGGGCGATGATTTTGTCGAGTTCGTCTTTGCTGAGGTAGCCTTTTTCCAGCACGATGTCGTACACCGAGCCGCCGGTGCGTTTTGCGGTTTTGGCGATGTCGGAGGATTTTTCGTAGCCGATGTAGGGGTTGAGTGCGGTAACGAGGCCGATGTTCGACAGCACTTGTTCGCGGCAGTGCGCTTCGTTGAGCTGTATGCCGTCAATGCATTTTTCGGCGAAGGTTTCGCAGGCGCGGGAAAGCATGACCATCGCGGTGAAGAGGTTGAAGGTAATGACCGGCTCAAACACGTTCAGTTGCAGTTGTCCCGCTTCGGAGGCGAGCGCGATGCTGTGGTCTATGCCCATGACGTGGAAGCAGGTCTGGTTCACGACTTCCGGGATGACCGGGTTGATTTTGCCCGGCATGATGGAGCTGCCCGGCTGTCTGTCCGGCAGGATGTAGTTCGCCAGCCCTGCGCGTGGACCGGAGCTGAGGAAGCGCAGGTCGTTGGCGATTTTCGAGAGGCGGGTGGCAATCAGGCGCAGGTTGCCGGAGAGGTGGACGTAGGCGCTGGTGTCCTGCGTTGCCTGGATGAGGTCTTGCGCGGTTTTGTAGGGTTTGCCGGTCACGGCAGCGAGATGCCGCTCGCAGGCGGGGATGTAGCCAGCCGGGGCATTCAGGCCGGTGCCGATGGCGGTCGCGCCCATGTTCATTTCGTAGAGGCGGCGGCGCGGTTCGTCCAGGCGCTCGATTTCGGTCGCGATCATGGTCGCGAAGGCGTTGAATTCTTGTCCGGCGGTCATCGGCACGGCGTCTTGCAGGTGGGTGCGGCCCATTTTCAGTTTGTCGCCGAATTCTTTGCTCTTGCGGGCGAAGCTGTCGTGCAGTTTTTGCAGCGAGCCGATGAGGCGCTCGATGTAGCTGTCAAGGGCGACGTGCAGCGCAGTCGGGTAGGCGTCGTTGGTGGATTGCGATTTGTTGACGTGGTTGTTCGGGTGGCAGTACTCGTATTCGCCTTTTTTGTGGCCGAGGATTTCCAGCGCACGGTTGGCGATGACTTCGTTGGCGTTCATGTTGGTGGAGGTGCCCGCCCCGCCCTGGATCATGTCCACCAGGAACTGGTCGTGCAGTTTGCCGCTGATGATTTCGTCGCAGGCGGCGCAGATGGCGTCTTTGATTTTGCCGTCCAGCACACCGACTTCGTGGTTGGCGAGGGCAGCGGCTTTTTTCACTTGCGCGAAGGCGTTGATGAAGGTGCTGAACTGGTCAAGGTGCACGCCGGTGATGTTGAAGTTTTCCAGGGCACGCAGGGTCTGGATGCCGTAGTAGGCGTCGACGGGGACATCGCGCTCGCCGAGTAAGTCATGTTCACGTCGTGTTGTTGTCATGAGATTTTCTCCTGTTAGGTTTTGTGTATTTTAACGCTATTCCCGATGGTTGTAACGTGAAATCCGCATTTTGATACGACAGTTTTCTCAATTTTTCACTAGTCTTTGTTTTTTCTTACTATCTTTTTATTTCGTTCCGCATGGCAGGTTTATGGCGTTTTTCGCCCGCTGTGCTGCCGCCACTCCCGCTGCATTCCCGCTTGGATGGCGTGGATTTCACTCTTTCAGGCGGTGCTTTCGTAAAAAAAGCCCGCCGGTGCGGGCAAATGTTCATGCGGTGGGCTATGTCCGGGCAGCCACCAAGCGGCGTAAATACCAAACCCGTCGGCGGCTGCGGGGAGGTTTTTTGTGTTAAATCGCTTCGGTGTTTTTGATGAGCCAGTCGTGGGCCGCACCTTTGGTGTGTGGCGCGAGTTTGTCGCGGACGCGGGCGTGGTAGGCATTCAGCCAGTGTTTTTCTGCCTCGGTGAGCAGGGTTTTGTCGATGAGGCGGGTGTCGATCGGGCAGAGGGTCAGGGTTTCAAAGTAGAGGTAGTGGCCGAAGGCGGTCTCCGCCGGTTGGGCGACGCGGCGGTTGACGACGAGGTTTTCGATGCGGATGCCCCACTGCCCGGGGCGGTACAGTCCCGGTTCGTTCGAGGTGATCATGCCCGCTTTCATGCCGCTCGCGCCGTGGATGGGTGCGTGGTAGGAGAGGACTTGCGGGCCTTCGTGGACGTTCAGGAAGTAGCCGACGCCGTGGCCGGTGCCGTGGCCGTAATCGCACTGTTCGCGCCACATCGGTACGCGGCAGATGGCGTCCAAAAGCGGCGCGGCGATGTTTTCGGGGAAGATGGCTTCGGCGAGGGCGATGTGCGCTTTCAGCACCAGGGTGTAGTCGCGCTGCATGGCGGCGGCGGGTGTGCCGATGGCGATGACGCGGGTGATGTCGGTGGTGCCGTTTTGGTATTGGCCGCCGGAGTCGATGAGCAGCAGGCCGTCGCGGCCGATGGTGCTGTGGTGTTCGCGGGTGGCGCTGTAATGCGGCAGGGCGGCGTTTTCGTTGTAGGCGGCGATGGTGCCGAAGCTGGGCGAGATGAAGTGCGGTTGGGCGCTGCGGTGGGCGAGGAGGAGGTCGTCCACGTCGAGTTCGGTGAGGGTTTCGCCGGCGCCGAGGCGCGCTTCGAGTTCGGCGAAGAAGCCGCACAGTGCCGCGCCGTCCTGCACCATGGCGTCGCGGGTGTGGGCGATTTCGCCGTCGTGTTTGCAGGCCTTGAAAAGGGTGCCGGGGTTGATGGCTTCTATCAGGGTGATGTCGGGCGGCAGGCGGCGCAGGGTGCTGACGGCGGTTTTTTCGGGGTTGAGCAGCAGGCTGCCGCCGAGTTTGCCGACGGCGTCATGAATGGCGTCGTAGGGGGCGATGCCGATGCTGGCTGCGGTGAGGGTCGCGGTGGCGGCGGGGGTGAGTTTGGCGGCGTCCACGTAGAGGGTGGTGTCGTGCTCGCCGATGTGCAGGTAGGCGAGGAAGACGGGGTTGTAGGGGACGTCGCTGCCGCGCAGGTTGGTGAGCCAGGCGATGTCGTCCAGTGATGAGATGAGGTGGTGCGTGGCGCCTTTTTCTTGCATGGCGGCGCGGACGCGGGCGAGTTTGGCGGCGGCGTTTTCGGGGACGAAGGCGGGGTCGTGCGGGTAAATTGCCGCTTTGGGCAGCGCCGGACGGTCGTGCCAGAGGTCGTTCATCAGGTCGTGGTTGTGGTTCACGCGGATGTTTTTCGCGGCGAAGGCGGCTTCCATCTGCCGCTTGGCGCTAAGCGAGAGCATATCGGCGGCGATGCCGACGACGGCACCCTGCGGCAGGTAGTCGGCGAGTGCGTCAATGTGGGTGCGGCCGGAGCCGAGTTTTTGTAATTCGATGCCGCTGCCGGCAAGTTGCTGCGTCGCCTGTTCCCAGTAGCGGCTGTCCGCCCACAGTTCGGCGCGCCCGGCGGTGACGATAAGCGTCGGCACGGAGCCGGTGAAGCCGGAGAGCCAACGCCGCGTCTGCCAGTGGTCGGGCAGGTATTCGGAGAGGTGCGGGTCGGCGGAAGGCGCGACCCAGGCGTCGAGCTGGTGTTGCTGCATGAGTTCGCGCAGGGCGGTGATGCGTTTGGCGTAGATGTTCATGAGTGTTCCTGTGTGTGTTGATGTTTGCAATAGTTTGCCGCGCTCAGGCGGTGTGGGTCGTGCGGGGAAGCCCGCAGTTGTCCTGCCTGGCGCTTTTGCAAGCGGTTATTCCGCCCCTTTGAGCATTTTGTTCAATAGCGGCACCAGTACCAGCAGCACGAGGCCGGTGGCGATGGCGATCAGCGCGGTGAGGGCGTAGAAGCCGGCGGGGCTGTCCGCCCGGTAGCAGACGGCGAAGTATTTGCCGCCGAGGGTGAAGCCGAGCGAGAGGCTGAGGAAGTTCAGCGCCACCATCTGCGTCTTGAAGTGTTCCGGCGCGATGCGGGTGACGAAGGAGAGGGAAATGGGCGAGAGCAGCAGTTCGGCGAGGGTGTTGAACAGCACCGCGATGGCGAGGATGACAAGCGGCATCACCGTGCCGCTCAGGAGGAAGGGCAGGAAGACGAGGTAGCTCAGGCTGAGGACGAAGAGCGACAGCGCGAATTTCAGCGGTGTTTTCGGCTGGCGCGCGCCGAGTTTGGTCCACACCGCCGCCATCACGCCGGAGAAGATGATGACCCACAGGCTTTGCAGCGAGTCTTTCCACGACACGGGGATGACGAAATCGCCGATGGTGCGTTTTGCCAGCATGGTTTCGTCGAAATAGACGGTGAAGGCGGTGTAGATTTGGAACCACAGCGCCCAGAAGATGCACATCGCGGAGAAGAGCGGGATGTAGGCGAGGATGTAGCGGCGGTGTTCGGCGTCCACTTTGTCGTCATTCATCAGGCGGACGAAGTAGCCGGTAACGGCGAAGATGACCACGACGAGCAGCACGGTCGGGAAGTTGTCCAGCCGCAGTTCTTTGAAAAACACCGCGCCGGCGACGAAGGACGAGACTATCAGCACGGCAGCGGCGGCAATCTTGATGCTGTCCGGCGGCAGGGGGTTCGGCGCGCCGGTGCGCGGCAGGTTGCGGCGGCCGATGGTATAAACCAGCAAACCAATGGCCATGCCGACGGCAGCCGCGCCGAAACCGTAGTGGAAACCGCGCGTCGTTTGCAGCCAGCCGGTGATGATGGGGCCGAAAAAGCCGCCGACGTTGATGCCGAAGTAGAAAATGGTGAAGCCGGCGTCGCGCAGCGGGCGCAGTTCGTCGTTTTCATAGAGCGCGCCGACCATCGAGCTGGAAGACGCCTTGACCCCGCCGCTGCCAAGCGCAATCAGCACCAGACCGCAAATCAGCCCCGGCACGCCTGGCACGATGGCAAGGGCGATGTGGCCGAGCATCACCGTGATGCCCGCATAGAACAGGGTGCGCTCCGCGCCGAGGACGCGATCCGCCGCCCAGCCGCCGAGGATGGTGGAGAGATAAACGCTGCCGCCGTAAGCGCCCATGATGCCGCCGGCGACGGTCTTGTCGATGCCGAGGCCGCCTTCGGTCGCCGCGTAATAAAGGTAAATCATGAGGATGCCCTGCATCCCGTAGAAGGAGAAACGCTCGAACATCTCGATGCTGAACAGCGAGAACAACTGGCGCGGATGGCCGAGGAAGGATTTGTGGGTAGGGTTTGAAGCAGACATGAGCGGGACTCCCGTTGTGTGAAAGACTGCATCACGCGCCAACGCGCGCCTGCATTCGGGGTTCCGCTGGGGACAGTCCCCGAACGGGCGGAATGTAGCACAGATGAAAGAAAAGCAACAAGTAATCCACAGATAAGATAACGCCTGCTGTTAATCAGCCACAGCAAGCAACATTCCCGCTTGCGCCGCCCTATAATCCGTCGGTCTCCATCACCGCTTCAGCTCATGCCCGCATCCGCCCCGCTTACCCTGCCGCACCGTTGCCGCTTCCTCGGCTGGCTCGTCCGCCGCCTCTACTACCGCCGCGTGAACCTGCGCGGCGACACCGTCAACCACCGCCGCCCGACCCTCTTCCTCCTCAGCCACAGAAACGGCGCGACCGACGGGCAAATCTACATGGCGGCAACAGGCGGCGCGCCCTCGCTCATCTCCATCCAGCTCCTGCGCCATTGGTACCTGCGTCTCTTCTTCGCCGGCATCCCCGTCGTGCGCGACAAAGACCGCGCCCGCTACGGCCTTGCCGCCGACGCCGTGCCCTCGCCGGTGCGTGCCGCCATCGCGCAAATCAAAAACGGCGGCAGCCTCTGCCTCTACCCCGAAGGCACCAGCGCCTGGCAGGCGCAACCGCTCCCCTATCAGGGCGGCATGGCGGTCATCGCCGCCCGCCTCAAAGCGGCGGGCGTGGATTTCGCCGTGCAGCCGCTCGCCGCCCATTACAGCAAACCGGACGGCTTCAAGAGCCGCGTCAGCATCATTGTCGGCACCGCCTTCCGTCCGCAAGGCGACAGCATCGCCGACTTGCAGGAAGAACTCGGTGCCGCACTGCGCCACATCAGCGTCGATACCGCCGATAACGCCGCCTTCAACCGCATTCAGGCACGCGCCTGGCGGGGTGCGCGCGATGGCGCGGATTACGGCGCGGTCTTCCTGCGTACCCAGACGGGCGAACGCACCGCGCAAGACCGTCCGGAAAAACCGCTGCCCGCCACCTGGCGCGTTACCCGCGCCTACCCGCCTGCCGACGAAGCACGCATCCGTGCCACCAAAGCAGAACGCCGCCCGTGGGCCAAGGTACTGTTTGCCCTCGGTTTCCCGCTAGTTGCCGCCGCAGCGCTGCTCGCCGGACGCGCCGCCGACGGCCGCAACAACACCACCTTCTTCCGCACCCTCGGTGCCGCCGCTGCCGCCGTGCCGCAAGCCGCGCTGTGGCTCACCGCCTGCTACTGGGCACCGCTGCCCGCGCTGCTGTGGCTCACCCTCGGCATCTGCGGCTGGTATTACTACCCCGAACCCGCGCCCGTGCCGCTGGCAGAAACCCACGATTGACCCCGCCGCGCGCCGGAAAACCCTGCTTTACATCACCGGCGGGCAACTGTATGATGCGCGCCTCATTCAATGGAGAGGTGGCCGAGAGGCTGAAGGCGCTCCCCTGCTAAGGGAGTATAGAGTTTATAGCTCTATCGGGGGTTCGAATCCCCCCCTCTCCGCCAGAACAACAGAACCACCGTCGCCGGTGGTTTTTTTGTACCCGACGGTTCCCCGCTGGTCGCTGCCGCGCGCAAGACGGCACGGATTTTTGCCCGCTTGCCCGGCGGGCGTCTTTGCTATCATTACACGAACATTAACCACCCGCCCCGTCATGTCCCGCCTGACCGCCGTCCCCGCCCGCCTCGCGCCGTTTTTCACCCATCCGGCCATCTTTTATACGCTGCTCGCCGCCTTTTTCGTGCTGTACCGCCCACTGGCGCCGACGCAGCCGTGGTGGCAGGATGCGGTTGTCATCGTCCTCCTTGCCGTGTTGTGCGGCTTGGCGTATCACAACAAACCGACAGGCCTGGATGTCCCGTTCATCATGCTCAGCGGCTTTTTCTATTCCGTCGAAGATCCGTATTTTTTCGCCCCGCCCCTCCTCACCGCCCTGTTTTTCTACCTCATTACCCTGTGGCAGGAAGTGCGCGGCCAAACGCCGCCGACGCGTCTTGCGCTCGCGGCCGATTACACCGCCCATCTTGTCAACTTCGCCATCACCCTGCTGTGGCTCGCGCTTGCCCGCACCCATCCGCACTACGCCGCGCTTGCCGCCTATTTCATCATCATGACCCTGTTCAGCGGTGCCGCCCTTTTTTGCCGCGCCGCAAGAGCCCTCAAAACATAAGGAATCCCCATGCGCCGCCTCCCCGTTTACCTCGTCATCGACATCTCCGAAAGCATGGCCGGCGACAACCTGCGCCGGATGCAGGAAGGCATCGATCGCCTTATCAAAGCCCTGCGCGCCGACCCGTATGCGCTTGAAACCGTGCACCTCGGCGTTATCGCCTTCGCCGGCGTGGCGCGCACCATCGCGCCGCTCACCGAACTCTTCGCCTTCTACCCGCCGCGCCTGCCCATCGGTTCCGGCACCTCCATCGGCACCGCGCTCGAACACCTCATGGCCGAAATCGGGAGCAACGTGGTGGCGAACAGCCCCACGCAAAAGGGCGATTACAAACCGATGGTGTACCTCATGACCGACGGCAAGGCGACCGACGACCCTACCGCAGCCATCGCCCGCTGGCAGCGCGACTACAAAAACCACGCGACGCTGGTCAGCATCGGCATCGGCCCCTTCGCCGACCTCGGCGCGCTGAGCGCCATCAGCGACCACACCCTGCGGCTTGACCACAACGACGAAGACGACTTCCGCACCTTCATCAACTGGATCTCCACCTCCGTCTCGGCGCAAAGCAAAAGCCTCGGCGTGGACGTGCCGCTGACGCTGGACAAAAACGAAAGCCCGGCACTCAGCCTCGTCAAGGACGCGATGGCCGCCGCCGCCATTGACGAAAACTACGTCATCATCACCGGCCTCTGCGCGAAAACCCGCCTGCCGTATCTCATGAAATACGAGCGGATGCCCGACATCGGCGACATCCCCTTCTTCACCAAACAGGCACCGCAGGTGTACCGCTATGTCGGTGTTTATCCGGCGGAAAAAGACTACTTCGACTGGTCGGACAAACGCGCCAACGCCAACACCATCGCCGCCTCCATGCTTGAAGGCGGCGGCGGCTGCCCGCACTGCGGCGCGGCGTACGGCCTCGCCACCTGCTCCTGCGGCCAGGTCTTCTGCGTGGACGGCGACGGCGAAGTTACCTGCCCCGGCTGCAACCAGACCATCTACATGGGCAGTGCCGAAGGCGACTTCGACATCGCCCGCTCACGAGGTTGACCATGACGCCGAAAACCCTGAAAGACTGGCTGCATCACGCCGACGACGAAATCCTTGCCCGCTTCATCGCCAACCACCAGAACCTCATCGCCCAGCTCATGCAGGCCTGGCAGCGACAACTCGACAAAGAACAGGCGGCAAACAGCGCGATTGTTCCTGGCGAAAAAACCCCGCTTGCGGAGGAAGAAAGCAGCAAAAACGCCGCTTGCAGCGACGACAATTCCCTCTCCCCGCCTGCGGGGGGAGGTGCTGCGGAGCAGCGGAGGGGGGGAGAAGACGAACCCGCCAGCGGTACAGCCACCACAGCAGCGCACAACCCACAGTGCGACGCGACCACCCCCAACGCGTTTTCCCCGCTTGCAGAAGAAAGCAGTAAACACGCCGCTTACGGCGACGACACCCCCCACCCCGCCGCTGGCACTGCTGCTTCAACATCCCCCCATCCGGCCTCTGCTCACCTCCCCCCGCAAGCGGGGGAAGGGATTGATAGCAACGACGAATTCGCCCCGCTCGAACCCCCAATCCCGGACATCGCCATGCCCCTGACACCCCACAAACCCGCCCCGACCGCCATCCAGCCCCCGCCCATCCACCTGCCGCCGCTGCCGAATGCCAACCAGGGACAGCCCTACGACCACACCCTGCCTGCCGACCTGCCCATCACCGGCCTCACCATCAAAACCGCCGACAGCGGCCTCGTCTGGGACGCCGCCGCCCGCCGCATCCACGGCATCCCGACCACGAGCGGCGACCTGCCCATCCGCATCACCCTGCGCGATAACGACAAAGAAGTCCCTCTCCACCTCAACCTGCACATCAACCCCGACCCAAAAAGCCTGTGGCAAAACCTGCCCTCCGACCAGAATGGACCTTTTGCCAAGCCCGACAGCGCCCACGCAGAACAAACCACCCCGCACGGCCGCCTTCTCGCCGCCCGCCAGCGCGGCCGCTCACACGCGCACGTCGGCAGCTACTGCGATGACGACTACCGTATCGCCTACCACCCCGCAAGCGGCCTGCACCTCCTCATCGTCGCCGACGGCGCGGGCAGCGCCCAATACGCCCGCTACGGCTCGCAACTTGCGGTCGAGGCGGTGAAAAACACCATCATCGGCATCCTTGACGCCGCCAAGTCATACGACAAACTGACAGGCCTCAACGCCGGCGAACGCGAAGAAACCGCGACAAAAATCATCACCCACGCCCTGCACGCCGCACACAACGCCCACCGCGAAGCCGCCCAACAACACGGCCTTGACGCAAAAAGCCTCTCCTGCACCCTGCTCATCGCCCTCGCCGTACCGCTTGCCGACGGCAGCTGGTATCACGCCGCCTACCAGGTCGGCGACGGTGCCGCCGCCCTGTGGCAGCCCGAAAACAGCCAACTGCACCTCTTGGGCGAAGCCGACAGCGGCGCCTACTCCGGCGAGACCCAATTCCTCAGCCGCGCCCAGCTTGAAGAAACCGACATCGCCCGCCGCATCCGCCACCACAGCGGCCACGCGCCCGCCGCGCTCATCCTCATGACCGACGGCGTCTCCGACCCCAAATTTGAAACCGACGCCGGCCTGAAAAACCCCGCACTGTGGCAGGCGCTGTGGCAAGACCTCGCCACCCCGCTCGCCGCTGCCGCTCCTGATGCCGCCCTGCTCGAATGGCTGGACTTCTGGTCCAGAGGCAACCACGACGACCGCACCATCGCCCTCCTCATCCCCCACGACAAGGAGCGTTCATGACCGCGCTCACCATCGCCCACACCTGCAAAGAGCGGCACCCGCTTGCCATTCTTGGCCGCATGGCGAACCGCCACGGCCTGATTGCCGGCGCGACCGGCACCGGCAAAACCGTCACCCTGCGCAAAATGGCCGAAACATTCAGCAACGCGGGCGTCCCGGTTTTCCTTGTTGATGCCAAAGGCGACCTTTCCGGCATGACCCGCGCAGGCGACGGCAGCGGCCTCATTAGCGAGCGCATGGCGCAACTCGGCCTCGGTACGGATTACCTGTGCGGCAGCCCGGTGCGCTTCTGGGATACTTACGGCGAAAGCGGCATCCCGCTGCGCCTGTCCATTGACGAAATCGGGCCGATGCTGCTGGCGCGCATCATGGATCTCACCGAAGCGCAGGAACGCGCGCTGGCCGTTGTGTACCGCGTCGCCCGGGACAACGGCTGGGAAATGATCGGCCTGCGCGACCTGCGCGCGATGATTACCTACGTCGTGGATAACGCCGAACTCTACCAGCGCATCTATGGCAACGTCCGCCCCGTGACCGTCGGCGCCATTCAGGGCCGCCTGCTCCTGCTCGAAAACGAAGGGGCGGAGCGCTTCTTCGGCGAGCCTTCGCTCGACCTCAACCACTGGCTGACCACCGCCGCCGACGGGCGCGGTATCGTCAACATCCTCAATGCCGAAAAACTGCTGCTGCGCGCGCCGCGCATTTACAGCACCTTCCTCATCTGGTTCCTCACCCGCCTCTTCGAGACTCTGCCCGAATGCGGCGACCTGCCGCTGCCGAAACTCGTCCTCTTTTTCGATGAGGCACACCTGCTCTTCAAAAACCCCTCGCCCACCCTGCTGGAACGCATCGAAAGCACCGTGCGCCTCATCCGCTCCAAAGGCGTCGGCGTGTACTTCATCACCCAGAACCCGCGCGACCTGCCCGACAGCGTCCTTGACCAGCTGGGCAACCGCGTCCAGCACGCCCTGCGCGCATACAGCGCCAGCGCCATCAAAAACGTCGAAGCCGCCGCCAAAACCTTCCGCCCCAACCCGACCCTCAACACCGTGCAGGCCATCACCGAACTCGGCAAAGGCGAGGCCCTCGTCTCCTTTCTTGACGGCGACGGCATCCCGCGTCCCGTGCAGCGCGCCTACATCATGCCGCCGCAAAGCGACCGCGCCCCGCTGAGCGACGCCGCGCGCAACGCCGGCTACCAAAATGACCCGCTCTACCCCGCCTACCGCGACACCATCGAGCGCCCCACCGCCTACGAAGCCCTGCAAGCGCTGGCTGATGCCGCCGCAGAAGACGGCGTGGAAGATCCTGCCTTGCGTATCCCCATCACCCTCCCGCCTGACAACGGCGCCCCCGCCGCACCATCGCGCCCCGCGCCCGCGCCCGCTGCCGCTGCCAACGGCACACCTGTCACCCCGCCCCGCCCCGCGACTGCCGCCATTGCCAACAGCACGCCCGCCGCCACCCCCCAGCCCATCACCACGACAAAAATCCCGCTTGAACTCGTGCGCGGCCAGAACACCACCCTGCCTGCCGCCGCGCAACTGCACCTCCGCCTGCACTGGCCGCAGGCCGCCGTCGCCCCCGACCTCAGTCTCTTCCTGCTCGGCACGGGCGGCAAAGTGCGCGGCGATGGCGACATCCTCTACTACAACCAGCCCGCGACCGCCGACGGCAACATCCGCCTCGCTGGCGACACCCTCACCCTCCGCCTCGCCGGACTGGATGTCGCCATCGATGAATTGCACCTCTGCGCCAGTATTGATGACGCAAGCCCCTACCGCCGCCTGAGCGAGGCGGGCGAAGCCGTCCTCAGCATCCGCGACGACAGCGGCAGCGAACACATCCGCTACCGCCTCACCCCGCACGAAACCGGCACTGCCACCGCTCTCAACATCGCGCAACTCTACCGCCGCCAGGGGCAATGGAAAATCCGCGTCCGCAGCGAAGGCTACCGCGACGGCCTCGCCAAACTCTGCGCGCACTACGGACTGGAAGTACAACCATGAGCAAAAACATCATCACCCTCACCGCGACCAACGGCCAGACCATCCGCTTCATCGACGAAGTCAAAGCCCAGGGCGGCATGAAAGACGTCAAATTCTCGCCGGACGGCGACTACGTTGTCGCCTTCTTCCGCGACAAGGCCGATCCGGCCACGCGCGAGCGGCTGGAAATGATCACCGGGCAGTACCGCGAGCGCATCTTCAACCAGGCAGGCGGCGACTACCTGAAAAACCTCTACTGCTGGCCGACCGCCGTCGTCGAACACGACGGCCGCCTCGGCGTCGTCGTCCCCTTCTACCGCAAAAACTTCTTCTTCCGCTACGGCAGCCGCAATAACGACATGCTCAACATCAAGGGCAAAGAAAAAGACGGCAAATGGTTCGCGAGCGCCAACAACCGCAACAAATACCTCGACCCGCGCGAACTCGGCGACTGGATGCGCCACCTGAAAATCTGCCTCATGCTGGCGCGCGCCGTGCGCCGCATGCACATGGCCGGCCTCAGCCACAGCGACCTCGGCTACAAAAACTGCCTCATCGACCCGACCACGGGCGAAGCCTGCCTCATCGACATCGACGGCCTCGTCGTCCCCGGCAAACACCCGCCGACCGTGGTTGGCACCCCGGACTTCATCGCCCCCGAAGTCGTCGAAACCGCGCACCTCGACAAAGACGACCCCCAGCGCAAACTGCCGAGCCGCAGCACCGACCTGCACGCGCTCGCCGTCCTCATCTACATGTACCTGCTCTACCGCCACCCGCTCCGGGGCGACAAAATCCATGACGCGAACGACAGCCAGCGCGACGAAGAACTGAGCATGGGCAGCCGTGCCCTCTTTATCGAACACCCGACGGACGCGAGCAACCGCATCAAAACCGCGCAACTCAAAGCGAGCGAACTGCCGTGGAAAGACACCGCGAAAACCCCCTACACCCTGTGCGGCCCCTACATCGCCAAACTCTTCGAACGCGCCTTCATCGACGGCCTGCACAACCCGTCCGCGCGCCCGACCGCCGACGAATGGGAACATGCCCTCGTCAAAACCGTTGACCTGCTGCAACCCTGTGCCAATCCGCAGTGCGAGCAGAAATGGTACGCCTTCGACAACAGCCGCAGCCCGCGCTGCCCCTTCTGCGGCACGGCGCACAGCGGCAAATTGCCGGTCTTGAATCTCTACTCGCAAGCCCCCGGCGGCAGCTACCGCCCGGACAACCACCGCATCATGGTGTACAGCGGCCAATCCCTCTTCCGTTGGCATGCCGACAGCCGCGTCTTCCCCAACGAGAAACTGGCGGCGGCGGATGCCAAACGCGTCGGCTACTTCGTGCAGCACAACGGCGACTGGTGGCTGGTCAACGAAACCCTGCCCGAATGCTACGACGTGCAGAAAAAAACCACCGTCCCGCCCGGTGGCAAAGTGAAACTCGAAGAAGGCGCGCAAATTCTCCTGCAAAAAGGCGAGGGCGGCCGTCTCTTGATGGTGCAGATGGCGGGGGTATAGCTGCCAAGCGGCGTGTGCCGGGTTCGCGTCAAGCAATGTGGTTGCCGGCTTCGCCAAGCGGACACCAAATCCTTCCCGCTTGCGCGTGGGGAGGTGTGTCTGCATGGATGAGGGGGAGAGCGGCCAAGCGGTGGATCGCCGGCTCTACCAGGCGACGTGGTGACTGGGCCCGTCAGCGATAAGCAAAGCCTCTTCCCCTGCGCGCGGGGAAAAGATGCCCAAAGGGCGGTGCAAATCTCAAATGGCGTGAATACCGGATTCGCCAGCAGCTACAGGAGATTTTCTTGCCGTGTACGAAAGGGGATCGGGATGAAATTTTGCGCGCAGATTTCAGACAGCGTGATGCCGCGCCCAGCCAAGAAAGCGCTGGTGTAGCGCGGCGAGTTGGGCGTAGGTTGTGTCGATGCCGTTTTCGTTATTGACGATGAAATTGGCACGACACAGGCGTTCCCCGCGCGGAATTTGTGCGGCGATGATGGCGGCGATGGCTTCGCACTGCTGCCGGTCACGCTCGCTGCCGCGCGCCAGTTGCGTGGCAATGGATACATCCACGACCAGGACAAGATCACAAAGCGCATCCAGCCCGTTTTCCAGCAACAGGGGCGCGCTGAGTATGCGGTAAGGTTTCGGTGGAGCCGCTTGCAGTTTTTGCAGCAAGCGATAACGAATGGCCGGCTGCATGACGGCATTCAGACGATTGCGGGCGGCATCATCGCCAAATATGCGGCCGCGCAGGGCGGCGCGGTTGAGATTGCCGTCGGCGGTCAGGATGTCATCGCCAAACATATCAGCCAGTTCCCGCAACAGCGGCGAACCGGTGATAACGACTTCCCGCGCGATGAGGTCAGCGTCAATCACGGCAACGGAACGGGCGGCAAACCAGTCGCTACATAATGTCTTGCCACTGGCTATGCCGCCCGTTAGTCCGATAATCATGATGCTAGAAGGACAGGCCGGTTACCGCTGCAATTTGTCCGCCATACATGAAAGTGAGCCAGCCGGCGATGGCCAGATAAGGGCCGAAGGCCATTGGAACGCTACGACCAATGCGGTTGATAATGGCAAAGATCAGGCCGGTCAATGCCGAGAAGAACAGGATGAATGGCAACATGGCAATCCCCTGCCAGGCACAAAGCAGCGCTAGCAGTTTGAAATCCCCATACCCCATGCCTTCCTTGCCGGTCATCAGGCGGAATACCCAATACACCGACCACAGCGAAAGATAGCCAACCATGGCGCCCACCACACTGGTATGCAGGCTGACAAAAAGACCGCCATGAATGCAGGCCGCTAGGATACCGAGCCACATAAACGGCAGGGTCATCACATCCGGCAGCAGCTGTTTTTCCGCATCAATAAAAATCATGGCGAGCAACGCCCACGTCAGCAGCAAGGCAAAAATCAGTTGCCACGGGTCGGGGTAACGCAACACAACCAGGATGCTCAATACGCCGCACAGCAATTCCACCAATAAATAGCGGATGGAAATTCTTGTGCCACAACCGACGCAGCGCCCGCGTTGCAAGAGATAACTGACAATGGGGATATTCTGCCAAAAACGGATATGTGCACCGCAATTCGGACAATGCGATCCCGGCAACATCAGGTTAAATGTTTCCGTTGTCTGATAGGGATTCTTGTCTTCGCCTTCCGCTTCACCATGCAGGATTTCCCAGGCGTACATTTTCTCTTCGTGCTCCATCATGACGGGCAGGCGATAGATCACGACGTTGAGAAAACTCCCCACCATTAAACCCCAAACGCCGATCAGCGCAATGCCGAAAAGCGTCTGGAAAAAAGCAGCGTCCAAAGACAGCATTAGAACAATTGACCCAAATTGAAGATTGGCAGGTACATGGCAATAATCAGGCCACCGATAACAACCGCCATGAAGGCCATAATTGCCGGCTCAATCATGGCGGTCAGGTTATCAATACGCCAGTCCAGCTCTTCTTCATAATACGTCGCCACCCGACCCAGCATTTCACCCAAGTTACCGGATTCTTCACCGATCGCAGTCATTTGCACGGCAATTGTCGGGAACAAACCGGTATTTTTCATAGCAAAGCTCATTTGCTGGCCATTTTGCACATCATCACGAATTTCATAAACGGCTCTTTCAAAGAGGACGCTGCCGGTTGCCGGCGCTGTTGCCTGCAAACCACGCATTAATGGTACACCGGCATTAAACAAGGTGGACATGGTACGGGCGAAACGGGCGTTGGCACCGCATTTCAAGATGCCGCCAATAATGGGGGTCTTGAACATGACAATATTGGTTTTTTCTTGCAAGTTTTTATTACGTCGTTTGATATAGAAGAACAGATAACCGAAGAAGATAAAGGCAATAAAGAAATAAATTCCTTTTTGCACCATAAAGTTGGACATTCCCACAACCATTTGTGTCAATCCCGGTAATTCGCCGCCGTTGGCTGTAAAGAACTGGGCAAATACAGGCACCACTTTAATTAACAAAATTGCCGTTACCACAATGGCAAAAAGCATCACGATCGCCGGGTAGGTTAGTGCTTTCTTCACCTTTTTCTTGGTGGCTTCTCCTTTTTCCAAGTTCAGGGCAATATTGTCCATGGTAGATTCCAGCATACCAGCATCTTCACCGGCAGCAATCAGGCTGGTATAGAGATCATCAAATTGCAGGGGATGTGCCCGCATGGCTTCGGCCAGTGTTGCGCCGTTTTGAATACGTTCGTAAAGATCGAACACCATCTCGCGCATGGCAAGCGGTTTTTCGATACTTTCACCAACCAAATCCAAAGCACGTAAAACCGGCATCCCTGCCCGTAGCATGGTTGCCATTTGCCGGGTGAAAAACAGAATATCTTTACTCCTGATTTTCCCTTTTGACTCAAAAAGGGGTTTCGGTTTCTCTTTAACCGAGACATTGACCAATCCTTGCTTGGCGAGGAAAGCCTTTAATACCGCATCATTCTTGGCATCATTTTCCCCGGAAATTTCTTTTCCCAGTTTGTTTCTGCCTTTCCATTGATAGGTTTTCAGTTCTTTTTTCGTTTCCATGGTGACTCCTAACTAGTTAGTCTGTGGTGACGCGTAATACTTCTTCGATACTGGTAAGCCCCTGGCGTACTTTGTTGAGTGCCGATTGGCGCAAGTCCCAGTATCCTTCCTTCTGGCATTGTTCGGCGATATCTGCTGCGGATGCATTATGCAGGATCATTTCCGATAGTGGCTCTGAGATGGGAACGACTTGATAAATCCCTGCTCGTCCGCGATATCCCTGATAACTGCAACGTTCACAGCCTTTGGGCGCATAAATGCGCAAATCATCGATTTCGTCTTCGGCGAATCCCAGGGCGACCAATTCATCATGACTGTGACGACGATCACGCACTTTGCAGTTGCCGCACAAACGCCGCGTCAGGCGCTGCGCCATAATCAGGTTGACACTCGCGGCGATGTTATAGGAAGGAATACCGATATTGACGAGACGGGCGATGGTTTGCGGCACGTCGTTGGTGTGCAGGGTGGATAGCACCAAGTGTCCCGTCTGTGCTGCCTTGACGGCAATCTCCCCCGTCACGATATCCCGGATTTCCCCTACCATGATGATGTCGGGATCCTGCCGCAGAAAGGCTTTGAGCGCGGCAGCAAAATCGAGCCCCGTCTTGGTATTGACGTTGACCTGATTGATCCCGGGCAGGTTGATTTCTACCGGGTCTTCCGCTGTGGAGATGTTGACCGTCGGCTTGTTCAGAATGGATAGTCCCGTATAAAGGGAAACCGTTTTACCGGAACCCGTCGGACCGGTAACCAGCACCAATCCTTGCGGCTTGCTGATGGCATCCAGATAATGCTGTTTCTGATCCGGCTCAAAACCTAAAACATCAATATTCAGTTTTGCAGCCGAGCTATCCAAAATACGCAATACAATTTTTTCTCCCCACAGGGTGGGAAGCGAGCTGACCCGGAAGTCAATCGCTTTGGTATCGGAAACCTGCAATTTTATCCGCCCGTCCTGCGGCACCCGCTTTTCGGCAATATCCAGACTGGCCATAACTTTCAGGCGGGCAGTAATCCGGTTGGCAATATTCGGTGGTGGTGCGGCGACTTCCTGTAACACACCATCCCGGCGGAAACGTACCCGATAGCTGGTTTCATAAGGTTCAAAATGAAGGTCTGATGCCCCGGTACGGATGGCATCCAGCAACATGCCGGAGACGAAACGAACAACAGGCGCTTCTTCTTCCGTACCGGGCATCCCTGCCAATGCCTCGCTGATGGCATTGATATTTTGTTCCTGGTTTTCGTCATCCTCAAAGATTTCTTCCATCCCCCCCACACCGGCATAATGGTCTTCGATCAGTGCTTCGATGACCCCCATATCGGCAATAATGGGTTCTACGGAAGTGAATTTTCCCTGATACTTGAATTCATCCAGCATCATGTGGTTGGATGGATCGAAAGTTGCAACGAACAAGCGTCCGCCTGCGGCATAAAAGGGCAAAGCCATGTGCTTGCGCACTATGGTCTCTTTGAATTGAGCCGTCAGTTCCCGACGAATATCCATTTCCCGCAACATCACATAGGGAAGGTTATAGACTTCCCGATTAATCTGTGACAGCCGCGAGCCATCCAGCAGTCCATCGCTTAATAATTGTTGCAGGAAATTGCCGCGTTTCTTCTGCACACTGATCTGTACTTCCCTGATTTGTTCGGGGGTACAGATTTTGTGCTGCACCATATAACTGATTAGAGGATCATAATCGCTCATGCCATAACCTTCCTGTTGTTATCTGCGAATGTTTCGAGAAAATTGCCCAACATTTGATGCCCGCACTCTGTCATAAAGGATTCCGGGTGGAACTGCACCCCTTCCATCATGAGTGTCGGATGGCGCATTCCCATCACGACTTGCTGTTCACCATCGAATGACCAGGCAGTCATTGTGAAGCCTTGCGGTAATTGCCGGGGCGGCACTGCCAGTGAATGGTAACGCACGACTTGTACGGGGTTGGGCAGATTACGGAAGACACCCTCTCCCTTGTGAAAGACGGTCGAGGTTTTACCGTGCATCACCATCGGCGCGCAGGTCACCATTCCGCCAAACACGTATCCCATACATTGGTGCCCCAAGCATACGCCAAGTATCGGCACCTTCCCTGCAAAAGCCCGGATGATGGCATTAGCCCCTTCTGCTTCTGCCGGCGAGCAGGGTCCCGGGCCGATGACGATGTAATCGGGCGACAGAGCGCGTGCTTGTTCGGGGGTGATTTCATCATTACGATAGACGACTACCTCCTGCCCCAGTTCTGCGAAGTACTGAACGAGGTTATAGGTGAACGAATCGTAATTATCAATCATCAGAAGCACAACAAAATCCTGCCTTATCTAAACAAATTGCAATTATAGCACCATCTTTTGCATCAATGATACATATCGAACAGGAGCCCGCCTTCGTCCTGCACCGCCGCCCCTATAAAGAAAATCATTATTTGATTGATGTATTTAGCGCACATTACGGCTGCTTTCGTGCCAGCGTGCGTATCCCGCAGCAACGCGCTTACCGCCAGACCGATGTCTATGCACCTTTCCGCTTGCTGACCGTGTCGGGGCAGCGTAAAGGGGATCTCGCAAGTTTGTGGCAGGCGGAAATTCAGGGCGATTTTGTGCCGCCGGTTGGTCAGTCGTTATTGAATGCCCACTATTTGAACGAACTTCTTCTGGGGTTATTACCGCCGGATGATCCCGCGCCACACCTGTTTTATCAATACGCGCAAGCCCTGCAATCCCCGGATGCCGCTGCGTTGCGCCGCTTCGAATATGCCTTGCTGATGCACTTGGGATTACTGCCGGAGTTGCAGGGTCATGCGGATTACTATTACCTGGACAGCAGCGGCGACACGGCGGTACTGCGTGCTGCTGTACGGGGCTATCGCCGTGAGGTTTTGCAGGAATTGTTGCAGGGCAACCCCGACTGGTCCCACCCGGATGTACGGTATTTATTACAGCAACTCGTGCATCTTTACAGCCAGCGGCGCGCCAATACTCGCAAAACCACCGTTGCGCTAAAACGGCTGCTGCAAAGGTAAGCGCTGAAAAATCTCTTGCCTTTTGCCAAACCTCAGGGGCGATCAATCATGACCGATTTGCGGAAGCGGGCTGATACTGCCGTCGCCGCCGATCTGCGGAATCGGGCTGTCACCGGCATCGCCGATCAGGCCGGTTTTGACATAGAGCGCCAGTTTGCCGCGACTGTCGCTGATGTCGAGGTTGCGCATGGTGAGCTGACCGATACGGTCGGCAGGCGTGAAGGCGGCGTTTTCCACTTTTTCCATGGAGAGCCGTTCCGGCGCGTAGGTAAGGTTCGGCGATTCCGTATTGAGAATGGAATAGTCGTTGCCGCGCCGCAGTTCAAGGACGACTTCACCGCTCACTACTTTTGCCACCCAGCGTTGCGCGGTTTCGCGCAGCATCAGCGCCTGCGGGTCAAACCAACGCCCCTGGTAAAGCAGGCGGCCGAGACGGATGCCGTTGATGCGGTATTGCTCGATGGTGTCTTCGTTGTGGATGCCCGTCACGAGGCGTTCGTAGGCGATGTGCAAGAGGGCCATGCCGGGCGCTTCGTAGATGCCGCGTGATTTGGCCTCGATGATGCGGTTTTCAATCTGGTCGCTCATGCCGAGGCCGTGCCGCCCGCCGATGCGGTTCGCTTCCAGCATCAGCTCGACGGGGTCGTTGTATTCGCGTCCGTTCAGGGCAACCGGCACACCTTCGGCGTAACGGATGCGTACTTCTTCCGGGGCGATAATCGTGTCCTGCCGCCAGAATGCGGTGCCCATGATGGGCTCAACGATGCGGATGCCGCTGTTCAGGTATTCGAGATCTTTTGCTTCGTGGGTGGCGCCGAGCAGGTTGGAATCGGTGGAGTAAGCCTTTTCCGCGCTCATCTTGTAGTTGAAACCGTTGGCGTTCAGGAACTGCGACATTTCCGCGCGGCCGCCGAGTTCATCGATAAAAGCCTGATCCAGCCACGGTTTGTAGATTTTCAGGTGAGGATTGGTCAAGAGACCGTAGCGGTAGAAACGCTCGATGTCGTTCCCTTTATAAGTACTGCCGTCGCCCCAAATGTTGACGCCGTCTTCCTGCATGGCGGCAACCAGCATGGTGCCGGTCACGGCGCGGCCAAGCGGGGTGGTGTTGTAATAGATGTAACCGGCGGTTGTCACGTGAAAAGCGCCGCACTGGATGGCGGCGATGCCTTCGCGCACAAGCTGGCTGCGGCAGTCCACCAGCCGCGCCTGTTCCGCACCGTAGGCGAGGGCTTTTTGCGGAATGGCGTCGTAGTCGCTTTCATCGGGCTGACCGAGATTGGCGGTGTAGGCATAGGGGCGCGCGCCTTTCTGTTTCATCCACAGCAGGGCGGCGGAGGTATCCAGCCCGCCGGAGAAGGCGATGCCGACTTTTTCGCCGACGGGCAGGTGTTGCAGGATGGTTGCTTGGCTCATGACGGTTTCCGGTTAATGTGCAAAGCGTGCATTCTAGCACTCTGATGACAGGGCGGTAACGCTACCGCCATCTCTCGCTATAATGTCTGTTTTATTTAGGGAATATCACCATGCACGAGAAGATTCTGGTCATTTTTTCCGGCGGGCAGGACTCGACAACCTGTCTGCTGCAAGCGGTTGCGGATATTGGTGCGGCGCAGGTCGAGGCGATAACGTTCAGCTACGGGCAGCGCCATGCCATCGAGCTGGAATGCGCGCACCGGATCGCCGCTGACCTGGGCGTGCGGCAAACCGTGCTGGATATTCCCCAGTTGCAGACTGTGACCCACAACGCCTTGATGGATGAAACGGCGGCGATAACGCAAGGTGATGACGGTCTGCCGACGACCTTCGTGGCCGGACGCAACGCGCTTTTCCTGCTCTATGCGGCGATTTACGCCAAAGGGCGCGGCATCCGCCGCATCATCATCGGCGTGTCGGAAGCGGATTTTTCCGGCTACCCCGATTGCCGCGATGTCTTCATCAAATCCATGAACGTCAGCCTCAACCTGGCGATGGCCTGCGATTTCCGCATCGAAACGCCGCTGATGTTCCTCACCAAAGCCGAGGTCTGGGCACTGGCTGATCGACTGGGGCGGCTGGATTACGTACGCGAATACAGCCACAGCTGCTATCGCGGCGTGCGTGGCGGCTGCGGCGAATGCCCGGCTTGCGCATTGCGCGAGCGCGGCTGGCGTGAATATATGGCGCTGCGCGGGCGGACATAAAAAAGCAGGCGACGTATCGCTACGCCGCCTGCCCCGGAGAAATTCAGTTAACCGGACAGCGTGCCGGGATATAGGTCTCCGGCAAATCGGTGTGACAGCGCCAATCCATGCCGGAATTGGGAATCTGGTACAACTCGAAAATCATGCTGCTTCCCTGCAACCCGCTGTAAGCATCCTGATTAAACGTCAGCTTGATGGCATTGTCCGCTTCCACCCCGATGTGGTAATACGCACCATCGTTGGAATAGGTAGAAGGGAAGACTTTGTTGCTGCGGATAAGATTCATGACCTCCTGCCCCGCATTGCTCAATGCCACATAGGCCTCTTCCGCCTGCTGTTTGGCGCGATAATCGTCATAAAACGGCTTGGCGGAGAAATAACCGATGGCCAAGGCAAGCGCCAGCATGCCGAGAAACACCATGGAACGCCCGCCAGAGAGCAAGCGATCACGCGAGGCCAAGCCCTTCTCCCAATCTTCCAGCTCGCTGGCCATCTGGTTGTAGCGCGCTTTTTGCGCATTGCGCAATGCTTCTTCGGAGCTGTATTCCTTGCCGGTAACATCAACAAACGTCTGCTTTTTCGGTTCCTCCTGCAAGCGGATGGCGACGTAATAATCACCGCGCAGACCGGGAGACAGGCCAAGTTTGTCGTCATAAGCGCCGCGTTTTTGCGGATCGCTCAGGGTTTCCTCGATCGTATTGAGCGTCGCGGTGTAGTTGCCGGCACTATCCTTTTTGCGCAACGCACTGATGGCGCTACGGATTTCCGGCACCCCAGCGGTGCTGGGGACACCCAGGATACGGTAATAATTGTGTGTCGCAGCCATAAAAACATCCTTAAAAAATTACGGCGAAAACCCTTGTGTAAAGGGGGTTGACGCTCCTTGTGAGCCACGGGTAGGCGTGTGAAATGTTAAATTGTCGTGTCTAAATTGTAATAATCCGGCCCGTAAAAAGCAAAGAAATTTTACCTTTATTTAATCCGGGCACTCGCCTGCCGCGTCATTCACGCGTTCCGCATCACGCAGCACGTCCAGTGCGACACGCCCTTCCACCTGTGCGCCGCAACCGTCGGCACTGGCAGATAACGTGCTGCATGACATCACAAAGTCAAACCCTTCCAATTCGGGCTGATGCTGCGGCTGCCCATAGCAGCCATGGTTCTGCGCCCCGGCGGCGGCAATTGACGCGTTGAATACCCTGGCAAAACGTTCACGCAGCGCGCCGTTTGCCTGTGCGCGGAAGCCTGCGGCAGGCAGCAGCGCCTGCACATCCGGCGGCAGCAGCACCGCCACCTTGTCGCCCCGGCCGAAATACCAGAAACGGCGGCTGAGCAGCACATTGCGCCCTAACTCAATATCACGGGCAAAGTCGCTTTCACCATGCCCCGACCACGACGGCAGCGGGAAACGGCTTGCGGGCGGCCACAGCGCATCGGCGGCATCCAGCACATTGTGCGGCACGCGGTTGCGCCATGCGGCGCGCGTTTTCGCCGCATACGCCGGCCACGGCAGCACCTCATCGACCACAAAAACAAACACCACCCGCACCTGTCCCGCATCCGCCGCGAGGCCGAGCAGCACATCATCCGGACGTGCCTGCGCCCGCACCAGCGGCTGGGCGAGGGCAAACGACGCCAGACCGTCCTTCACAAACGGCGCGACGCCGCCATCAAAAAACACCGGGAAACTGAACAACCGCGCGGGTACAGCCAGAACGCTCATAAACACCTCGGAAAAGAAAACCGGGCCGCATTCTACGCGCCGCCTGCGGAAAAAGCCCGTACAATGCCCGCCAAACCACAGCCAAAAACACCAATATGGACACCGCCGAAAGCCTGCGCCACTATCTCGAAACCCTCGCCGCCCGCAGCCTCAGTAGCGCGCTCAATCCGGGCGCGAGCGAGGCCGACCTGAAAAACTTCGAAAGCGAGCACGGCATCCGCCTGCCGGACAGCCTTGCCGGCATCTACCGTGCCTTCAACGGGCAAATCCACGACCTCATCCCGCCGGGCGAACCGCGCTGGCTGGCGCTGGACGAAATCTACGGCAAACAGCAAGAATGGCGCGAATTCTGCGAAACCTACTACGGCAAACACTGGCCAAGCGTGCGCCTGCCGCATATCGACGCCGAGGGGCTGGCCAAAAACACCCTTTACAACCCCTTCTGGCTGCCCTTCATGGCCGACAATGAAGGCTTCTACTGCGTCGATTTCGACCCGGACACGAACGGCAACAGCGGCCAGATCATCTACACCAAAATCAATACCGACCCCGCCACCAGCGACATCATCCACCTTGACGACAGCTTCGCGCTGTGGTTCGACAGCCACGCCCACGCCCTCGGTGCCAGCCATCACACCGTCGGCCTTGCCACCCTCCTCGACGAATATCTCACCTGCCAGCGCGCCAACCCCGCCCTGCCGCTCAACCCGCCCGCCAACCCGAACGACATCCGCATCACCGAACACATCAACGGCATCCATTTCCCCGACAACCTCAAAAAAATCTGGGCGGCTTACAACGGCTACAAACACCCCACCGCCGACAACCGCGAATACTGGATCGGCCACGACGCCATCGCCGCCGCGCAGACCGCCTGGCGCGACAGACTCGCCGCCCGCTTCGGCGCCGACCCCGCCACCCTCACGCGCCCCGATGCCGACGCCGGCAACCAGGCCCAGCCCTACTACTACCACCCCATGTGGCTGCCCGTTTACCAAATGGGCGACATCATCATCGCCCTCGACTACGCGCCGGGCGAAGACGGCAGCAGCGGCCAGCCGCTCGTCATATACAGCGGCGAAGACTACGAAATCCTCACCGACTACGAAAGCTTCGACGAATGGCTCTACACCTTCCTCAGCTACACCCTCTACCCCGAAGAAAACGACGACCCGCCGCCCGTCTCCGCCGCCAACCACAGCTACCGCCAGGAAATGCGCGCGCACATCGAGCGGCACTTCGGCCCCATCGCCGCCACCTTCAAGCGGGAAGAAAGCGCGAGCACCATCGACCTGCTCTGGCTGCCGCCCGACAACGACCACCCCTACCAGACGCTCATCACCAGCGGCCTCTCCGACCACCCGATGGACGTGCCGGACGATGCCGACCGCGCCCGGCGCGAACGCATCGAACTGATGATCATGCTGCCGCTCAAATGGCAATTCAGCCCGCAAAACCTGCACAGCGAACAGGGCTACTGGCCCATCGTCTGGCTGTCGATGCTGGCGGACTACGCGCAAAGCAAGGGCAACTGGATCGGCATCGGCAACCTCTTCCCGAACGGCAACCCGATGACGCCGATTGCCGGCACCCCGTTCAGCGGCGTCACCATCCTGCCGCCCTTTATCGGCCACCCGCAGGAATCCGGCACCTACCGCAGCAAAGACGGCACCCGCATCAACATCTACTGCCTGATGCCGCTCTACGCCGGCGAAATCGAACTGCTCAACCGCGAAGGGCTGGAAGCCCTGCTTGCCCGCTTCGATGCCTGCCACATCACCAGCGAAGTCGCCGATCCGGCGCGGCCGGACAGCAGCCGCTGAAACAAACGCCCCGCGCTGCCGGGGCGTTTTGCATTCCCGCCGACAATGCAAAAACAGCACCCTGTTTGCAGGCAACCCGCATGAACGATTCCTCCGTCGCCGCATGGAAATACCCATCCAACCGCCTGTTTGCAACGACGATACATGCGCAGGGCGGGCCTTATCACGGCGGTTGACGCCGCCCGGCCAAGACAGCTCTATCTCTTGGGCGGCATCATTCAACCGGCAAACAGGCGCGCAGCGGTCTCAATATGTTGCGCCAGCGCCGCGATGCAGGGGCGGAAACGCGGGCTGAAGCGCGGTTCGGCGGCGAGGCGGCTCAGGTAGTTGCGCGCGAGCGGCAGCATTTCCCGCCGGATGGCGGGCGCGATGTCGCCGGGGCGCGGTTGCAGCGGCGGCAATGTATCGCGCAGGCCGCCGCCACGCTTTGGGGCGAAGGCCATCGGCGTCATGTCGTAAGCGGGGGCAATGCCGTAAGGGCGATGGGTACCGAGGAAGGACAGGTTGCCCTTGTGCATGTCGCTGTTGCCGATCAGTGCGCCGAAAGCCCACAGGCGGGCGGCGGCGTCGGCGGCTTCCCCACTGATGCGTTGCTCACGCGCGAGCCGGCGGGTAATGACCGGCCAACCGGCAGGCGCTTGCCCGGCGAATGCGGCGTCCAGCGTGGTCAGGCTGAACAGCCCCAGGCGGCCGCGCGCACCGACGCGGTCGAAACGCTGCACTTCGAGGAAACGCTGCCCGCCGTGATCGAGAATGGCCGTTTGTGCGACGGCAATGCCGGCGGCGGCGAGTGTTTGCAGGGCGAGGTGTTCGGCGAGTAGCAGGTCGCGCCAGCGTTCGCTCACCGCGCTGTCCAGCAGTTCGCTGAATTTGACGATGACGTGCCGCGCGCCGGCATCGGTTTCGGCATAAGCGGTGAATTTCGCCTGCTCCCCGGCGGCGGATGCACCGGGCACATCGCCGCTTGCCGCCCGTGCTGCCAGCTCCGCGTAGGCGGCGGCGCGCGCGGCATACGGGATGGGCTGCGCGAATGTCGCCTGATAGCGTTGCCGCATGGCATCACCGAGCAGCAGGTTGCCGCTCAGGTCATCACCCGCCTGCATCAGGGCGCGCAGGATGTGGCTGTCCTGCCAGTCTGCGAGACGCGGCGGCAGGTCAAGCGCATCGCTGTGTTGCTGTACCCACGCCCGCCCCAGATAACCTTGCGGGCGCATATCGTTCAGCCACCACGGCAGACCGTCGCTGTACACGTTGCCTTGCGCCTGCTGCATGACGTAGCCGCCGCCGGCAACGGGTGCCAACTGTCCCAGCCGCTGCACTTCGCCCGCTTCATCGATGCGGTACACGGGCATATCCTCACCGCCGCGCCGCGCATAGCGAGTCGCCCGCCCCCTGCCGATTTTGATGACCTCATCCGCCATGCGGCGCAGGGTGCGTGACAGGGTGGCGGCGCTGATGCCGCCCGCCACCAGCCGCAGTTCGGCAGCAGTGGCGATGCCCCGGCTGAGGCGGCGATAGATGTGGCTGGCAGGAGTATTCATGACGCAGGCGGAATAAGGAAGAAGCCGGGATTGTTGCCGCTTGCCGCCGCGCTGTCAAACGCCAGCCGCCCATCACCGCGCACAAAAAAAACGGCGCCGCAGCGCCGTTTTTGCTTCATGACAGGCGTCAGTCGTCCAGCACGGGTGCCGCGCCGCTCAGGGCTTTGGCATGATCCGGCTTGAAGGCGGCGAAGAACCACACGGTGAAGACGGCGGCGACAATCGCGCCGCAGGTCATCGAGGCTTCCCACACGCTATTGCCGAGGCCGATCTTCGCCCACACCCAGCCGAAGCCGATGACCGGGTTGAAGAAGAGGTAGCAGGCGCAGATTTGCGTCATCACAATCGCCGGGATGGTGCAGACCCAGTGCAGCTTGCCATGACGGTAGAGATACGCCGCCGCCGTCCACAGCATGATGGTGGCAACGGTCTGGTTCGCCCAGCTGAAATAGCGCCACAGCACGTCGAAGTTGATGTTGGTCAGCGCGATGCCGATAACGAAGAGCGGGATGGTGATGTAGAGCCGTTTCACCAGTTGCCGCTGGTCCGCGTTCACGCCGTGGTCGTTCAAAAATTCGGCGAGTTGCAGGCGGGCAGCGCGGAAGGCGGTGTCGCCGGAGGTAATCGGCAGCACAACCACGCCAAGCACGGCCAGCATCCCGCCCAGTTTGCCGAGCATGGCCACGGCGGAATCATAAACGACCGGTGCGGGCGATTTCGCCGTGGCGGCCAGCAGCGCCTGCATTTCCGGATAGAAGCTGATGCCGACCATGCACCAGATGAGCGCAATCACGCCTTCGGTGATCATCGCGCCGTAGAAAATGAAGCGGGCTTCGCGTTCGTTTTCGGTGCAGCGCGCCATCATCGGTGTTTGCGTGGCGTGGAAGCCGGAAATCGCGCCGCAGGTGATGGTGACGAAAATCAGCGGCCAGATGGGCATGGTATAGGCTGCCGTCACCCCGATTTTGTTGAGATGGTTCAGGTCGAGGTATTGGTGCAGGTACACGATGAAGTCGCCGCCGCAGAGGTAAAGCAACGGTTGGAACTTGGCGATCGGGTTGGCCGGCGGGTAGAAGTTATGGAAGAAGTCGCTGAGGGAGACGCCGTCTTGCAGGCCGACGGTGCGGAAGGCGGGGATGCCTTCAAAGATCAGGCCGAAAAGCATGCCGGCGGTCATGAACATCAGGAGCGCGCCGAAGATGGGGTAGATACGGCCGATGATTTTGTCGATGGGCAAAAGCGTCGCGATGATGTAGTAGGCGAAGATGATGCAGACCCAGATCAGCGTCAGCGTGTCGGTGCTGACCCCGGTCGCGGATTCCGAGACCGAGCCGACGGCAGCTCCGGCGCCCGCACCGCTGTTGAGCACGGTTTCGGTGAGGCGGGTGAGCAGGTCTGCCGGGGTGCGGACAAAGACGACGCCGACCAGCACCAGCAGGATGAGGGCAAGGGCGTTGATGATGTGCTTCATCGGGCGACCGATGTAGCGGCCGGACATCGTCGGGATGGACGCGCCGCCGTTACGCAGCGAAATCATGCCGCAGAAATAATCATGCACCGCGCCGGCGAAGATGCAGCCGACGACGATCCACAGCATCGCCACAGGCCCCCAGATGGCGCCGAGGATGGGCCCGAAAATCGGGCCGGTGCCGGCGATGTTGAGCACCTGAATCAGCCACACTTTCCAGCGCGGCAGCGGCACATAATCCACGCTGTCGCTCATCGTGTAGGCGGGCGTCTGCCGCTGCGGCTTGATGACGAAGATTTTCTCCATCAGGCTGCCGTAGAAGAAATAGCCCGCAAGCAAGAGGGCTACGCAAACAAAGAAAATAACCATAATGTCTCCTCTAATGAAGCAAAAATGACGGCCGCCGTCAGACCTCGCGCGACTCCTGCCGGTTCTGCGCGGCATGGCGCGCGGTTTCGTCATTGCGTTTTTCAAACCCGCCCCATTGCAGCGGCGGATCCTCTTTCACCAGCGGTACGCAGCGCCGGCACGCGCCGGGTTGGGACAAGCCCGACTCGTCGCAGAACTCGGTGTACTCGCGCCACAACCATTTGAACAGGTTTTCACCTTCTTTCCGCATGGATTGATTACCTCAGTGTGAATTCGCGCACATTATAGCGCCGCCTTGCACGGCGGGTGAGGTGCAGGCGGCAGAAAAACAGGGCGGTGCCGGCCCGTTTCCACAGGAATCAACAGTTGTGCCGGAACAAAAAGCGAACCGTCGCACAGAATCGCAAACAGTACCCTGCTGCGGCTTTTTGCCCTTCCGTCATTATCTTTTTTGTGTTCTTTCTCAACTCAAACTGGCGTACATCACCGCCTTGATGGTGTGCATGCGGTTTTCCGCCTGTTCAAAGGCGATATTCATCGGCGATTCAAATACGTCTTCCGTGACTTCAATACCGTTTTTCAGTTCCGGATATTTGGCGGCAATTTCTTTGCCGACTTTGGTTTCGCTGTTGTGGAAGGCGGGCAGGCAGTGCATGAATTTCACTTTCGGGTTGCCGCTGCGTTTCATCAATGCCGGGGTAACCTGATAGGGCAGGAGAATCTTGATGCGTTCGCCCCAGCTTTCCAGCGGTTCGCCCATCGATACCCAGACATCGGTATGGACGAAATCGACATCTTTCAGCGCTTTGTCAATGTCATCGGTCACGGTGATGCGCGCGCCGCTTTCTTTGGCAAAGCCTGCGCACATTTGCACCAGTTTTTCTTCCGGCAATAAGGCTTTCGGCCCGCAGATACGTACATCCATGCCGAGTTTGGCGCCAATCAGCAATAAGGAATTGCCCATGTTGTTGCGGGCGTCGCCGATATAGACATATTTGATTTCATGCAGCGGTTTATCGCTGTGTTCCATCATGGTGAGGACGTCGGCGAGCATTTGCGTCGGGTGGAATTCATCGGTGAGGCCGTTAAAGACCGGCACTCCGGCGTATTCGGCCAATTCTTCCACGATGCTTTGGCTGAAGCCGCGATATTCGATGGCATCATACATTCTGCCCAATACCCGTGCGGTATCCTTCATGCTTTCCTTGTGCCCGATTTGTGAAGAGCCGGGGCCAATATAGGTAACATTCGCGCCCTGGTCATGCGCGGCGACTTCAAAGGCACAGCGGGTGCGGGTGGAGGTTTTTTCAAAGATCAGCGCAATGTTTTTGCCTTTGAGTTTTTGTTGTTCGGTGCCGTAATATTTCGCCTGCTTCAAATCGCGGGCCAAATCGAGCAGATAGCGGATTTCCCGTTCGCTGTGATGCACGAGGCTGAGCAGGTGGCGGTTTTTGAGGTTGAAGGCCATGATTTTTCTCCCGATTGTTGATAAAACATGAAAGACGGATTTTGCTAAAACTCCCTGTTCTTTCGCGGTGCATCATAGAAAAATATGTTTGAAACTTTGCGCTTATTTTTGCCGCCTCCCGGCGGGGCCTTGCAATTTTATGCGGCGTTTCCCGGCAAAAACCACACCGGATTTCACATGAAGCAGAAAAGCATCATCAGTTTTCCGCAAACAAGCACCCGATAACCCCCGCATCCTCACGAAAAACCCCCGCCGTCAACAGCCGCCACGTGCCGCCGCTTCCCCCACCCAAGCCCTTATAATGCCGCCGGTTAACCCCCACCTGTCATCATCATGAAAAGCTCCCTGCACAAAAGCCTGCAACACTGGGGCAGCCCCGCCGGTTTTGAGCGCCTGAGCGGGCGCATCCTGCCGTGGCTGACGCCGCTCGCTTGGACACTGCTGGCCGTCGGCGTCGTCTGGGGTCTCGCCTTCGCCCCGCCGGATTATCTGCAAAAGAACAGTTTCCGCATCATCTATATCCATGTCCCCGCCGCGATGCTCTCCATCAGCATCTACGTTTTCCTCGCCGCCGCCTCGCTGGTGCATTTCGTCTGGCGCAGCCGCCTTGCTGCCTGGCTGGCGCGCGCCGCCGCGCCGTATGGCGCGCTGATGACGGCGCTAGCACTCGCGACGGGTGCGATTTGGGGCAAACCAACCTGGGGGACGTATTGGACCTGGGACGCCCGCCTCACCTCCGAGCTCATCCTGCTTTTCCTCTATCTCGCTTACCTGCTGTTGCAGGCGAGCATTGAGGAACGCGACCAGGCCGACCGCCTCGCCGCCATCCTCGCCATTGTCGGCGTCATCAATATCCCCATCATTCATTACTCGGTGGTGTGGTGGAATTCGCTGCATCAGGGCGCGACGCTCTTCCGCGCCGACGGCCCCAGTATCGACGGCACCATGCTGCGCCCGCTCATCATCACGCTACTCGCCTTCTACGCCCTTTTTGCTGACTACCTCATCCGTGCCGTTGACAATCTGATTCTTGAACACCGCATCCGCCGCCAACTGGAAACCTGACATGACCTTCGCCAGCCTCAGTGAATTTCTGCGCATGGGCGCGCACGGCGCCTACGTCTGGACCGCCTACGGCCTCACTCTCGCCGCCCTCGTCGCCATTCACATATTCACCGCGCGCCGCCGCCGCCGCTTGCAACACACCCTCGATACCCTGAAACAACACGATGACTCCCGCTAGAAAAAAACGCCTCACCCTCATCGGCCTCATCTTCGCTTCCTTCGCCGCCGCCGCCGCCCTTCTGCTCTATGCCATGCAGAACGACCTGAACCACTACTACTCGCTGGAACAAATCGCCGCGCATGCTGCGCCGCTGGAACAACCCGGCATCCGTGTCGGCGGCATGGTGGAAGACAAATCCCTGCAACGCGAGGGCGACAGCCTCACCGTACACTTCCGCATCACCGACTACCGCCACCCGCCGCTTACCGTGCACTACACCGGCATCCTGCCCGACCTTTTCCGTGAGGGACAAGGCGTCATCGCGCGTGGCACCTTGCGCGCCAACGGCGATTTTCAGGCGGATGAAATCCTCGCCAAGCACGACGAAAACTACCTGCCGCCCGAAGTCAAAGCCGACATGGACAAAAGCGGCCACCCGCACCAAAGCCAGCAGACACGACCATGACCATCGCCCTCGGACACTACGCACTGTGGCTGGCGGGCGCGCTTGCCCTCATCCAGGCCGTCATCCCCGCCCTGCTTGCGGACGAACGCCGCGCCTGCGCCATCGCCATGAGCGCTGCCAAAACCCAGGCGGCACTCTTCACCCTCAGCATCGCCGCCCTCGCCTGCGGTTTCCTCGCCAACGATTTCAGCGTGCGCTACATCGCCGCCCACAGCAACAGCCTCCTGCCGTGGTACTACCGCGCGACCGCCGTCTGGGGCGGACACGAAGGCTCGCTGCTGCTCTGGATTACCATCCTCGCCTGGTGGACGGCGGCCTTTGCCGTGCGCAGCCGCGACCTGCCGGACGCCGTGCGCGGCAAAACCCTCGCCATCCTCGGCTACATCAGCGTCGGCTTCACCGGCTTCATCGGCTTCACCTCCAACCCCTTCACCCGCATCTTGCCCGCCCCGTTTGACGGCGCCGACCTCAACCCCTTGCTCCAGGACCCGGGCCTCATCCTCCACCCGCCGCTGCTCTACACCGGCTATGTCGGCTTTGCCGTCGCCTACGCCATCGTCCTCGCCAACCTCTGGCAAGGCCGCCTCGATACCCTCTCCCTGCGCCGCGCCCGCCCGTGGACACTCGCCGCCTGGAGCGCCCTCACCCTCGGCATCGCGCTCGGCAGCTACTGGGCCTACTACGAACTCGGCTGGGGCGGCTGGTGGTTCTGGGACCCCGTCGAAAACGCCTCACTCATGCCGTGGCTCATCGGCGCCGCCCTCATCCACAGCCTCATCGTCAGCGAAAAACGCGGCGGCCTGCGCACCTGGACGGCGCTGCTCGCCATCAGCGCCTTCACCCTCAGCCTCATCGGCACCTTCCTCGTCCGCTCCGGCGTTCTCACCTCCGTGCACGCCTTCGCTGCCGATCCGACCAGAGGCGTGTACATCCTGGCTCTCATCGTTGCCAACACCCTGCCCGCGCTCATCCTCCTCATCCTGCGTGCGCCGCAACTCGCGAGCGACGCCCGCCACGGCCTGCTCGCCCGCGAAACCGGCATCCTCGCCAATAACTGGCTGCTGGCGGGCGCCTGCCTCATCGTCTTCACCGGTACCCTCTACCCGCTACTCGCCGACACCCTGAACCTCGGCAAAATCTCCGTCGGCGCGCCCTACTACAACCGCCTCATCGTGCCGCTGGCACTCGCCAGCCTCATCCTCCTTGCCGTCGGCCCGCTCCTGCGCTGGCAACGCGACCGCGCCCGCCGCCTCCTCCCGCGCCTTGCCATCATGACGACCGCCGCCGCCCTCGCCACCCTCGCTATCTGCCACGCGGCAGACACCTGGCAATGGCGCACCATCGCCGCCGTCACCTGCGCCACCTTTGCCGCGAGCGCCATCCCGCTCGACTACCTTGACCGCCTACGCCACCGCATCCCCGCCAGCCGCCCCTACCACGGCATGCAACTCGCCCACCTCGGCTACATCGTGCTGGCACTCGCCATCACCGCCGCGAACCAGTACAGCATCGAAGAAGACCACAGCATCAAAGAAGGGGCGAGCGTGAACATCGCCGACTACCGCCTCACCCTCATGACGCTCGCCACCGAAAAAGGCCCGAATTACAACGCAACCGTCGGCAAAATCCTCGTACAAAAAAACGACGGCACCCTGCTCACCGTCCTCACCCCCAGCAAACGGCAATACCACATGAGCGCCATGCCGATGACCGAGAGCGCGCGTCTCGTCACGGTAACGCACGACCTCTACGCCGCTTTGGGTGAAGCCATCAATGCCGACACCTGGGCCATCCGCATCCAGTACAAACCCTACATCAGCTGGATCTGGACCGGCGGCCTGCTCATGGCGCTCGGCGCCGTACTGGCGATGGGCGGCAGACGCCCGCCCGCACCGCGACAGCCCATATAGAGGAAACACCATGCACGACATCACCACTGCCTTCGCCCTGCTCAACGCCTGCCACGACGCCCCGCACCTCGCCAAACTGGCGCAAAGCGCACTCGCCTACTATCCGGACGACCCCAATACCGTCCTCATCAAACTGCGCCAGCTCGGCGAAGCCATCCTGCACAACACCGCGCAGCACCACCACATAGAGGCCGACAGCAGCGACAAACAGCGCGACCTGCTCGCCCTCCTGCAATACCGCGAACTCATCCTGCCCGACGACATCGCCGACCACCTGCACGCCCTGCGCCGCCAGGGCAACCGCGCCGCACACGATTACCACGAAGACGCCGCAGACGCCGCCGTCTGCCTGCAACACGCCGCTGCCGTTGCCACCTGGCATTACCACACCTGCTACGCCGCCGAAATCGAAGCCAAAGCGCGGGCGGCAGAAGCCGCTGCCGCAGAAGCAGCGGCACAGGCAGAACGCGCCGCCGAACGCAAAGAACGCCGCGCACAGGCGCGCAGCGAAGAAGCGGCACACATCGCGCGCGCCATCGCACAACAACAACAGCGAACAGCCGCACAGGTGGTGAAAGCAGAAGCTGCTGCCGCCACCAGAGCCGCCCGTCGTGCCGAAAAAGCCGCGTGCAAAGCGGCAAAACAGGCCGAGCATGAACAACTCGCTGCGGCAAGACAGGCAGAAGCCGCCGAACGCCGCCGGCAAAAAGCCGAACGGCAAGCGCACAAAAAAAGGATTGCCGACCTGACCCTCCTGGGTGACCGGCACAAAAAAAACAAAAACCACCGTGCCGCCGCTGCCGCCTACCGCGAAGCGGCGGAAGCGGGCGGCATCCGCGCCATGGCCGAACTTGCCCTGCTGTACATCTACGGGCACGGCGTCGAACAGGATTACGCGGCCGCGCTGGTCTGGAACCAAAAAGCCGCCACACGGCACAACCCGATGGCGCTGACCAATCTGGGACTGGCGTACGAAAAAGGCCTGGGCGTCGCCATCGACGGACAAAAAGCGCTGCACTACTACCGCCGTGCCGCCGCCCTGGGCGAAACCGCTGCGCGACACAACCTCGGCAGCCTCTTCCGCAAAGGCAAAATCGTGCCACAAGACCTGACGCAAGCCCGGCAGTGGTACGAAAAAATAGCCGACCACAGCATCAGCGCCAGCACATGGCTGGGCTGGTTTTACCTCTACGGCAAAGGCGTGCCGAAAAACCCGCACAAAGCCGCGTTCTATTACCGGTGCGCCGCACAAGCCGGTGGCCCGGCGGCCCAAGTCTCCCTCGGCCTCATCCACGGCAGCGGCATTCTTGGCGAAAAAGACTACCGCACCGCCCGCTACTGGCTGGAAAAAGCCGCCGCACAAAACGACAGCGACGCACACGCAGCCCTCGGCGACTACTACCGCTATGGCAAAGGCGTCCCCCCCGATCTCGACAGGGCCATCGCCCACTACCGTGTCGCCGCCCGCCTGGGTAACACCGCCGCCCGGCGGGCACTGGACGACATCAACAAAAAACCGCCCCCCGGCAAAGAACCATGAAAAAACCCCACATCGCCATCCTCCTCCTCGTCGCTTTTGCCGCCCTGATCGCCCTCTTCGCGAGCGGCCTCGGCCATAACCCGCAAGAACTGCCCTCCGTCACCACCGGCAAACCATTACCCGCCTTCGACCTGCCCGCTCTTGACGACAGCCGCCGCTACACCAATGCCGACCTGCCGCAGGATACGCCCTACCTCATCAACATCTGGGGCAGCTGGTGCCCCGCCTGCCGCGTTGAACACCCCTACCTCATCGAACGCTCCGCGCAAATCCCCATCATCGGCGTCAACTGGTCGGCGGATAACAAAAACGAAATCGCCGACGCCACCGCCATGCTGACAACAAGCGGCAACCCCTACCGCCTGAACCTGCGTGACCCGGACGGCACCCTCATCACCGACCTTGGCGTCTATGGCGCCCCTGAAACCTACCTCATCGGCCGCGACGGCACCATCCGCTACCGCCACGCCGGCCCGCTCACCCCGCAAGACTGGGCAACCCATTTCCAGCCGCTGCTCGACTAAACCACACCAGGAGAACCCCCGTGTATAAAACCCTCTGCCTCGCCCTCCTCCTCACCGCAAGCGCCGCCCATGCCCTGACGGCGGAAGAAAGCCAAACCCTGCGCCAGGCCGCCATCACCGCCGGCAAACAGGGGGATGACGCCACCGCCTTCGCCCACTGGCAAACCCTTGCAGAAGCAGGCGATGCCGAAGCCCAACTCACTCTGGGCCTTCTCCACTACCAAGGTGATGGCACCGCGCAGGACAGCGCCCAAGCGCGCGAATGGCTGGGAAAAGCTGCTGCCCAAAACAACACCACCGCCCAATACATGCTCGGCGTCCTCTACCAGCGCGGCGAAGGCGGCGCGCAAGACCACGCCAAAGCGCGCGAGTGGTTTGAAAAAGCTGCCGCGCAAGGCTCACCCGAAGCCCAATACCGCCTTGGCCTCATCTACGAAAGCGGCATAGGTGTCACGCCGGACGACGCCCAAGCCGCCGCCTGGTGGGAAAAAGCCGCCGCCCAAGGCTTTCCCGAAGCCCAATACAACCTCGGTATCTTCTACAAACAGGGGCGGGGTGTCGCACAAAACACCGCCAAAGCACGCGCCTGGTTCGAAAAAGCCGCCGCACAAACCCACGACAAAGAAACCCAGCAGGCTGCACAAAAAGCCTTGCAAAACCTCAACAAGACCGGCGGCAAAAAACCATGAAACGCCTCCTCCCTGCCCTCCTCCTCGCTTGCACCCTGCCGCTCCACGCCGCCCTGAGCGACGCGCCGGAGTTTACCCAGCCGGGCGA
>NZ_CALIZP010000010.1 GCF_938028825.1 uncultured Cardiobacterium sp. | reverse complement strand
GCCTTGCCACCATTGAAGCGAAAAACCACTTCGCCAGCGGCGACAGCATCGAACTCATCCAGCCGGGCGGTAACCGCCATCTCACCCTCGGCGAACTGCGCGACGCGAAGAGCGGCGACACCGTCCCTGCCGCCAAAGGCAGCGGCTGGCGGGTGCAGGCCGATCTCGGCGCCGTCGGCGAATACACCGTGCTGGCGAAGAACCTCTGACTGCCGTCCCGCCGCCTGCGCGGGTGTCGTTATCACCGGCATGATGGACAAGAAAAACAAAACCATGAGCCAAAACCGCGTGGTTGTCGTGCTCGCAGCGGCGTTATGCCATTGCAAAAAATGCCCGGGGTGCTATCCTTTTGCGCCGTTTAACCACGGAGACACACATGAAAAAACTCATCCTCGCCGCCCTCGTCGGCACCGCTTGCCAGGCGCTGGCCGCGCCGAAAGTCGTCGCCACCATCAAGCCGGTGCAGTCGCTCGCCGCGCAGGTGATGGACGGCATCGCCGAACCCGAACTGCTCATCAAACAAGGCTCGCCGCACGGCTACCAGATGAAGCCGTCGGACGCGGCGGCGGTCAATGGTGCCGATCTCGTCATCTACGTCAGCCACGAACTGGAAACCTTCATGCCGCCGCTTTTGGAAAAAAGCCCGCAGGCGCACAGCATCGAATGGCTCGCCCTCCCCAATCTCTACCCGCTGCCGACGCGGCACGGCGGCTTGTGGGAAGAAGGCGGGCATCATCATGGCGATGATGACGGCCACGACCATCATCACGACGGCGATGATCACGACCACGATCATGGCGATCATGATCACGACCACGGCGATCATGACCATGAGCACGACGGCCACCACCACGGCAAATACGACGCCCATCTGTGGCTGAGTACCGCGCGCAGCAAGCTGCTGCTCACCGCCATTGCCGACGAGCTGGGCAAGATTGACCCCGGCAACGCCGCCAAATATCAGGCGAATGCGGAGAAAAGCCGCGCCGCGCTGGACGCCCTGCATCAGACCCTCGGCGGCGAACTCGCGCCGGTGCAAAAACGCCCCTTCATGGTCTTCCACGACGCCTATCAGTATTTCGAGCAGGATTACAAGCTGAACGCCGTCGGCACCGTGCGCGTCGATCCCGAACACGAACCCGGCGCGAAACGCATCGGTGAATTGCACGAGCAGTTGATGCAAAAGAAGGTCGTGTGTCTGTTCAGCGAGCCGCAATTCCCGGCGAAAATCGTTGATAAACTGGCGCAGGAAAGCGGGGTGAAAACCGCCGTACTGGACCCTGTCGGCGCGGATATTCCCGCCGGCAAGGCGATGTATGCACAACTGCTCACCAACCTCGCCGACAGTCTCGACGGCTGCCTCAAACCCTGATTGCCCCGCCCAACCCCGCCGCCGTGCGGGGTTTTTCTTGCCCGCTGCCTGCGTGCACGGGCAACACCTTCACCCCGCCCGCACAGCGGCAAAAAACCGCCAGTCCCGCTACCGGCGGGCGGCATTGACGCCGCCCGGTGGCTGCCCAGTTCGTAAAGTGATGTCGCCGGGGTAATGGCGGGCGGCGTTACCAATACAGCGCCGGGGTGTGTACCGGGGCGTCGTAGAGGGCGAGGGCGTCGTCATCGGCGGCGAGCAGGGTGATGGAGATGCCCTGCATGTCGAGCGAGGTGCAGTAGCTGCCGACGAGGCTGCGCGCGATGGTGATGCCGTTGGCCGCGCAGATTTGCGCCAGGCGGTGATAGACGCCGTAGCATTCGGAGAGCGGCACGCTGCCGAGGTTGTTCACCATGGCGATGACGCGGTCGCCCGCTTGCAGCGCGGTTTTGGCAACGGTTTCTTCGTCCCAGCTGGCGCTGTCGCGGTTCCATTGGCGCAGGGGGCGGCTGTAAGCGCCGTGTTCGATGAGGGTGCCGAACATTTGGCCGACCACGGTATCAAGGTCGGTATAGGGGCGGCGTTCGATGCCGGGTTCGCCGTGGATGCCGACGCCGTATTCGATTTCGTTGTCGGCGAGGGTAAAGGAGGGTTTGCCCGCTGCCGGCACGGTGCAGGCACCGAGGGCGATACCGATGCTGTGGCAGTGGTTGTTGAGTTTGCGGCCGAGGGCGGCGAGGCGGTCGAGGTCGTCGCCCCGGCGGGCGGCGGCGCCGAGCAGTTTTTCGATGAGGACGGTGCCGGCGACGCCACGGCGTCCGGCGGTGTAGAGGCTGTCCTTGACGGCCACATCGTCATCGGTGAGGACGACGGCGACGGCGTGCCCCGTGTCGTGCAGGAGTTCGGTGGCAGTTTCGAAGTTCAAAACATCGCCGGTGTAGTTTTTGATGATGAGCAGCACACCGCGTCCGCTGTCCACCGCTTCGGCGCAGGCGAGGACTTGATCCGGCGTGGGCGAGGTGAAGATTTCGCCCGGCACGGCGCCGTCGAGCATGCCGTCGCCGATGTAGCCGCTGTGCATGGGTTCGTGACCGCTGCCGCCGCCGCAGATGAGGCCGACTTTGCCGGCAACGGGCGCATCTGCGCGGGTGATGTAGGTGGGGTCACGGTGCAGGGTGAGGCCGGGGTGGGCGGCGACGAAGCCTTGCAGCTGTTCGTCAAGGATGGTGTCCACACGGTTGATGAGTTTTTTCATGGCTGTTCCTGGGGTTGGGGGTTGAGGGTGCCATCGGATGCGATGGTGAGCAGTGTGCCGTTTGCCAGGGCGAGGATGCCTTCTCCCGCCTGGATGTAGAGCGGGCGGGCGGCATGGCGGCAGAGGATGGCGCTGTGGCTGTTGGCGTCCCCGGCGGCGAGGACGACGGCGACGCAGTTATCTGGCAGGGTGGCAGCGACCTCGGGGTAGAGATCGGGGGCGACGAGGATAAAGGGCTTGTCCCGTGGGTATTTGACGGGGGTTGTCATGCTCTGTACGGCAAGGACGCCATCGGCGATGTCGGCGATGTCAAGGGCGCGGGCGCGCAGGTAGGGGTCGGCAAGTGCCTGCATTTGTGCAACGGCGTCGGCGGTTTCAGCACACCAGGCGGCCAGTATGTCGGTCTCGGGGCGCGCCAGGGCATTGGCGGCGAGTTCGTCCAGCAGTTGTTGCTGCGCGGCGAAGATGTCGCCCGCATCCGCGCCGTAGCAGGCGCTGATGTGCTCTTGCAGCCTCCCGAGATGGTGGCGGTAGGTGGTGACGAGAGAGGAGAAAAATTCACGGTCGTCGCTACTCCGGTAAAAGACGAGGCGGCCGGGGTAGTGATAGAGCGGTGCCCGGATGTGCGACGGCAGGACGGGGATGGCGCGGGCAAGCGGCGGCACGGCGTCTATCCGGAGATGATCGGGGATGTCGCCGAAGTGGGCGGCGGCGAGATCGCGGAAGGCGGCGAGGGCGGCGGCACTGTCGGCACCATCGGCGTAGAGGGTGAGGCTGTCGCCCTGCCGCGCGTGCAGGGCGGTGAGCTGGTTCAGGCTGCGCGGATCGGCGCTTTGCCCGTCTTTGACGAGGGTGAGGCTGGCTGCGAAGGGCGCCAGCGCGGCGACGAGACGCGCGGCGGGGCGGGTGTGCAGGCCGTGCGGGTTAGTGAGGGTAATGGTCGCCGCTTCACCTGCGGGAACGGCGGCAGCGGCGGCGGGAGCGGGCGGGGTTGCGCCCAGCGCCTGCTGTTTGGCGAGCAGGGCACTTTCGGCTTCGCGGGCGACGGTTGCCAAATCCGCACCGCCGGCGGCGGCAACGGCGGCACTGAGCGCGCCTTCGACGAAGGGCGCGGCGGCGATGCGGCAGCGCGCCGCCACGTCGGGATCGACAAGATCCAGCGCCGTCTGCGCGCTCAATATGGCGCTGCCGAGATCAACGAGGATGAGGATGCCGTCGGGGTTATCGGCCGCGTTGATGGCGTCCATGATGCGCACGGTGTCGGTGCCGATGGGGTTATCGGCATCGTCGATACCGGCGGCGGTGTGGATGGTGGCGGGGTCGGCACTCACTTGCGCCGCGAGTTCGGCCAGCGCTTGCGCGAGTGCGGGGTGATGCGAGACGAGGATGAGGTGGACCATAATGTCTCCGGGCTGTGATTTCTGTGGCAATTATACGCGCGAAACCACAGCTATCCACGCGCCAGGCGGTGTGCAAACACACCACAGGCAGTGAACTGCACAAAATACCACCCCCCGGCGTGACAACTATGTGTTTCTTTGTACAATACTACCAATCTTCAACCGGAGAACCCCCATGCTACTCGGCGCAGCTATCGGCGATATCGTCGGCTCACGATTTGAATTCAACAACTACCGCGCAACCGATTTTGATCTTTTTACCACAACCAGCATCTTCACCGACGACACCATCTGCACCGTCGCCGTGGCCGAATGGTTGCAGCAGGGCGGCAAAGACGACCTCGCCGCCCATATGCGCTACTGGTGCCGCAAATACGACAGCAGCTACGGCGGGATGTTCCGCGCCTGGCTGGCAAGCAACAATCCGCAGCCCTATAACAGCTATGGCAACGGCGCGGCGATGCGCGTTTCGCCCGTCGCTTGGCACTGCGCCACCCTCGCGGAAACCCTCGCATACGCGGCAAAATCCGCCGCCATCACCCACAACCACCCCGAAGGCATCAAGGGCGCACAGGCGACCGCCGCCGCCATCTTTTGGGCACGCCACGGCGCAGACAAAGCCTTTATCAAAAGCAGCATCAGCAAAGAATACGGCTACGACCTGAGCGCCACCTGCGACGCCATCCGCCCGCATTACCGCTTCAACGAAACCTGTCAGGACACCGTGCCGCAGGCCATCATTGCCTTCCTCGAAAGCCGCGATTTTGAAGACGCCATCCGCCTCGCTGTCTCGCTCGGCGGCGACAGCGACACCCTCGCCGCCATCACCGGCAGCATCGCTGAAGCCTATTATCCCAACATCCCCGCCGGGATACGGCAGGAAGCCCTCGCCCGCCTGCCGGCGGATATGCTGGCCGTTCTCGGCAAGACGGGCCGGTAAAGAAAAAAGGCGCCTTGCGGCGCCTTTTTTGCGGGCGTTGCGGTTTTTACAGCGCGCTTTGCACGGTTTCGAGCAGCGCTTTGGCTTCGTTTTCCGGCGCGGGCTGGCCGTCAAGCGTTTGCACCACGGCAACGCTTTGGCTGCCCTGGTCGGCGAGGCGGATGCGGTAGCGCGGCGCGTTCGTTTTGTCGGCTTTCTTTTTGCCGCCCCAGAGACGCGACCAGAAGCCCTGTTTGTCCTGCTTTTCGGCGCTTTGCGGCTGGTATTGCACCTGGTAGGTGCCGCTGGCGTAGTCCTGTTTTTCCAGGGCGAAGCTGGCTTTGTCGAGGCCGATGCCGAGGATGCGCCAGGTTTGCGCGTAGCTGCCGGGGATGGCGAGCGCGGTCTGGCCGCCTGCGGTGGTCAGCGTCGCCCGTGTGCCGGTGATGTCGCCGCCGCCCGCCGCCGGGTTCTGCGCGAGTTGTTGTTGGCGGCGCAGTTCGGCCGAGATGAAGAGGGCGACGCGCCGCGTCATTTCGAGCTGCATTTCGGGGTTGTCGTTGTCGGTGGTCTGCCAGCGGTAGCCCTGTGCTTCTTTGCCTTGGCGGTCGCGCACGGCTTTTTCTGCGGCCTGGCTGTACACGAGGGTGACGCCGGTGGTGTTGTCGGCTTCGCGGGCGAAGCGGATGCGGTAGCGGTCGCGGGTGCCGCTGTCGTGGGTGAGGCTGATGATGCTGTTGAGCAGGCCGCTGAAGCCGGTGCGTGGCAGGTCGGACTGGTTTTCCAGCCAGTCGGTTTCCATCAGGCCGATGGCGGGTTCCTGGGTTTTGAGGCGGATGCCGTGGTTCTCGAAGTATTTTTTCACCGCCGCCCAGGTGGTCGAGGTGTCGGCGGCGACGCGGATGTAGGGCAATGCGCCGGGCGGTTCGACGACATCGACGCCGTAGAGTTGCGGCAGGACTTCGATGTAGCCGCGCTGGTTGCGCACGACGTTGTCTTCGTTATAGGCCTGGTAGCTGGCGACTGCGCCCGGGTTTAGTCCCGGCACGGTCATCTGGTCGTCCACGGTGCTGCGGCTGAGATCGGGCGGGATTTCGAGCTGGCGGCTGACGTTGCTTTGCCGGTAGTCGGGGCGGCGGTCGGGCAGTTTGTCGGTGAGACTGCCGGCGCTGGAACAGGCGGCGAGGGCGAAGGCGGTGCCGAGGGTGATGAGGGCGTGTGTGTTCACAGAGTTCTCTCGTGGGGCTTTTTTATGGGGCTTTTTACAGGAGGGCGGCGCGGTGCAGGGCGGCTTCGACGCGCGGCTGCACGTCGGGCGCGAGCGGGACCAGCGGCAGGCGGATGCCGCCGCCGATTTTGCCGAGGCGGGCGAGCGCCCATTTCACCGGCAGCGGGTTGCATTCGTAGAACATCGCCTCGTGCAGGTCTTTCAGGCGGTCGTTCAGCGCGTAGCAGCGCTCGTGTTCGCCGGCGAGTGCGGCGGCGGTCATGGCGTGCATCACGTCCGGCGCGACGTTGGCGGTAACGGAGATGACGCCGCTGACCAGGCCGTTGCACATCGCTTCCGCCGCAAGGCCGTCCTCGCCGCAGAGCAGGGTGAAATCCGGCGGGCAGACGGCGCGCAGTTCCTGCATGCGCTGCATGGTGCTGGCTTCCTTGATGCCGATGATGTTGTCGATGGCGGCGAGGGCGCGGACGGTATCGGGCAAGAGGTCGCAGGAGGTGCGGCCGGGGACGTTGTAGAGCAGGTGCGGCATCGGCACGGCATCGGCGACGGCCTTGAAGTGAGCGTAAAGGCCGCGTTGCGGCGGCTTGTTGTAATAGGGGACGACTTGCAGGGTGGCGGCGCAGCCCGCATCGTAGGCGGCAAGCGCAAGTTCGATGGCTTCACTGGTGGCGTTGCCGCCCGCACCGGCGATGACGGGGACGCGCCCCGCCGCCTGTTTGACGACGTAGCGGATGACGGCTTTGTGTTCGGCGGGGTTGAGGGTGGCGGATTCGCCGGTGGTGCCGACGGCGACGATGGCATCGGTGCCGCTTGCGATATGCCATTCGACCAGTTGGGAAAGCCGTGGCCAGTCGATGTCGCCGTTATCGAGCATCGGCGTGACCAGGGCGACGATAGAGCCTCTAAACATAAGGGTTCCTGCAAGCAAATGAGGGCGTCATGGTATGCGCTTCACAATGCTAAAATCAAGCGCGCCACAGGGCATGCAGAGAGGGTAACTATATGAATATTCCGCAAGATTTCCGCCTCGTGGCAACGGGCGGTGAGGACTTTTCCGCGACCTCGTTGCAGGGACGCTGGACGGTGTTGTACTTCTATCCGAAAGACGCCACGCCGGGCTGCACGACCGAGGCGCAGGATTTCCGCGAGCACTACGCCGCCTTCCGCGCGCTGGGGGCGGAGATTGTCGGCGTCTCGCGCGACAGCCCCGCCGCGCACGACAAATTCCGCGCGAAAGAAGCGCTGCCGTTCCCGCTGGTCAGCGACCCCGATGAAGTGCTGTGCCGCGCCTTCGCCGTCATCAGGGAAAAGAAGCTCTACGGCAAGACGTATATGGGCATTGAGCGCAGCACCTTCCTGCTCGACCCGCAGGGCGATGTGGTGCGCGAGTGGCGCAAGGTGAAGGTGGCGGGGCACGCGGCGGCGGTATTGCAGGAGCTGCAAGAGATGACGGGGTAGAAACATCGTGCATGAAAAAGCCGCTGCTTGCAGCGGCTTTTTGCTGTTGCGTTTCTTTGTGCATGGCAAGCTTTGCCAAGCGGCGTGGTTATGGGCTTTTGTCGCTGCGCGGTTTTTTATCGCCCCACCCCGACCTTCCTCCGCAAGCAGGGGCGGGGCTTTTTAGTGCAGACGGCGACTGTCCGGCGGGCTGAGGCCCGCCCTTCACACCGCCTGGCGGCGTTTTACGTGTCTCCGCCTGTCAGCAGCGGTTTGAGGAAGTGTCCGGTGTAGCTTTTCGGGTTTTTGGCGACGGTTTCTGGGGTGCCGACGGCGATGATTTCCCCGCCGCCGCTGCCGCCTTCCGGGCCCAGGTCCACGATCCAGTCGGCGGTTTTGATGACATCCAGGTTGTGTTCGATGACGACGATGGTGTTGCCGCCGTTGCGCAGGCGGTGCAGCACGTCCAGCAGTTGTCGCACATCGTGGAAGTGCAGGCCGGTGGTCGGTTCGTCGAGGATGTAGAGGGTGCGGCCGGTGTCGCGTTTGGAGAGTTCGCGCGCGAGTTTGACCCGCTGCGCTTCGCCGCCGGAGAGGGTCACGGCGTTTTGTCCGAGGCGGATGTAGCTGAGGCCGACATCGAGCAGGGTTTGCAGTTTGCGTTGCAGCGCCGGGATGTTTGCGAAGAAGTGCCAGGCTTCTTCGATGTCCATATCCAGCACTTCGCTGATGTTTTTGCCCTTGTAGGTGATGCCGAGGGTTTCGCGGTTGTAGCGTGCGCCGTGGCAGATGTCGCAGGCGACGTACACGTCCGGCAGGAAGTGCATTTCGACCTTGATGACGCCGTCGCCCTGGCAGGCTTCGCATCGACCGCCTTTGACGTTGAAGGAGAAACGCCCCGGCGTGTAGCCGCGCGCGCGGCTTTCCTGGGTGCCGGCGAAGAGGTCGCGGATGGCGGTGAAGATGCCGGTGTAGGTGGCGGGGTTGGATCTGGGCGTGCGGCCGATGGGCGACTGGTCGATGTTGATGATTTTGTCGAACTGGTCGAGTCCCTCGATGCGTTCGTAGGGGGCGGGTTCGTCGCCGGCGTGGTTCAGGTGTCTGGCGGCAGCTTTGGCGAGCGTTTCGTTGACGAGGGTGCTTTTGCCGCTGCCGGAGACGCCGGTCACGCAGGTGAGGAGGCCGATGGGCAGTTCGAGGTTGATGTTTTTCAGGTTGTGGCCGCTCGCGCCGTAGAGGTGCAGCAGGCGGGTTTTGTCGCGCGGGGTGCGCGCGGCGGGCACGGCGATGGTTTCGCGCCCGGAGAGATATTTGCCGGTGAGGGAGTCGGGATGGGCGGCGATTTCGGCGGGGGTGCCCTGCGCGGTGATGCGTCCACCGTGAAGTCCCGCGCCGGGGCCGATGTCAACGACGTAATCGGCGGCACGGATGGCGTCTTCGTCGTGTTCGACGACGATGATGGTGTTGCCGAGGTCGCGCAGGCGCAGGAGGCTTTCGAGCAGGCGGGCGTTGTCGCGCTGGTGCAGGCCGATGGAGGGTTCGTCAAGGACGTACATGACGCCGACCAGTCCCGCGCCGATTTGCGAGGCGAGGCGGATGCGCTGCGCTTCACCGCCGGAGAGGGTTTCGGCGCTGCGGGCGAGGGTGAGGTAGTTGAGGCCGACGTTGTTGAGAAAGCCCAGGCGGTCGCGGATTTCTTTGAGGATTTTCGCGGCGATTTCGCCGCGCGCGCCGCTGAGGTTGAGGTTGTCCACCCATTGTTTGGCGTCGGCGATGGAGCGGCGGTTAATATCGGGCAGGGTGGTGTCGTCGATGTAAACGTGGCGGGCGGCGCGGTTCAGGCGGGTGCCGTGGCAGGCGGGGCATTCGCGGTTGGTGAGGAACTGGCTGATTTCGTCGCGCACGCCCGCTTTGTCGCTTTCGCGGTAGCGGCGGTTCATGGTGTTGATGATGCCTTCGTAGGCGGCTTCGCGCAGGCGGGTAACGCCGCCCGCTCCGATGCTCGGCATGGGGATTTTTTCGCCGCCGCTGCCGTAGAGGACGAGGTGCTGGATGCGCTCCGGCAGGTCTTCAAAGGCGGTGTTTTCGAGGTCGAAGTCGTAATGGGCGGCGAGCGCCTGCATCTGCGGGTAGAAGTAGGGGGTGCGGCGGTCCCAGCCACGCACCGCGCCGGCGGCGATGGAGAGGTAGGGGTGCATGACGACGCGGGCGGGGTCGATGAAGCTGTTCACACCGAGGCCGTCGCATTCGGGGCAGGCGCCGTGCGGGTTGTTGAAGGAGAAGAGACGCGGTTCCAGCTCGCTCAGGGCGTAGCCGCAGACGGGGCAGGCGTATTTGGAGGAGAAGGTGTGCGTCGCGCCGCCGTCGTCCATGGCAACCAGCTGGACGATACCGTCAGCGAGGCTGAGCGCGGTTTCCAGCGATTCGGCGAGGCGCTGCGCGATGCCGTCGCGGTTGACGAAGCGGTCAACGACGACGCCGATGTCGTGTTTGCGTCGCCCGTCGATGGCAGGCAGGGTGTCGAGGTCGTAGGTTTCGCCGTCGATACGCGCGCGCACGAAGCCCTGCTGGCGGATGTCCTGCAACAGTTTGCCGTGTTCGCCCTTCCTGCCCTGCACCAGCGGCGCGACCAGCATCCAGCGGCTTTCCGGCGGGAAGGCGAGGATGCTGTCCACCATCTGGCTCACGGTCTGCGCGTTCAGCTCGATGCCGTGCTCCGGGCAGCGCGGGATGCCGACGCGGGCGAAGAGCAGGCGCAGGTAGTCGTGGATTTCGGTGATGGTGCCGACGGTGGAGCGCGGGTTGTGCGAGGTGGATTTTTGCTCGATGGAGATGGCGGGTGAGAGGCCTTCGATGTGGTCAACATCGGGCTTGTCCATGATGGAGAGGAACTGGCGCGCGTAAGCGGAAAGGGATTCGACATAGCGCCGCTGTCCTTCGGCGTAGATGGTGTCGAAGGCGAGCGAGGATTTGCCGCTGCCGGAAAGGCCGGTGATGACGATGAGCTTGTCGCGCGGCAGGTCGAGGTCGATATTTTTCAGATTGTGCGTACGCGCGCCGCGTATGGAAATGGTGTCCATGTGTGCTTCCGTGTGGGTGAAAGGAAATATGATAAACCTTGCGCGGGCGGCGGCTTTGGCGCAGCAAAAAGCCCTGCTGTGACGACAGAGCTTTCCTTTTATGACTCAATGCGTTGCCAGATATTCTTCAATGGCGATTTCAGCAAGCCGCCGGTAATCCTCGCCGCGCTGCTCCGCTTTCTGCCGGAGGCGCTGCAACAAGGCGGGTCTGATGCCGATTTTTTCCGGTTCCGCCCGCCTGCGTGCCTGAAATTCCCGCAAGAAAGGGATTTCCGCGACCGGTTTGGCATGGGAAAAATCAAAATCCTTGTATTGCTCGTAGATGGCATCAATGTCTTCTTCATCTTTTATATCATTCATGTTTTACTCTCCACGCTGAGATGATTCTTGCCCTGCCTTCCCGTATCACCCAGATAACGCAGAGTTTTCGATATTGCAGGCTGTATCCGATGGAAACATAACGACTTTCCTGCTCACTGCGAAAATCCTCACTGGTATAAACGCCAGGATCGTCAAGAACAGTCAATGCTTCCTGAAAGGAAACACCATGTTTTCTCAGATTGATGTTCGCCTTATGGTCATCCCATTCAAAATCATCGCTCTTCATTTGGCAGAAGCACTATAAACCCATGTATCCATATAAGGCTCCCTTGCCAAGCCGCTTGTCAATCAAGACCGACTCTCGCCGCTTATTGTACATCCCGACTTACACAGCCGACATCCGCCGCTAACTTTCCCCTAAGAATAAGCCGTCATAATGCGCGGCGTCGGCACCGCCGGCGACTCTTTCAAGACTTCAAGGAGCCCTTATGAACCCCCTTCTCTTTGCCGGCAGCATTATCGCCGCGACCTTCGTCTTCGCCTCTGCCCCGGCCCGCGCCGATGATGACGACGCCTACTACGCCCGCCACCGCAAACAGTACATCTCGCACGAACGCGCCGCGCAAATCGCCCGGCAGGCGGTGAAAGGCGGCCGGGTCACGGGCGTGGAATTCGACCACGACCGCCGCGATGATCATTTCGACGTGGAAGTCCGCACCGCCGACGGCCGCGAGTACGACGTAAAAATCGACGCGCGCAGCGGCAAGGTGCGCTACGTCAAGCGGGACGACTGAGACCGCCCGCATAAAAAACAGCGCCGCCCGGCGCTGTTTTTTTGTCGGCTTTGCCGGATTGTCCCCTTCCGGTCGCCTTCCCCCGCTGGCGGGGGAAGGGTTGCCTTCGTGCAACGGCTTCATTTTGGGGCTTTATGTTTCGCCACGCGCCAAGAACCCGGGGTCAATGGCAACTGCGCGCCTCGCTGATGGCAATTGGCGTGCTCTGCCCGCCGGTCACGTCATACGCCTGCACGGCGCATTGCGAAGAGAGGCTGCCGCGCATCGTCGTGAGCAGCACGAACTCATAATCATGATCCTTGTCCGGAATGAAGGTCGCGCCGACGCCGCACGTCATGCGGCTTTCCGGGGTGTTGGTCAGCATCAGCGTAAAAGGCTCGCCCGCGCGCACATAAAACTCGGCGTAATCACGCGTTTTGCCGTGATTCGGGTCGGGAATGCCGAGGTCGCGGTCGCGGAAGCCCTTGCTGCCGACGATGCCGCCGAGGATGGTGCCGGTCTTGTCGCTGTTCCAGTCCATGCAGTCGGTATTGGGCGAGCCGCGCACCAGCATATTGGCAGAGACGCGCACACGGGCGCGGTCGCCGTCCTGCGGCTCCGCCATCGGCTTGAACTGGGTGCCGATGCTGTTGATGGCGGTGCAGGCGGTAAGGAGAAGCAGCAGGGGGGGGTATTTCATGGGTGGTTCCTGTTTGAAGCGACTATAAAAAAGCGCCACCCTGCGGCGGCGCTTTGCAGCGGTGCGGCTTTATTTCGGATGCACCATGTCTTCCGGTTTGACCAGCGCGTCAAACTCTTTGCCGGAAAGCAGGCCGAGTTCGACGGCGGTTTCGCGCAGGGATTTATCGTTCTTGTAGGCGGTTTTCGCCACTTTCGCCGCGTTTTCGTAGCCGATTTTGCGGTTCAGCGCGGTCACCAGCATCAGCGAGTGGTGCAGGAAGTAGTCGATTTTTTCCGGCACCGGTTCGATGCCGACGGCGCAGTGGTCGTTGAAGCTGTTGCAGGCATCGCCGAGCAGGCGGATGGATTGCAGCAGGTTGTAGGCGATGACCGGCATATAGACGTTCAGCTCGAAGTTGCCGGAAGCGCCCGCGAAGTTGATGGTGACGTCGTTGCCGAAGACCTGGCAGCAGACCATTGACAGCGCTTCGCACTGGGTCGGGTTGACCTTGCCCGGCATGATGGAGGAACCGGGCTCGTTTTCCGGAATCTTGATTTCACCGAGGCCGCAGCGCGGACCGGAGGCGAGCCAGCGCACGTCGTTGGCGATTTTGTTCAGGCTGGCGGCCAGCGTTTTCAGCGCGCCGGAGGCGAAAACGGCGGCATCGCGCCCGCCGAGGGCTTCAAATTTGTTCGGCGCGGTAACGAACGGCAGGGTGGTGAGGTCGGCGAGCTGCTTCGCGACTTTGACGGCGTAATCGGGGTGGCTGTTCAGCCCGGTGCCGACGGCGGTACCGCCCAGCGGCAGTTCGTACAGCCCTTGCAGGGCATCATGCAGGCGGGTGAGGCCGTGGTCGAGCTGGCTGACGTAGCCGGAAAATTCCTGACCAAGGGTCAGCGGGGTGGCGTCTTGCAGGTGGGTGCGCCCGATTTTGACGATGCCCGCAAAGTCTTTCGCCTTTTTGTCCAGCGTGTCGCGCAGCGCCTTGACGGCGGGAATCAGGCGGTGGTTGATTTCGATGGCGGCGGCGACGTGAATGGCGGTCGGGAAGCTGTCGTTGGTGGATTGCGCGTGGTTGACGTGGTCGTTCGGGTGCACGGGCTTGTAGGCGGCAAGCCCGGTGCCGGCCAGTTCGTTGGCGCGGTTGGCCAGCACTTCATTCATGTTCATGTTCGACTGCGTGCCGGACCCCGTCTGCCAGACGACCAGCGGGAACTGCCCGTCCAGCTTGCCGGTGAGTACGTCGTCGGCCGCGCGGACGATCAAATCCGCCTGTTCCTTCTTGATGCGGTCCAGCGCGACGTTGGTCTGCGCGGCGGCTTTTTTCACCAGCGCCAGCGCGTAAATCAGCGGCTTGGGCAGCGTTTCCCCGCCGATTTTGAAATTCTGGTAACTGCGTTGCGTTTGCGCGCCCCAATAGGCTTCGGACGGAACTTGCACATCGCCCATGGTGTCGTGTTCGGTACGTGTCGTCATAATGTTTACCTCGTGTTGAAAAGTGTGGCAATTATAACACCCGCCCCGTGCAGGGGCGCGGCGATAAGCCTACAATAACGCCGTATCCACAAAAAGGAACGGACACCGCCATGCTCATCATCACCGGACTGGCCGGGGCGGGCAAAACCATCGCCCTCGACACCCTCGAAGACCTTGGCTACTACTGCATCGACAACCTGCCAAGCGCGCTGCTCGACAGCCTCGTGCGCGATTTCGCCGACAAACAGCCGCAGCCCGTCGCCGTCGCCATGGACTCGCGCAACGCCGCCGACCTCGCCGCCCTGCCGGAAAAAATCCGCAGCCTGCGCGCGCAGGCGGACATCCAGATTCTCTTCCTTACTGCTGACACCGACGTCCTCGTGCGCCGCTACAGCGAAACCCGCCGCCCGCACCCGCTGCACATCCACGCCGAAAACCCGCGCGCCCTGCCGGAAGCCATCGAATACGAGCGGCACCTCCTGAACCCGCTGATGAACCTCGCCGACATCATCCTCGACACCAGCCATTACAGCGTGTACCAGCTCAAAGACCGCCTGCGCACCATCCTCGGCGACGCCGCGCCCTCGCTCATCATCACCCTGCAATCCTTCGGCTTCAAACACGGCACCCCGGTCAATGCCGACTTCCTCTATGACGTGCGCTTCCTGCCGAATCCCTACTGGGATCCCGCCATCCGCGCGTACAGCGGCAGCGATGCACCCATTATCGAATTCCTCGAACGCTACGACGAACCGCGCCGCTTCGTCGCCGACACCGCCGCCTACCTGAAAACCTGGCTGCCCGCCTTCGTGCAGGGCAGCAACCGCGCCTACCTCACCATCGGCATCGGCTGCACCGGCGGCCAGCACCGCAGCGTGTACGTCACCGAAAAAATCGGCGCCCTGCTCAAACCCGACTTCCCCGGCCTGCATATCGAGCACCGCGACCGCAAAGCCTGTGCGTCAGGCAACAGCCATGAATAAATTCACCCACAACCCAGGAGCCAACCATGAAACTCTACATCTACGACCACTGCCCCTTCTGCGTGCGCGCGCGCATGATTTTCGGCCTGCGCGGCCTGCCCGTGGAGATAGAAGTCTTCGCCAACGACGACGAAGCGGGGCCGACTGCGCTTATCGGAGAAAAAGTGGTGCCGATCCTCATCAAGCCCGACGGCACGGCGATGGACGAGAGCCTCGACATCGTGCGCTTCGTGGACGAATACGCGGGCAAAGAACGCCTGGATGAGACCATCCGCCCGGAAATACAGGCCTGGCTGGACAAAGTCGGTAAATACGCCAACAAACTGATTATGCCGCGCTGCGTGCAAATCGGCCTGCCGGAATTTGCGACCGCATCGGCGCGCGCCTATTACACCGCGAAGAAAACCGCCGCTTACGGCGATTTTGCGGCAAACATCGCCCGCACCGCCGAATACCTCGCGCAGCTGCACGCCGATCTGCCCGAACTGGCAGGCCTTATCCACAGTGAGGGCCACATCGGCGAAAGACTTGGCTACGAAGACATCATCACCTTCCCGCTCTTGCGCAACCTGACCATGGTCAAAGGGCTGCAATATCCGGAGCAAATCCGTTTCTACGTCGAACGCATGGCCAAACTCAGCGGCGTGCCGCTCTATGACGACAAGGCGGTGTGAAGCGCCGCCCTCCTCTCTTCGCAAGCGGGGGAGGGATTGCCGGATGGCCGCCATCCGGCCACCAGGAAAGCCCCGCATGGGGCTTTCCTGTATCAGCCGAAGGAGGTTGCGATGCCTTTTAATCCGTTTTTTCTTTATGTGCTCTGCCAGTCCGTCTTGTGCGCGGCAATCGTCTGCATCGGGCAATGGCTGTTTGCGTTGCCGTTGCGCCGGGATGCGGTGCTGAATATCGCGCAGCACAGCTCGCTGTTTCTCGCTTTGGCGGCGCTGCTGTTTTATGCCGTGCATCAGGCGGATGCGTGCTTGCGCCGCCGCCTGGATGCCGCGCGGCTGCCCGCTTATGAACAGCGGTTGGTGTTTGCGCTGGTGGCGGCGCTGTTGCTGTTCGAGGCATTTGTGCTCGGCGCGTGGTTGCGCGAGGGCGTTTTGCTGTGGCGTCTCGCGTGGCTGGGCGCAGTGCTTGACTGGCTGCGGGCGCACAGCGGCGCGCTTCATGACGCGTCCGTTGCGCCGGGCTGGTTCAATATCGAGATACGCGACACGGTATTTGCCGCGCAGTTTGCCGACACCGCCGCGTTTTTGGCCTCACCCGTGGCGGATGGGGTGTTGCTGCTCTTGGGCTTGCAGTTGTGTTTTTTCCCGCTGATGGTGGCGGCTGCTTATCCGCTCTTGTCGCGCCTTCTGGATGAAGCGGGCGTTGCCGCCATCGCGCCGCGCACGCTGTGGTCGCGCGGGCGACGGCTGCGGGCGGTGGTTTATTCGCTCTTCGCCACGCTGTGTCGGTTGCTGATACCGCTCATGCTGATTTTCTGCCCGATGGGGTTTTTCATTGAAGCGGCGGTGGATGCGGCGGCGTGGCGCGAGGCGGCGCTTGCCACGGCGCTGTATTTGCCGCTGTTTGTCTTCGCATGGCGTTATCCCGGCGGCCGGCGGGATGTGCCGCGCCGGAGCCGCCCGGCCGCCGCGCTATAATCCCGCTTTTCTTCATCACCGAGGTTTTCATGTTCGACAAAATCGAGCGGCGCACGTCGCCCTTTCCCACCGACTGGGCCGAAACGCCGCCGCAGCGGTTGTTGCCCTTTATCCGTTATTACTGTCGCGGCTTTTATGCGCCGCTCGTTATCATCATGCTGGCGGGGATTGGCGTTGCCGTGCTGGAAGTGCTGCTGTTCGGCTTTATCGGCGACATCGTCAACTGGCTCGGCGCGCGCTCGCCCAATACGCTGTTGCAGGAGGAGGGCTGGCACCTCGCCCTGATGGGCCTCGTGGTGCTGGTGTTCCTGCCGCTGTGCAATCTCGTCGGCACTGTCGCGCGTAACCAGATGATTATGGGCAACATGCCGATGGCGGTGCGCTGGCGGATGCACAACTACCTGCTGGGGCAGAGTCTCAGCTTCTATCAGGATGAATTTTCCGGCCGCGTCTCGGCGAAGGTGATGCAGACGGCGCTGGCGGTGCGCGCCGTCGCCACCAGCTGCATGGACGTGATGGTCTATGTCGTCGCCTATTTCTTCTCCATCATCGCGCTGATGGCCAGCCAGCACTGGGCGATGCTCGTCCTGATGCTCGCCTGGCTCGCCGCTTACGCCACCATCATCAGCCATTTCCTGCCGCGCCTGAAACGCGTCGCCGAGGAACAGGCGGATGCGCGCTCGACCATGACCGGGCGCATCACCGACGCCTACACCAACATCGCCACCGTCAAGCTCTTCGCCCACACGCGGCGCGAGGCGGACTACGCGCGCGGCGCCATGCACGAATTTCTCGCCACCGTGTACCGCCAGTTCCGCATGGTCTCGACGCTGGATATCTGCCTCTTCACCCTCAACTACTCGCTCTTCTTCCTGATTGGCGCGGTCGGCATCACCCTGTGGCTGCACGGCGCGCTCAGTGTCGGTTCGATTGCCGTCGCGGGCGGCCTTGCCCTGCGCCTGAACGGCATGTCCACCTGGGTGATGTGGGAAATCGGCGGCCTCTCGGAAAACATCGGCACCGTCACCGACGGCATGACGATGATGACCCGCCCTGTCGCCGTGCAAGACCGCCCGGATTGCGAAGAACTGGAAGTCACGCGCGGCGAAATCGCCTTCGACCGCGTCAGCTTCGGCTACCACCAGGACGACGTGAAAAAGCCGCACATCCTGCACGACCTCTCGCTCAACATCCGTCCCGGCGAAAAAATCGGTCTGGTCGGACGCAGCGGCGCGGGCAAATCGACCCTGGTCAACACCCTCTTGCGCTTCTACGACCTGGACGGCGGTGAAATCCGCATTGACGGGCAGAACATCGCCGCCGTCAGCCAGGACAGCCTGCGCCGCCACATCGCCATGGTGACGCAAGACACCTCGCTGCTGCACCGCTCGGTGCGCGACAACATCCTCTATGGTCGCCCGGACGCGACAGAAGAAGAACTGCAACGCGCCATCGAACAGGCGGAAGCGGGCGACTTCATCGCCGGCCTTTCCGACAGCTACGGCAATACCGGACTGGACGCGCAAGTGGGCGAACGCGGCGTCAAACTCTCCGGCGGGCAGCGGCAGCGCATCGCCATCGCCCGCGTGCTGCTCAAAGACGCGCCCATCCTCATCCTCGACGAAGCCACCTCGGCGCTCGACAGCGAAGTGGAAGCCGCCATCCAGCAAAGCCTGAACCGCCTGATGGCGGGGAAAACCGTGATTGCCATCGCGCACCGACTCTCCACCATTGCGGCGATGGACCGCCTCGTCATCCTCGACGGTGGCCGCATCGTCGAACAGGGCAGCCACGACGAACTGCTGGCAAGCGGCGGCATCTACGCGCAGCTGTGGGCGCGGCAGACCGGCGGCTATCTCGGCGGGGAATGAAACAAACGGCGGGCCACCGCCGTCCAAGCGGCGGCAAAAGGCAGCGGCACTGCGCCGCCCCTCGCCCCGGAACACCCCGGAGCGCGCGGGAAAAACAGGTAATATAGCCACCCCTTCAACCACTACAAGGAACCCCCATGCGCGACCTCCTCCGCTGGCTCAACCGCAGCCTCGTTCGCCAAATCATCATCGCCATGCTGCTCGGCATCATCATCGGCCGCATCCTCATGCAGACCGGCACACCGCAGCCCGATGGCACCTATCTCGTCCCCGCCGCCGCATACTTCCAGATCCTCGGCGAGTTCTTCACCAAAGCCCTGCGCGCCGTCGCTCCCATCCTCGTCTTCATCCTCATCACCCACGCCATTTCCCGCCACCGCCAGGGGCAGGCACGCGGCCTGAAAAGCATCATCGGTCTCTACATCGTCGGTACCTTCGCCGCCGCTGCCATCGCCGTTTTTGCGAGTACCCTCTTCCCGACCGAACTCTACCTGCAAAGTGCCGAAGACACCGCCGCCGCGCCGGAAAACCTCAATGCCGTGCTCACCGCGCTGCTCTTCAAGATGACCGACAACCCGGTGAACGCCACCGTGCAGGGCAACTACATCGGCATCCTCACCTGGGCCATCCTCAGTGGTATCGCCCTGCGCCACGCCAGCGACACCAGCAAAATTGCCCTCGACGACGCCGCCCGCGTCATCCACTACATCGTCGGCATCGTCATCCGCATCGCACCCTACGGCGTCTTCGGCCTCGTTACCGCCACCGTCGCCACCACCGGCTTTTCCACCTTCGCCACCTACGCCCGCCTCATCGCCGTCCTCCTCGGCAGCATGGCCGTGGTCGCCCTTCTGGTGAACCCGTTCTTCGTCTGGATCATGCTGCGCAAGAACCCCTACCCGCTCGTCTGGCGCTGCCTCACCCAAAGCGGCATCCCCGCCTTCTTCACCCGCAGCTCGGCGGCGAACATCCCGATCAACCTCAACCTCAGCGAGCAGCTCGGCCTGCGCGAAGAGACTTACAGCATCAGCATCCCGCTTGGCGCGACCATCAACATGGCGGGCGCGGCCATCACCATCGCCGTCCTCTCGCTCGCCGCCGCGCACACCCTGCACCTCGCCGTGCACCCGCTGAACGCGCTCATCCTCTGCTTCCTCGCCACCCTGGGCGCAGCCGGTGCCTCCGGCGTTCCCGGCGGTTCGCTGATGCTCATCCCGATGGCCTGCTCGCTGCTCGGCATCGACGGCCAGACCTCGGCGCAAGTCATCGCCATCGGTGTGCTTATCGGCGTCATCCAGGACAGCGCCGAAACCGCGCTCAACTCCTCCTCGGACGTGATCTTCACTGCCGCCGCCGACCTTGCCGACCGGCGCAAAAATGGCGCAACTACCGCCTGACGACAAAAAAACCGCGTAGCGACTTCGCTGCGCGGTTTGCACACAGAACAGAATTCGGCAGAAAAAATAAAAGATACATCCATGCGACGTTTTCCTATCTATATTTGTATCGATACCTCCGGCTCCATGCACGGTGAACCCATAAAAAGGGTTTATAAATATTTAACAATACTTGAGTCCAGGCTACACCAAGATCCCTATATGTTGGAGATGGCTTATCTGAGTACCATTACTTACAATGTTCATGCTAAAGAAACAGAGCCACTGACAAAATTAGAATTAAGGAAACTTCCCTTCTCTACGCAGGAATTTACTTGTAGCGGTGCAAGCTGCCTCGGTGCGGCGCTTGAACTGGTAGTGCAATCGGTCAGGCGTAATTGCATCCGCTCTACTGCCAACTCTAAAGGCGATTACAAACCTGTTCTCCTCATTTTTACGGATGGCAAACCCAGCGACCCGTTTGCTTACCACGCGATGATTCCAACAATTCGGGCTTTATCTCCAGATATTGGGATCTTCACTATCGGGCAGAAGGCTGATTTGGTCGCCCTGAAACAGCTGACCGACACCATTATTCCTCTGGAAACTGCAACAATAAACGATTTTTATAATATTTGGATGTATCGTTTTCGGTCTTAACCGACTGTTACTCCAAAAGATTAAACACATCTGCCGATAACCCCCATCCACATCATTTCAACGGACTGATTACCGCCCTATGACAAGATTATTTTTTTATTTTGGTATGACAATAAACAACAAAATCCGACAGAAAAAATAATATGCCGTGCATAAACACATTCGCCAATAATCCATTAGCGAGGTTTCAAAATCCCGCCTCCTTTAACGCCCGCTGCAACTGCGAAAACGCGTGTTCGCGCAAAATGCGAAACTGCGCCTCGTCAATCTCGCCGTTAGCGAGCTGACATTCCAGCGAAAACATAATCCGCTCAAAAGCGGCTTCCGCCGCCGCGCGCGCTTCCAGGCGCCCCTGCACACCGCGCGCGCGCCGCCAGTCGCGGCCAATCTTCCACACCACAAACGCGACCAGCGCAAACCACAACAAAAATTTCATACCGACCTCGCAAACCAATGAAGCGCACCATTTTCCACATAATCCTCGGCCTTTGCCTGACAACCTTGCTCGCCATCCTCACCCTGCTGCGTCTTGACCGTGCCTACCCGCCCGACATTCACGCCTGCACCGACTATTCGCCCGTCGTCCACGACCGCCACGGCGCCGTGCTGCACAGCTACCTCACCGCCGACGGCAAACGCCGCCTGCCGCCGGGCGCCCTGCCCGACACCTACCAAAAACTCCTGCTCAACTACGAAGACCGCCGCTACTACGCGCACCACGGCATCGAAATCCGCGCCATCCTGCGCGCCCTGTGGCAAAACCTGCACGGACGGCGCACCGTCTCCGGCGCCTCCACCCTCACCATGCAGGCGGCGCGCCTCAACTACCACACCGCGCACGACCTCGGCGGCAAAATCAAACAAAGCCTGCGCGCCCTGCAACTCGAATACCACTACGACAAAGCGACCATCCTCAACTGCTACGCTACCCTCGCGCCAATGGGCGGCAACCTCGAAGGCATCCGTGTCGGCGCCTGGTACTACTTCGGCAAAGCCCCGGCTGAACTCTCCACCAGCGAAACCGCCTGGCTCATCGCCCTGCCACAATCGCCGAACCGCCTGGCCGACCCCGTCCGCGCCCGCGCTGCGCGTGACCGCATCCTCGACAGCGCCGCCGCGAACGGCATCATCAGCCAGGAAACCTTGCGAAACGCCAAACGCGAACCGCTGCACCCTGCGCCGCACCCCTTCCCGCAACACGCACCGCACTACGCCGCCCTCGCCCTGAAACGCGGCGAACACCGCACCACCCTCGACGGCAGCCTGCAAAGCCAGCTCGAAACCACCCTCAGCGCCGCCCTCGAACAACGCCCGCCGCGCAGCAACCTCGCCGCGCTCATCCTCGACAACACCAGCGGCGAAACCCGCGCCTACCTCGGCAGCGCGGCGTATCACAACAAAGAACGCCTCGGCGCGAACGACCTGCTCACCGCCATCCGCTCGCCCGGCAGCACCCTGAAACCCTACATCACCCTCTACGCGCTGGATCGCTACCGCATGCACCCGCAGACCCTCATCGACGACACCCCGCTTGAAGGCAGCTACAACCCGGCGAACTACGACCAACAATACCTGGGCCGCATCACCCTCGCCGAAGCCCTGCAAAAATCGCGCAACACCCCGGCAGTACGCCTGCTGTCCCGCATCGGTGCCGATACCCTCGCGAGCTGGCTCGAAGAAAACGGCCTGCCGCTCGCTACCCTCGACAACAGCCCGCCCAACCTCACCCTGGCCCTCGGCGGCGTCGGCATCCGCGCCACCGACCTCGCCGGCCTCTACCGCAAACTCGCCAACTGCACCTACCGCCCCGAACTGCCCGCACCGCTTGCCAGCCAGCGCGCCTGCCTGCAAACCAGCCAAATCCTGCAAAAAGTCGGCGACAGCCGGGGCGCGCTCACCTATGGCGCCGAACCCGTCGCCCTGAAAACCGGCACTGCCTACGGCTGGCGCGACCTGTGGGCGATCGCCTACACCCGCGACTACACCGTGCTGCTTTGGGCGGGGCGCGCCGACGGCGGCTACAGCGACCAGCGCGCCAGCGTCGATGCCCTTATCCCCATCATGCGGCAAATCATCGCCTTCCTGCCCAACCCGCCACGCCGCTACACCGCGCCGAAAGCCGCCTGGAACACCAAAGGTGACACCGGCGCGCCGCCGCCCGCGCCCGTCCTGCGCATCACTGCGCCGGTGGATGGCGCCATCATCGAAAACCGGGGTCAGGCCATCACCCTACAAACCAACGGCAACAACCCGCCCTACCTGTGGCTCGTCAACCGCGAACTGCTGGGACAGAGCCACACTCCGCAGACCCTGTGGCAACCGGAAGGCGACGGCGACTACGACATCGAGACCACCGACCGCGCCGGCAACCACGCCCGCATCCACATCCGCCTGCAAAACCCGCAGCAAAAACCGGCGACGGTAAAACTGCAAGCGGCACCATAAAAGGTGTGGGAAGGTGGCGCAGGCGGCGGCTTTGCGCAAGGGCAGGAGGGGAAGGGGAAGAACAGGATGCACGGCGGGAGACCGCTGCGGGGAATACTGCGGATTGCCGCCAGGCGCTGCGGGCGGAGTCGGCGGTGCGCGGGAAGGCGGTAACAGCACCGCCGGCACTGACGCAAACCCTGTAAGATGCCGCCGAACCCACCGCTCCGGAAACCGCCATGCTGACCACCCTCACCCTCTGCCTTATTGACCTCGCCTATGCCGCCTTCCTCATTTACGACGGCTGGGTGCAGGCACAGCGCTTCGGCAAGACACAAGTCGCCGTACGCCTGCGCCGCCGCCTCGCCGATGCCGTCTTCCTCAACCTCATCGTCGCCGCTGCCCTCTATCATGAAATCAGCATGCGCCACACCGTGAACAGCCTCGCCCTCGGCGGCTTCTTCCTGCTCGTCCTCATCCACGGCCTGCGCTACCCGAAATGGCGGCTGAAAAAAGACGGCTTCACCGCCGGCGGCCGCTACTGGCCGTACGACGCCATCGCCGCCATGCAGCTTTCCGAAGACGGTGTGCTCGTCCTCACCCTCACCAACGGCCAACCTGTTGTCCTGCCCGTCGCCCGCATTGAAGACCTCGAAGCCGCCGCCGCTTTCTTCACCGGCGCAGAGGCGCTGCAACACCTCTTCCACCGCGCCGCGCCGCCCGCCGGCGGGGGCAAAACCGCATGACCGCCGCCGCACAACTTGCCGCCCTCCTCGCCGCCAATGCCGCTGCAGCTTACCCCGGCCTCGACCGCAGTCCCGCCGCCCGGCAGGAACGCGCCCGCCACCAGGCCCGTCTCGCGCGCAAAAACCGTATCGAAGGCCTGCCGCCGCCCGATGACTTCGAGGCGCAACTCATCCGCCACCTCGTTGACGGCGACATCAGCCCGGCGCAGTACATCGCCCTCCTCCGCCTGCCCAAGGAAACATCATGACCACCCCCGCCGACCCCTGCCCGCAAATCCGCCGCCTCTACGCCCTCGATGATGGCGACTACGGTTACAGTGCCGCCGAACTCGCGCCGCTGCACGCCCTCTGCGGCACCCTGCCCGCCGTCCTCGCCCACTACTACCGCACCCTCGGCAAACACCGCGAACTGAACCACACCCAGGACGACCTGCTCACCCCGGACAACGCCGCCCGCGAACAAGCCCCCGGCCACCTCGTCTTCTATACCGAAAACCAGGGCTGCTGCGTGTGGGGCATCCGCCACGACGACCTGCACCGCGCCGACCCGCCGGTGTGGGTCAGTGAAGACCGCCAACACTGGCAACAAGAAAGCGCGACCACCGGCGCTTTCCTGCTGGCGATGGCGCACCTGCAAGCGATGTTCGCCCTGCCCTACGGCGGCGATGACGGCTTTTACCAACTGGATGGCGCGGCGCGCCGCGAACTGGAACGCTACTTCCGCCGCAAACCCTTTGGCTTTGCGCACTGGCTGTGCGGCATCGCCATCTACGGCAATCACGACAGCGACAGCATCGTCCTGCTCAACGCCGGCGAAGCCGACACCCAGCTCAAATACGCCTCGTCAGACGCGGCACACTTCGCGGCGATGGACGCCATCCTCAGCGGACTGGGCGAACCGTTGTAACGGCGGCAAGCCACTTCGCCCCCATCCCGCAAAAGCGGTAGCATGACGGCACACCCACACACGGAGAACCCCATGCTTTACCGCTTGCACGGCACCATCCAGCCCTACGCTTGGGGCGGTTACGACTACATCCCGCAACTCCTGCGGCGCGAGCCCGGCGAGAAACCCGCCGCCGAACTGTGGTTCGGCGACCACCCGCAGGCACCCGCCACCATCGACGCCGACGGCCGCCTGCTGCCGCTGGACGCCTGGATTGCCGAAAACCCCGCGCGCGCCCTCAGCGCCCATTCACGCCGGCGCTTTGGCGACCGCCTGCCGTATCTGCTGAAAATCCTCGATGTGCGCCTGCCGCTCTCCATCCAGCTCCACCCCGACAAGGCGCAGGCGGAAGCGGGCTACGCGCGCGAAGAAGCGGCGGGAATCGCCCGTGACGCGCCGACGCGCAACTACCCCGACGACAACCATAAACCGGAAAGCATGATCGCCCTCGGCGACTTCTGGCTGCTGCACGGCTTCGCCCCGCCCGACATCATCGCCCGCCGCCTCGATGCCCGCCCCGCCCTCGCGCCCATCGCCGCCCTTATCCGGCAACACGGCCTGCATGAAGCCTACGCCCGCATCATGCAGGCACCGCGCGCCACCCTTGCCGCCTGGCTCGCCCCGCTCTTCGCCGCGCCCGCGCCGGAAGACGTTTCGGACAATCCCGACTACTGGCTGCACTACGCCGCACGCGCCATGCACATCGACCCCGCCCGCCCCGACCCCGGCCTGCTCTCCTTCTACCTCTTCAACATCGTCCACATGAAAACGGGCGAAGGCATCTTCCAGCGCGCCCGCCTGCCGCACGCCTACCTGCGCGGGCAGAACATCGAACTGATGGCCGCTTCCAACAACGTCCTGCGCGCCGGGCTCACCCCGAAACACATCGACATTGGCGAACTGCTGCGCATTGTCGATGCCAACCCGGTCAACCCCGCCATCCTGCCGCCGCCCGCGCCCGGCAACCACGCGCCTTATGCCTATCCCGCGCCGGTGGACGACTACACCCTCACCACCATCCACCTGCCCGATGGCGCAAACCTGCCGCTCGCCAACCCGGAGGCGACCATCCTCCTCAACCTCGCGGGCCGCCTGCGCGTGACCGGGGCAGGCAACAGCCTCGAACTGCACGGCGGCGAAGCGGCCTACCTCACCCCGGGCAGCCGCGTCCACCTCGACGCGCTGGAAGATGGCTACACCGTGATCGCGAGCAACCGCTGACACCAGGCCCAGGAAATAAAACGGTTTTCGCAGGCGGGCTTCAGCCCGTCCTGCGCCCGCCAAGCGGCTGGTGCCACTAGCCGCGCTTTTGCATTTCCGTGTAGCGGTCGCGGCGGGCGTAATCCTGCCCGGTCGCGATGTGCTGCCAGACCGGATGGCGGGCGGCACGATTGCGCAGCGTCTCGCCCTGTTGCCGTCCGTGTTCCATGATGAGCCAGCCGTCCGTTTTCAGCACGCGCGGCGCACCGTCCATGATGGCGAAGAGATCGCGGTAGCCGTCATCGGCGGCGACCAGCGCGCTTGACGGTTCGTGGTGGAGCGCGGCGAGGTGCGGGTCATTGGGGGCGATATAGGGCGGGTTGCTGATGATGAGGTCGGCGCTCGCATCGGCAAAGGGCGAGAGCCAGTCGCCATGCAGGAAGCGGACGTTGGCAATGCCGAGGCGGTGCGCGTTGGCGGCGGCGACAGCGAGGGCATCAAGACTTTGGTCGCTGCCGCGCACGATGGCATCGGGGCGGGCGGAGGCAATCGCCAGCGCCAGCGCGCCGCTGCCGGTGCCGAGGTCGAGCACGGCCGGGCGGTGCATGCCGCGCAGCAGATGGAGGGCGCGTTCGGCCACCGCTTCGCTGTCGCTGCGCGGGATGAGGGTGGCGCGGCTGACGGCGAGATCGAGGCCGCAGAAAGGCTGGTTGCCGAGCAGGTAGGCGAGCGGTTCGCCCGCGTGCAGGCGGGCGGCGAGCGCGTCAAGCGCCGCTTCTTCGCCCGCCGTGAGGTCGGGGTCGTGGATGCGTTGTCGTGTCAGGCTGAGGCCGGTGACGAAGGCGGCAAGGTGGCGGGTTTCGATGAGGGCGACATCTGTATCGGGATGGGCGGCGGCGCTGCGGATAATCCAGTGGCTAAGTTTCATGAGTGTGGCGGCAGGGGTGCAATAGAGGGCGGAGACAAGACGTCCGTCCGCGCTACTGTATTATTTTGCGCCGCCCGGCGCGATATTTTGGTATAACGGATGCCCGTTTTTTATTTCAACAGAGGTTTTTCATCATGACCGAGCAACACACCATCCAGTCTCCGGTTTTCTCCGTCGCCGCCGCCCTCTTTGCCCCGATCGTGCTGGGCCTGACGATGTATTTCACCATCACCCACATCAGCACGATTACCCCGCCCGACAAGAGCGATGCTTCGGGTGTCGCCGCTATCGAGCAACTGAATACGGCACGGGTTTCCGCGCAGTCTCCCACCGCTCCCCGTTGATAGTGCCGTTGCGCATAAAAAAGCCTGTCCTTGCGACAGGCTTTTTTGTTGCCGCCCCGTGTCGGCAGGCAAGGCGGCGTCAGCCGTTTTGCAGGGCGAGCAGGGCATTGGCTTCCTGTTCTTGTTGCAGCGGGATGATGACGGCGTCCAGCCCGCCTTCCAGCACGTCGGCGAGGCTGTACAGGGTGAGGTTGATGCGGTGGTCGGTAACGCGGCTTTGCGGGTAGTTGTAGGTGCGGATGCGTTCGCTTCTGTCACCGCTGCCGACCAGGCTTTTGCGCTCGGCCGCCTGTTCGTCCTGCGCTTTTTGCCGCTCGATGTCCAAAAGGCGTGCGGCAAGCAGGCGCATGGCTTTGGCGCGGTTTTTGTGTTGTGAGCGTTCTTCCTGGCATTCGACGACGATACCGCTTGGCAGGTGAGTGATGCGGATGGCGCTGTCGGTTTTGTTGATGTGCTGGCCGCCGGCACCGGAGGCGCGGTAGGTGTCCACTTTGAGATCCGCCGGGTTGATGTCGATGGGTTCGATTTCATCGGCCACGGGCAGGATGGCGACGGTCGCCGCCGAGGTGTGGATGCGCCCGCCGGATTCGGTTTCGGGGACGCGCTGCACGCGGTGCGCGCCGGATTCGTATTTGAGGGTGGAATAGACGTTTTCTCCGCTGATTTGGCTGATGATTTCTTTGTAGCCGCCGTGTTCGCCGGGGTTTTCGCTGAGGATGTCGAGTTTCCAGCGTTTTGCTTCGGCGTATTTGCCGTACATGCGGAAGAGGTCGCCCGCGAAGATGGCGGCTTCGTTGCCGCCGGTGCCGGCGCGGATTTCGAGATAGACATCGGCACCGTCCAGCGGGTCTTTGGGAATCATGTGGCGGGCGAGGGCGTGTTCGTTGGCGGCGATTTGCGCTTCGAGCGCCGGGCGTTCGGCGGCGGCGAGTTCGGCCATGTCGGGGTCTGCCGCGAGGTCGGCGAGGTCGGCGAGTTCTTGTTCGAGGCGGGCGGTGTCGTCGAGGATGGTGATGACGGGCGCGATTTGCGCGTGTTCCTGCGCGTAGCGGCGCAGCAGGGCGGTGTCGGCGGCGGTCGCCGGGTCGGCGAGCAGGGCGTTGAGTTCTTCGTGGCGTTCGCGCAGGCTGGCGAGTTTTTCGCGGATGGCGGGGTGCATTCAGGGGTTCTCGTGGGTTTCGGTTTTGAAGGTGTCGGCAATGATGGCCAGCCAGTCTTTGTGATCCGGCGGGATGGCGTGGATGAGTTCGCTCGGGTTGTGCAGCAGTTTGTTGGTGAGTTTGCGGCTGAGTTGTTCGAGCAGATGCGCGGGGTCTTCGCCGTGCGCGAGGCGGCGGTAGCTTTCTTGCAGGAGTTGTTCGCGGATGGTGTTGGCGTTTTCGCGCATTTTGCGCACGATTTGTTGCTGGGGTTTGGAACGCAGCCAGCCGATGAGGTCGTCGCTGTAAAGGTTGATGATGGCTTCGGCCTGGCGCGCGGCGCTTTGCCGGGCTTTGAGGTTGTCGTCGATGATTTGCGCGAGGTCGTCCACGTCGTAGAGGAAGGCCTGGTTGAGGGTGTCGATGGCGGGGTCGAGGTTGCGCGGAATGGCGAGGTCGATGAAGACTTGCAGGTGGTTGCGCCGCCGTCTTAGTGCTTCTTTGGTGTGTTCGCGGCTGATGAGGAGGTGGTCGCTGCGTGCTGCGCCGATGATGATGTCGGCTTCGTGCAGTTGGGCGGGCAGTTGTTCGAGGCTGATGGCGAAGCCGCCGTGCTCTTCGGCGAGTTTTTGCGCGTGAGCGAGGGTACGGTTGGCGATGATGAGGCGTTTGATGTCGGTGTCTTTGAGGTATTTGGCGACGAGTTGGGCGGTTTCGCCCGCGCCGATGATGAGGGCGGTGCGGCGGTTGTGGTCGTCGAAGAAGCGGTGGGTGAGTTTGACGCCGGCGGCGGCAACGGAGACGTTGTTGGCGCCGATGGCGGTGCTGTGGCGGATTTGTTTGGCGACGGCGAAACTTTGCTGGAAGAGGCGTTCGAGGACGCTGCCGATGGTGCCCGCCTGCCGGGCGAGGCGGTAGGCCTGCTTGATTTGCCCGAGGATTTGCGGTTCGCCGACGATGAGGGAGTCGAGGCCGCTGGCGACGCGGTAGATGTGGCGGATGGCCTCGCGGTCGTGCACGCGGAAGGTGAGCGGGGCGAGCGCGGCGGGGGCGAGGTGTTTGCAGGCGGCGAGCCAGGCGGCGAGTTGCGCGGCGTGTCCGCCGACGGCGTAGATTTCGCTGCGGTTGCAGGTGGAGAGCAGGGCGACTTCGTCCACGCCGGTCTGCCGGCGGCAGTCGGCAAGGGCGGCGGCGGTTTCTTCCGGGGTGAAGGCGATTTTTTCGCGCACGGCGGCGTCGGCGGTGTGGTGGTTGAGGCCGTAGGCGGTAATGGTTTTTACGGGTTCGTCAAGGGGGGTCAACATATGGTCATTATTTTTTTGATGCTTCTATTTTAAGCTATCGCGCTTTCTCTTTCAGCCGATGGTGGATAGGTTGCCACGCCGTAATTGTTTGTCTTTTGCTTTGTTCTGCGCGCTGCCGTCTTTGTATGTGCAGGCTTTTGCCGTACCCGCGCAGAAGCGGGCCCAGCAGGAGTGGTCGCAGCCCGCGCAGTGGCTCTACGGCGCGATGACGGCGCGTTTTGAGGATCATGCGGGCAAGTATTCGGCCGCGCTGGACACGATGGCCGAGGTCGCGGTGCAAAGCGGCGAGTATGACGCGCTGGAATATGGTTTCGGCCTCGCCTGGGATACGCGGGATTTTGTCCGCGCGGAGAAGATCGCCCGCGCCTGGCTCGGCGCGTTCCCGCAGGACGAAGCGGCGCGGCTGGCGCTGTTGCGTGTGCTGCTTGCCGACGGACGCAGTAATGAGGCGCTGGGGCATATAACGACGCTGTTGGAGCGGGACGGAGGGCCGCAGATGGTGGCGCAGGTGTTCCGCGCGCTGGCGGATTTGCCGGATGGCACAGTGCGGCTGGATTTGTTGCAGCAGCTGGCCGGGCTGTTCCCGAAGAACCCGTATATTTTTTATTATTTGGGGCTGATGGCCAAGGAGCAGGGCAAGGTGACAGTCGCGCTGGACGCGTTTGACCGCGCGATTGCGCTGGACGGCAACTGGCGCGAGCTGGAATTGATGCAGGCCCAGGTGCTGGCGAGCATCGGCAGGTTGCAGGATGCGCGCAAGATTATGGACAGGATGACGACACGTTACCCGCAGGATACGAATGTGCTCTCGGCGTATGTGGATATGCTGGCCGCGCATTATCAGTGGCAGGATGCGCTGCCGCTGGCGCTGCGCTGGCAGGAATTGCAGCCGCAGGACAGTGCAGTGCGGCAGCTGGTGGCGCAGTTGTATGCTTCCGCCGGGAATTTCCCCGCTGCGTCGCAGGCGTTTCGCGAGTTGCTGGACGCGCGGCGGATCGATCTCAACACGTATCTGTTTTTCGTTGCCAACGCCGCCGAACGTGCGGGGCAGACAGATATGGCGGTATCGATGCTGGGCGAGGTCAGCAAGGATTCGACCCGCTATTTGCAGGCGCAGGAACAGTTGGCATTGCTCGCTTTCCGGCGCGGCGCTTATGATTCGGCGCAGGCGCGTTTTGCCGCATTGCGCAAGGATTTCCCCGATGACGCACAGGTGCTGGATACCTATTTGATTGAAGCGGCGCAGTTGCAGCAGGCGAAGCAGTGGAAGCGGCTGGAAACGCTGTTGCAGGAAGCGCTCGCCCGTTATCCCGATCAGGTGGATTTGCTGTATGTCCTCGCCGAATATCACGCCGCACACGGGCAGATTGAGGACGCCGCCGCGCAGTTTGCCAAGATTCTCGCCATCGACCCGGCCAATATCGACGCGCTCAACGCTTACGGCTATCTACTGTTGACGCAAACGAATGACGCGGAAAAAGCGGCAGAGTTGATTGAGGAAGCCATCAAGCTGTACCCCGATTCACCGGCGATTCAGGACAGCTACGGCTGGCTGCTGTTCCGCCAGGGCAAGACGGAAGAGGCACTATCCTGGCTGCGGCGCGCTTACGCCGCCTACCGCAGCAACGAGATTTCCGCGCACTATATCGAGGCGCTCTATGCCGCCGGTGAAAAGGCGCTGGCACAAGAGGTCTATCGCTACGAGCGGCAAGGTCAGCCGGACAACGCGTCGCTGAAAGAAATTGGCAAAAAACTGAAACTGGAACATGGCAAGAAAAAATAACAAAAACATCATCCGGGTGCTGGCTCTCGCACTGCTGCTGGCCGGTTGCGCGCAAACGCCGCCGACGGATGCCACGCAGCCGCAGGTGTATGTCGCCTTCAACCCGCAACGCTGGCTGGCCGAGGGCAAAATCGCCCTGCGCTATCCGGAATGCTCGAAAGTGCATGGCTGCAAGGAAAAAAGCGTCATGGCGACCGCCGCTTGGACGCATCAAAACAAGACGGAAATGCTGGTTCTGTCTGACCCGATGGGGCAGGAACGGATGCGGATTACCTATGGCAACGGCGTGGTCAGCGTGCGCGAAGGCTCGCAAGAACGCAGTTTCAACCGCGCCGATATGATTCGCGAAATGGGTATGCCGCTGCCCTTTGAATCATTGGCTGCCTGGCTGACGACAAAACGAGCTGATGAAACCTTCGATGCCGAAGGCTGGCATGTCGAACTGGGCGACTGGCAGGGTACGCATTACCGCAGTATCCGCCTGCGGCAAAAGGACTATCAGACACGCCTCGTCGTGCAAAATATGTATGCGATATAGCAAGATGCACAAAAAGCTGTCTTTTCCCTTGCGGGGCAATGACAAATCGCTATAATGCCCGCCTCGCGCTGACAGCGGCAGAGGACGGGCGGAACATCCGCCATAATACTGGGGTGTCGCCAAGTGGTTAAGGCACCGGGTTTTGATCCCGGCATTCGTAGGTTCGAATCCTTCCACCCCAGCCATCTTTCCTTCCCATATGCAAGGTGAACACGTGTCCAGAGGCAGCATGACCGTATTCACGGGCAATGCCAATCCGCAACTTGCCCGTCAGATCGTTCAGCATCTCGGCTTGCCGCTCGGCAATGCCATAGTCGATAAATTCTCGGATGGCGAAATCCGCGTCGAACTGCAAGAAAACGTACGCGGCAAGGATGTTTTCGTTATCCAGCCGACCAGTCATCCGACCAATGACAGCATCATGGAACTGCTCATTTTGAGCGATGCCTTGCGCCGGGCTTCTGCCAACCGCATTACTGCCGTTATCCCCTACTTTGGCTATTCCCGTCAGGATCGTCGTCCGCGCTCGGCACGGGTGCCGATTTCCGCCAAAGTCGTCGCCAACATGATTGTTGGCGTCGGCATAGATCGCGTTCTCACGCTTGACCTGCATGCCGACCAGATTCAGGGATTCTTTGATTTCCCGGTGGACAACATCTACGCCACGCCCATCATCCTCAATGACCTGCTGGCACAGGACTTCAAAAACCCGGTAGTCGTCTCGCCGGATATTGGCGGTGTCTTGCGGGCTCGTGCTACTGCCAAGCAAATGAATGCCAAACTGGCCATCATCGACAAACGCCGTCCGCGGCCGAATGAATCCGAAGTGATGAACATCATCGGTGACAGCATCGAAGGCTGCGACTGCATCCTGGTGGATGACATGGTTGACACCGCCGGCACCCTGACCAACGCCGCGACAGCCTTGAAAGAACGCAACGCGCGTTCCGTTACTGCTTACTGCACCCACGCCATCCTCTCCGGCAAAGCTATCGAAAACATCGAGGCATCCGGCATGGATCAACTGATTGTGACGGATTCCATCGCCCTGCGCGAACCGGCCAAAGCCTGCAAGAAAATCCGCGTCCTGTCCATTGCCGGACTGGTGGCGGAAAGCATCCGCCGCATTCACGTGGAAGAATCCATTTCTTCGCTGTTCGTCAACTGAACCGGACGAATACGAAAAACAGGAGAGCGCTGGTCGCAAGCGCTCTTTTTTATCTTTAAGGAGAAAAATATGAGTAACTACGCTTATACCCTGAGTGCCAAAGTCCGCCAGGACAACGGGAAAGGTGCGAGCCGCCGCCTGCGTCGGGAAGGACTGGTACCCGCCATCATCTACGGCGGTGAAGACAAACCGCTATCCATCGCCCTCTCGCAAGACGCACTGGTGCGCTACGGCAAATTCGACAGCTTCTACTCACAAATCATCTGCCTGCAAGTTGAAGGGCAGGGTGATGTCGAAGTCATCGTGCGTGACGTACAACGCCACCTCTACAAACCGCTGTATCAGCATCTTGACTTCCAGCGCGTCGTGCGTGGTCAGGAACTGCAAGCCACCGTCAGCCTGCACTTTGCCAACGAAGAAAGCAGCGTCGGCGTCAAGGCGGGCGGCTTGGTCGAACACCATCTCAACAGTGTGGACATTATCTGTTTGCCGCGTGACCTGCCGGAAAACATCACCGTTGATATGGCAGAGGTTGCCTTGGGTGATGTAATCCATCTGCGTGATCTCAAACTGCCGCAAGGTGTGCGCCTCGTTCACGATGACGAACGCGCCGATGCCGTTGTCGCGCAAATCGTTCATCCGAACCGTGCGGCAGCCGCTGACGACAGTGATGGTGAAAGCGCCGCATCAAGCGACAGCGATGCCGAATAAACATGATCAAACTGATCGTCGGCCTCGGTAATCCCGGGGAACGCTACCAAAAAACCCGCCACAACGCGGGTTTTTGGTTATTGGATCAACTGGCGGTAAACGAAGGCGCCCGTCTCGTCGAAGACAAAAAATTCCAGGGTGAGTACGGCAAAATCTTTTTGGCCAACCAGCCGCTGCACCTGCTCAAGCCGCTCACCTTTATGAACGCCAGCGGGCGGGCGGTGAGTGCTATGGCCAAATTCTATGACATCGCCCCGGAAGAAATCCTCGTTGTCCATGACGAACTCGACTTGCCCGAAGGTGCGGTCAAACTCAAATACGGCGGCGGACACGGCGGGCATAACGGCCTGCGCGACATTATCGCCGCGCTCGGCAGCAAAGACTTTTACCGCCTCCGTCTCGGCATCAACCATCCGGGCGACCGCAACCAGGTCATAGATTACGTCCTGCACCCGCCAGGCAAAGTCGAGCAGGCACAAATCGACACCGCCATCACGCGCGGCCTGCACATCCTGCCGGTTCTGCTGCAAGAAGGTGCGGAAAAAGCCATGCACCGCCTGCACAGTACCGCCTGAAACAGACATAAAAACCGCCGCGATTCACAATGCGGCCGTTTCACACGAAACAAGAGGAAACACCACATGGGATTCAACTGCGGCATCGTCGGCCTGCCGAACGTCGGCAAGTCCACCCTCTTCAATGCCCTGACCAACGCGGGCATTGATGCGCAAAATTACCCCTTTTGCACCATTGAGCCCAACACCGGCATCGTCTATATGCCCGATCCGCGCCTGGATGCACTGGCAGCCATTGTCAAACCCGAACGCGTCCTGCCGACCACCATGGAATTCGTGGACATCGCCGGCCTCGTCGCCGGCGCATCCCAGGGTGAAGGACTGGGCAACCAGTTCCTCGCCAACATTCGCGAGACAGACGCCATCGCCCAAGTCGTGCGCTGCTTCGATAACGACGACGTCGTCCATGTCGCAGGCAAAATTGACCCGTTGAGCGACATTCAGGTCATCGAAAGCGAGCTGATACTGGCTGACCTGGCCTCGCTGGAAAAAGCCCAGCAACGCCTGGCCCGCATCGCCAAAGGCGGTGACAAAGACGCCAAGCTCAAACTCGACATCATCGCCCGTCTTACCCCGCATCTTGAAGACGGCAACCTTGCGCGCACCCTGCCGCTGGCCGACGAAGAGAAAAAAGCCCTGCGCGAACTCTTCCTGCTCACCATGAAGCCGATGATGTACGTCGCCAACGTGGACGAAGCGCACATTAACGGCGACAACGCCTACGTGCAGCAAGTGCGCGACAAAGCCGGACAAAGCGGTGCCGTCGTCGTCACCGTTTGCGCGGCGATTGAAGCCGAACTGTCGCAACTGGAAGGCGACGAACAGGGCGAATTGCTCGCCGGTTACGGCCTTGCCGAACCCGGCCTGAACCGCGTCATCCGCGCCGGGTACGACCTGCTCGGTCTCGGCACCTACTTCACCGCCGGGGTCAAAGAAGTCCGCGCCTGGACCATGCCCGCCAACGCCACCGCGCCGCAGGCCGCAGGCGTCATCCACACCGACTTCGAGCGCGGCTTCATCCGTGCCGAAGTCATCGCCTACGACGACTTTATCCGCTACCACGGCGAAGCGGGTGCCAAAGAAGCCGGTAAATGGCGGCTCGAAGGCAAAGACTACCGCGTTCAGGAAGGCGACATCATTCATTTCCGCTTCAACGTCTGATTCCGCTAACATAGCGCCCTCACCACACAACACACTAAGGAACCCCAATGGCAAACTACTCAACCAACGAATTCAAGGCCGGCCTGAAAATCATGCTTGACGGCGACCCCTACAACATCGTCGAAAACGAATTCGTCAAACCCGGCAAAGGCCAAGCCTTCAACCGCGTCAAAGTCCGCAACCTCAAAACCGGCCGCGTCATCGAGCGCACCTTCAAATCCGGCGACAGCGTCGAAGCCGCCGATGTGCACGAAACCGAAATGCAATACCTCTACAAAGACGAAAGCAGCTGGCACTTCATGCACCCCGAGACCTTCGAACAACTGCAAGCCGATGCCGCCGCCGTCGCCGACGCCGACAAATGGATGCTCGAACAGGCGCTGTGCACCGTCGTCCTCTGGAACGGCAACATCATCAGCGTTACCGCGCCGAACTTCGTCGAACTCAAAGTCGTGGACACCGACCCCGGCCTGCGCGGCGACACCTCGGGCGGCGGCGGCAAACCGGCCACCCTCGAAACCGGCGCCGTCGTCCGCGTGCCGCTCTTCATGAACATTGGCGACGTCATCCGCGTCGATACCCGCAGCGGCGAATACCTCGGACGCGCCAAAGAATAACCCCCGCACGGGAAGGAGCACACCATGCTCAGCCGCAGCCTCGCCCTGCTTGCCCCCATCGTCGTCGTTTCCTGCGTCACCGTCAACATCTACTTCCCGGCGGCGGCCGTCGAAAAAGCCGCCGACCAAATCATCCACGATGTCTGGCGGCAAAACAGCGGCAACCGGAGTGCAACCGACGGCGCACCACAAGAAACCGCACCGGCAAAAAGCGGACACAGCGCGCATCGCCTTGATCCGCGCCACATCCTCATCGCCGTGCTGAACGGCATCAGCAGCGAAGCCCACGCGCAAAACGTGGACTTCAATGCCACCTCGCCGCAAATCGAGCAAATCAAGGCGCGCATGGCGGGGCGCTTCGGCGAACTGCGCCCCTTTCTCGACAAAGGCGCGATCGGCCTCACCGCCGACGGCCTTATCGCCGTGCGCGACGCGGGCGCCGCCGAAATGCGCGACCGCGCCCGCATGAACCAGCTCGTCAACGCCGAAAACAAAGACCGCAAAGCCCTCTACCAGGCCATTGCGGATGCCAACAACCAGCCAAACTGGGCGGCACAAATCCAGAAAACCTTCGCCGAACGCTGGATCAGCCAGGCCGGCAAAGGCTGGTGGTACCAAAGCGGCGGCGGCTGGAAACAGAAATAAAACCCTATTCGTGAGATGCCTGAAAACAGGCTTCTCACAAATCCATGCAGCATGGGGAAATATTCCATTGCTGAATCCCAACCATTGAATCAGGAGTAAAAAATGGGAAACTTCACAATCGGTATTATCTTTATAATTATTGGCGTAATTTGTTTAATCGCTATTGATAGAAGACAGTTTTATCGCCGCATTGAAAGAGAAAAAATGGGGGGGGGGGGGGGGGGGGGACTGATGACAGTTATACAAAAGTTGCAAGCAAAGGCCTTGTTGAGGGCACAATAATTATTATATCCAGACTTATGATAATCTTAGGTGGTGTATTGGTTCTCTTTGTTTTATTTGATGTTCTGTGCCCAAGCACAACTTCTTGCAAGTGGTGATCCGAAAGATATGCCCAACGAATCCATCAATAACACAAAGAGAAAAAACAAGGGAGAAAATCCCTTGTTTTTATTCCCGGGAGCGCCGCCTAAACCCGCCCGCATGCCAAACGGCATACCGCTCGGATCATTATCCGGATGGCTCATATTTCAAGATGACGCGGAATGAATTACTGACCGCCGGCGAGCGCGGCGTCATGCCAATCCCAAGAAGCAAGACAGGATTTGTAGGGTGGGCTTTAGCCCACCATCGGCGTTATCACGGCGGGCTGCAGCCTGCCCCGCCTCTCCTTGTCGCCACCATGTTTGGGCGATTCAACCACACCCCGCACAAACCGCTTGCCGCCCGGCCACAAGGCGGCATCTGATGACACAACTCACCGTCTCCGCCCCCGGCTCAATCATGATCAGCGGCGAGCACGCCGTGGTCTATGGGGCGTCCGCCATCGTCTGCGCTGTCGCCGCGCGCATCCGCATCCATGCCACAACCCGCGCCGACCGCCGCCTCATCATCCACAGCGCGCTGGCTGCACACACCACCGACCTCGACACCCTCGCCGACCATCCCAAATTGCGCTTTATCCTCGCCGCCCTGCGCCAGACACCACCCGCCTGCGGCCTGGAACTCGACATTCTCAGCGAAATCGACCCCACCCTCGGCCTCGGTTCATCTGCTGCCGTAACCGCCGCCTGCACCGCCCTGCTTGCCCGCCTGCGCGGCGATGCCTGCGACCCGCCTGCCCTGCACCGCGCGGCGCACCGTACCATCCTCACCGTGCAACAGCGCGGCAGCGGTGCCGACCTCGCCGCCTCGCTGGCGGGCAGCATCATTGCCTACACCCCCGCCACAGACATCACATCTGCCCGCATCCGCCCACTGCCACTGCCGCCCACCGGCCTCAGCCTGCGCTATGCGGGCTACAAAACGCCGACCGCTACCGTGCTGGCGCAGCTCGCCGCCCGTGCCGCAGCCGAACCACAGCGTTACCGGGAATGCTACGCGCAAATGGGCGCGAACAGTGCGGCCACCATCGCAGCCGCCGCAAGCGGTGACTGGCCGGACGTTTACCGCCTGCTGAATGATTACCAGACCTTGATGACCGCCCTCGGCGTCTGTGATGCGGTGCAAGCGGCGCACATCGCCGCTGCCCGCCCGCATGCCCATGCAGTAAAAATCAGCGGCAGCGGCCTCGGCGACTGTATCCTCGCGCTTGCCGACACCCCGCCACCGCAGCATCAGCCGGTCACCATCGCCGCCGACGGCATTCGCTTTGATGCGTAAGAACCGGCAGCCGCCGGTTTTTTTGCATGGCCGCAGCAAACGGGGCAGACCTCATGCGGCGGGCGGAAAAACCGCAAGCGGAGCGCCCGGGCGGGGTCGTGCGGTTTTCAGCGACTTGCCCGCCGCGCGTATTGCTATTGCTTATTGCTGATACCGGCCAGATACAATCGGATATGTATATTTCCTGATGACGGTTTTGTTTCATTTGCCTATGGTTTTCCTTTTATGTGCACATATCGCGCCCTATTCTGCCGGATTATGGTGAGATTCCCTACCACCTATATTGCGCCGATACACGTCGCCGTACAGATAAATAAATTCTGTCCGCAATATGCGTATTTAGTAATTATCAATATTTTCCTTGTATATTCAGCGCGATAAACGGGCAAAGTACGCGTTATGCCGTTCTGTTTGCTTGACGGAAATCATGGCCGCTTCACATAATGATGCACGGATTCGGCGTTACCTGAATGCAGGTGGGCGATTCCGGACAATTCCCGCATCATTGCCCGATGCCTGCATGCTGTTTGCGATGAATCCCCTGTTGTTTTTATTCAAAATGTAAGGAGATTGTTATGTCTTCCAGATTCATGGGTACCATAAGCGGTGTTGCATTGGCCTTATTGCTTGCCGGTTGCGGCGGCGGTGGCCCCGGTATCAAGATTGTCCCATCGCCCAAGCCCACGCCCAATATTCCTGCGCCCGCGCCAACGCCCGGCAAGAATGTCTATCGCAGCATGCGTTCTTACAACACCGACAAGCACGCTGCCGATGGTTCGGTATCCGGCAATGCGCCCAGTTTCGATACGCTGACCTTCAATGGCAGGGAATTGCCGCTGGTCGTGTCTGGTATAAAAAACGGACGGATCGTTGCCCTGGACAGGGGCGTGGTGCTGGGCGGCGTTTCTTACAGGAAGTTCTATGTCGGCACGACCCGACAGGCGAATGCCCGCTTTGGTGCCCTCAATTACGACGGCAACAATATCGTCTTCCATCAGGGATATTTGTCTGCCAATGTCCCGGCAAAAGGCGAGGCGGAATATGTCGGCGACGTGCTTCATGTCAATAATGCCGATAACGCTTACAGCAACGGCGTGATGATTGCGAGGGCCAATTTCGCCGACAAGACCCTGAAAATGGCCTTTACCAAACCGGGCGACAAGAGCAATTTCGTTGATCGCAATCTGGAAGCGACGATTAACGGCAACAAATTTTCAGGCATTACCAACAATACGCACGTTGACGGTGCCTTCTACGGCGACAATGCCAAAGAGATGGCCGGGCACTACACGAACCCGACGGAGAATTTCCAGGGTGCGTTCGGCGGCACACAGCAATGGTCGCGCGGTACCGGTACGAATTGACAGACTGACGGGATCGCCTTCTTCGTCCTGCCCCTGCGTCGCAGGGGCTTTCTGTTGACGCGCGCCCTGAAATGGCGCCCTCCTTTTTTGTTATCATGCAACGAAAAATTCAATGGAAACAGGCATGAATGTATTTTTTACCGCAGATACGCATTTCTTCCATCACGGCATCATCAAGTACTGCCACCGCCCCTTTCGCAGTGTGCACGAGATGAACAGCGCTATCATCGCCCGCTGGAATGCCCAGGTCGGCAAGGGCGACCGCGTTTACCACCTCGGCGATGTCTCCTTCGGCGGACTGGCCGAAACCTTCCGCCTGCTCGCCGAACTCAACGGCGAAATCTGCCTCATCAGTGGCAATCATGATGACGAACTCGGCGCCGATCCCTATCTCGCCGAGCGCTTCCGCTGGATCAGGCCCTACCACGAAGAAACACTGGATGGACAGACGCTGGTGATGTTCCATTACCCCATTCTGGAATGGCGCGGCGCGCAGCGCGGCAGTTGGCATCTCTACGGCCACACCCACGGCTGCGTACGGCTGCACGGTGCGGCGCTGGATGTCGGCATCGACGCCCACCCCGCCTTCCGGCTCTGGCATTGGAACGACGTGCGCGCGCGGCTGGCGCATATCCTGCCGCTGCCCTACCCGCCGCATCCGCCCAGGCACACCTGACACTGGCGAAAATCACCACTGCACGGCGGCGTTATCATCATTTCTCCCGGATGCAAGGCGGGAATACCTACAATGATTACGTGATGCGGTAAAACCCGCTCAATCCGCGCGCCATTCCTTGCCAAGCGGCAGGCGGCGCGCTATCGTGCCACCCCCAACCCATATCACAGAGGAAATCCCATGAGCAGAGAAGTCCCCGCCGTCTTCGGCAGCGTGTTTTACCCCGAAATGCCGGTCATCGCCTTTGAGGGCGGCGCCTGGCAGCCGCTGCGCTGGCAAAGCAGCGCGGAAATGCCCTTCCCGCCCGGCGCGCACGCCCTGCATTACGGCAGCGAATGCTTCGAGGGGCTGAAAGCCTTCCGCCAGCAAAACGGCGACATCGTCATCTTCCGCCCCGACGACAACATCGCGCGCATGCGGCAAAGCGCCCGCCTGCTGCAAATGCCGGTACCGGAAGCGGATACCTACCGCGCCGCGCTGTTCGAACTGGTCAAGCGCGCTGCCGACATCGTCCCCGATGCGCCGAACGCCATGTACCTGCGTCCGACCCTGGTCGGCACCGACCCCGTTATCGGCAAGGCGGGCAGCGGCACGACGAGCGCCCTGCTCTACATCCTCGCCTCGCCGGTCGGCGACTACTTCAAAGTCGGCTCGCCGATGAAACTGCTGGTCGAGACCGAACACATGCGCTGCGCGCCGCACATGGGGCGCATCAAATGCGGCGGCAACTACGCCTCCGCCCTGCCGTGGGTGCTGGATGCCAAAGCAAAATACGGCGCAAACCAGGTGCTCTTCTGTCCGGGTGGCGACGTGCAGGAAACGGGTGCCAGCAACTTCATGCTGATCAAGGGCGACGAAATCATCACCAAACCGCTCACCGATGCATTCCTGCACGGGGTTACCCGCGCCTCGGTGCTGCAAATCGCCGCCGACCTCGGCTACCGCGTCAGCGAGCGCGATTTCACTGTCGCCGAACTGCAAGCGGCAGTCGAAGGCGGCGCGGAAGCGATACTGACCGGCACGGCGGCGGTCATCTCGCCCGTTACCGCCTTTGTCATCCACGGCAAAGAAATCCCTGTTACCGGCGGACAGGAACGCGGTCTCGCCATCCGCAAGGCCATCACCGACATCCAGTACGGCATCGCCCCCGACCGCTACGGCTGGATTCACAAAGTCGCCTGATGCCCGCCTGCCGCATAAAAAACGCCGCGACAATGCGGCGTTTTTTATGCGGCGTTGCGCACATGACAAAATTCGTCCTGCGGGCGAACACCCTTACCTCTTTCTCGCCGCGCGAGCTGTTCCCGTCCCGCAAGCGGGGGGAAGGGAAGAGCGGTTGGCACCGTTTCGTACCGGCTTTTTCGTGTATGGCAAAAAATGAAGCGCCCCGGAATGAAGCCGTTTGCATGGAGAAAAACCTTCCCGCTTGCGGTCGCCCGGCGACGGTAGGGAAGAAACATGGAAAACAACATCAAAAAAGATTTGCCGTGTCCAAAGGACCATGCGGCGATGTGCCAGAAGCGGTAATGCGGCAAAGAGATTGCGCCACCGGTTGGGTGAAGGGATGGGAGGCTACCGGGCGGGCAGGGATTCGAGTTCCAGCGGTACGGCGCTGACGGGGATGGGTTCGACGCTGTTTTTGCCGCTGGCGGCGGTCGCGGCCGGGTCGGTTTCGAGTTTGAGTTGCCGATCAAGAGGGCGGGCATCCGGCGGCAGCAAGGGCTCGGCACCGGTCGTGAATGCGGCGGTGGCCTTGCGCCGTTTTTCCCGCTCGACAAGGGCAGGGATGTCGGGGATGTCCGCCATTTCGCTGTCGGGCAGGACGAAGTAGGTTTCGTTTTTGCCGATCATGCCGTAGTCCTCGCGCGCTTTTTCTTCGAGGGCGTAGTAGGCTTCGGGCGATTTGAGATTTTCGACTTCGACACGCAGGGCGTCGTTGCGGTCGTTCAATAGTTTGTTTTCGCGCAAATGCAAGCCGACCTGCTGGCGCAGGTCGGCAATATGTTCCTGGGTACGGTTCTGCAACCGCCACAGGTAGGCGTTTATGAGACCGAGGCTTCCCACGATGGCGAGCAGCATCAGGGTAATAAACGCTTTTTTCATGCCGCTCAGTTTTTGATTTTGCCGAGAAGGGCGGCTTTGCCGCCGTAGCGGGCCTCAGCACCGAGTTCGGCTTCGATGGTCAGCAGGCGGTTGTATTTGGCGACACGGTCAGAGCGGCACAGTGAACCGGTCTTGATTTGCGTGGCGCTAGTGGCAACGGCGATGTCGGCAATGGTGGTGTCCTCAGTTTCGCCGGAACGGTGCGAGACGATGGCGGCGTAGCCGGCATCTTCAGCCATTTTGATGGCTTGCAGGGTTTCGGAGAGGGAGCCAATTTGGTTCGGCTTGATGAGGATGGCATTGGCGATGCCTTTTTCGATGCCTTCTTTGAAGATGCGGGTGTTGGTGACGTAGAGGTCGTCGCCGACGAGCTGCACTTTGCCGCCGAGTTTGTCGGTGAGGATTTTCCAGCCGTCCCAGTCGCTTTCGTCAAGGCCGTCTTCGATGGAGACGATCGGGTAGCGCTCAACGAGGCCGGCGAGGTAGTCCACAAATTCGGCAGAGGTGAAGGTTTTGCCTTCGGAAGCGAGGCTGTATTTGCCGTTTTCGTAGAGTTCGGAAGCGGCAACGTCAAGGGCGAGGTAGATTTGTTCGCCGGCTTTGTAGCCTGCTTTGGCGATGGCTTCCATGATGACTTGCAGGGCTTCTTCGTTGGAGCCGAGGTCAGGGGCAAAGCCGCCTTCGTCGCCGACGCCGGTAGAAAGGCCTTTGTCATGCAGGACTTTTTTCAGGGTGTGGAAGATTTCGGAACCGGCGCGCAGGGCTTCGTGGAAGCTATTGAAGCCGGCAGGCATGATCATGAATTCCTGGATGTCCACGCTGTTGTCGGCGTGTTCGCCGCCGTTGACGATGTTCATCATCGGTACGGGCAGGGTGTAGCCGGTGGTGTTGTGCAGCACGGCGTAGAGCGGTTTTTTCAGGCTGGCAGCCTTGGCGTGGGCGAGAGCGAGGGAGACGCCGAGGATGGCGTTTGCGCCGAGGTTCTTTTTGAAGTCGTCGCCGTCGAGGTCGAGCATGATTTTGTCGAGGGCGGTGAGGTCGTCAATGGCTTTGCCTTTGAGCGCCGGGCCGAGTTTTTCGTTGACGTTGGCAACGGCTTTGGTTACGCCTTTGCCGAGGTAGCGGGCTTTGTCGCCATCGCGCAGTTCGAGGGCTTCACGCGAGCCGGTGGAGGCGCCGGAAGGAACGCCAGCGGTGCCTTGTGCGCCGTCGGAGAGGGTGACGGTGACTTGCACGGTCGGGTTGCCGCGCGAGTCGAGGATTTCGAGGGCTTTGACGTTTTGTACGGTTGTCGTCATTGTGTTGGCTCCTGTTGGTTAGAGGGTTTTGGCGATGTTGTCGAGCGCTTGCAGTTGTTTGAGCAGCGCGGACATTTGTCCCAGTGGCCAGGCGTTCGGCCCGTCGGAGAGGGCTTTGTCCGGGTCGGGGTGGGTTTCCATGAACAGCCCCGCGACGCCGACGGCAACTGCCGCGCGCGCGAGTACCGGCACGAATTCGCGCTGCCCGCCGGAGGAGGCGCCTTGTCCGCCCGGCAGTTGCACGGAATGGGTGGCGTCGAAGACGACGGGGCAGCCGGTTTCTTTCATCACCGGCAGCGAGCGCATATCGGAGACGAGGTTGTTGTAGCCGAAGCTCACGCCGCGTTCGCACAGCATGATGCGCCCGTTGCCGGTGCTTCTGGCTTTGTCGGCGACGTGGCGCATATCCCACGGCGCGAGGAACTGGCCTTTTTTGATGTTGACGGGCAGCCCTTGCGCGCAGACGTTGTGGATGAAGTTGGTCTGGCGGCAGAGGAAGGCGGGGGTTTGCAGCACGTCCACCACGGCGGCGACTTCATCGAGCGGGGTGTCTTCGTGCACGTCGGTGAGGACAGGGACGCCAATCTCGGCTTTGACTTTGGCGAGGATGCGCAGCCCTTCGGCGATGCCGGGGCCGCGATAGCTGGCGCCGGATGAGCGGTTGGCCTTGTCGAAGGAGGATTTGTAGATGAAGGGGATGCCGAGGTCCTCGGTGATGGTTTTCAGGGTTTCCGCCGTTGCAAGGGCGAGGGCTTCGGACTCGATGACGCAGGGACCGGCGATGAGGAAGAAGGGGCGGTCGTTGCCGATGTGGTGTCCGCAGAGGTTCATCGGTCTGCTCCGTCGTGATGGGCGCGCGCGGCGCGGATGAAGGATTCGAAGAGCGGGTGCCCTTTGCGCGGGGTGGAGGTAAATTCGGGGTGCGACTGACAGGCGATGAACCACGGGTGATCGGGCAGTTCGATGACTTCGACGAGGCCGTTGTCTTCGGAGCGGCCGGAGATGACGAGCCCCGCTTCTTCGAGGCGTTTTTCGTAGTGGCTGTTCACTTCGTAGCGGTGGCGGTGGCGTTCGTTGATAATTTCCGCGCCGTAGATTTGTGCAATTTTGCTGCCGGATTTGAGCCGCGCCGGCAGGGCGCCGAGGCGCATGGTGCCGCCGAGGTCGCTTTGTTTGTCGCGCTGTTCGGTCTCGCCACGTTCGTTCACCCATTCGGTGACGAGAGCGACCACGGGTTCCTGGCTGCTATCGCCCCATTCGGTGCTGCCCGCGTTTTCGATGCCGAGGACGTGGCGCGCGTATTCGATGACGGCGAGCTGCATGCCGAGGCAGATGCCGAGGTAGGGGATGCGGTTTTCGCGCGCGTATTGCACGGCGCGGATTTTGCCGTTGATGCCGCGATTGCCGAAGCCGCCCGGCACGACAACACCGTCCACGCCTTCCAGCAGCGACACGCCCTGCCGGTGCAGGTCTTCGGAATCGATGTAGCGGATGTTCACCGCGTTGCCGCTGCGGATGCCGGCGTGATAGAGCGCTTCGTTGAGCGATTTGTAGGCGTCGGTGAGATCCACGTATTTGCCGACCATGGCAATCGTCACTTCGTGCTTCAGGTTAGCGATGGCGTCGTTGACCTGCTGCCAGTCGCTGAGATCAGCGGGGGCGGCATCGAGGGCGAAGTGGCGCATGACGACTTCGTCCACACCCTGCTTGTGATAGAGCAGCGGGATTTCGTAGATATTTTTTACGTCCAGTCCGGCGAAGACGGCATCGGCGGGGACATTGGTGAAGAGGGCGATCTTACGTCGCTCGTCGTCGGGAATATCGCGGTCGGCGCGGCAGATCAGCATATCCGGCTGGATGCCGATGGAGCGCAATTCCTTGACGCTGTGTTGCGTCGGCTTCGTTTTCAGTTCCCCGGCGGCGGCGATGTAGGGCAGGAGCGTCAGGTGGATATACATACAGCGGCTGCGGCCGAGCTGGGCACCGAGCTGGCGGATGGCTTCGAGAAACGGCAGCGATTCGATGTCGCCGACCGTGCCGCCGATTTCCACCAGCGCAATATCCGCTCCTTCGGCGGCGCGCAATACGTAAGACTTGATGGCATCGGTAATATGCGGGATGACCTGCACCGTCGCGCCGAGATAATCGCCGTGGCGTTCCTTGCGGATTACCTCGGCGTAAATGCGGCCGGTGGTGCAATTATTGAACTGGGTGGCGCGCATGCGCACGAAGCGCTCGTAGTGGCCGAGGTCGAGGTCGGTTTCCGCGCCGTCGTGGGTGACGAACACCTCGCCGTGCTGGAAGGGGCTCATCGTCCCCGGATCGACATTAATATAAGGGTCGAGCTTGATCAGCGTGATGCGCAGCCCGCGTGATTCCAGAATGGCGCCCAAAGAAGCGGCGGCGATGCCCTTCCCCAAAGAAGAAACCACGCCGCCGGTAACAAAAATAAACTTGGTCATGCGTCCGAAACCGATGAAAAATGATGCGAAATGCTAACAGAATGCGCCTGTTGATGCCAGTCAAACGCCAGCCCGTCCCGGCCTGCCGCCGCGCCGAAACCGCCCAGCCACGCCGCCTCGCCGTCCACCAGGAGGAGCGGCAGGCGGCGGCGCAGATACGGCGGCACCCCGCTGTTTTGCAAGAAATTTTTCAGTGACTGCGGATAACGCTGCCCCGGCGCCTGCCAGCGCGCCGCACAAGGGAACAGCGCCCAGCGGCAATCCCTGCCCGCCAGCAAATCCTGCCCCGCGCGCAGGCGCAACACGCCCACGCCTGGCCAATCGCTTACCGCCGCAAACGGCGGCGGCGATTGTGGAGTGCTGGCGCGGAACAGATGCAGACAGCCGCGATGCTGCACCACCACCGTCCCGCCATAACACAATTCCGCATGACCATTCTGCCCGCCGAGCGCCTCCACAAATGACAACAACCGCTTGCCCGGCGGCGCAGGCTGTCCGGCGCGCTGCAACCAGCGGCGCAACAACGCCTTCGCGACCATCGCCCCATGCGCGGCAACCAGCGCATCCCACGGCAATACCGTCTGCGCCGCGCCCAGAATCCCGTCCAGCAACGCCTGCTGCACCGCCTGCGCCTCCGCCAGCCAGCCCGCCGAACGCGCGACCGCTGCCGCCATCTCCGCCAGCGGCGGCAAACCAGTATGCCGCAGGCGGTTGCGGGCAAAACGCGTATCCGCATTGCTGGGATCATCGAGAAACGCCACCCTCTCGGCGGCGACAAACGCCTCAATATCGGCGCGCGGCGTATCCAGCAGCGGCCGCCAGTGCGCGCCATCCGCGAACGGCCGCTGCGCGGGCATCGCGGCGAGGCCGTCCAGCCCGCTGCCGCGCAACAACTGCAAAAAAAACGTCTCCACCTGATCCTCGCGGTGATGCGCGGTAAGCAGCACCCCGCGCGGCGGCAGACGCGCCGCCAGTGCCTGATAACGCAGCGCCCGCGCCCGCGCCTCCATGCTTTCCCCCGCCGCCGCCTGCCAATCGAGCCGCAACACCTCGCAAGCGACTCCGCGCGCCGCCGCCTCACGCACACAAAACGCGCCCCACGCACCGCTTGCCGTCGACCAGCCGTGATCCACATAACAGGCGGTTAGCGGCACGATGAGCCGCTGCCGCACGGCGACCAGCGCCTGCAACAGCGCCATGCTGTCGCGCCCGCCGCTCAACGCGAGCACATACGCGGCGGGGCGGTACGCCGCCTGCCAGCGCCAGAAAGGGGAAGACCCGGAAAGCAGCATCAAAATATCCCGAAGAAAAACAGCGTGAGGATACAGCAAGCGGCGCATAAAAAAGCCCGCTTGCGCGGGCTTTTGTCATCGGCAGACGCTTTATTCGGTAATCGCGCCGCGTGTGCCGTGCAGACCGATGGCTTCCAGCTCTTCGCCCGCGACAAAACCGGCGATTTCTTCGGCGCGGTTGCCGTAAAAGCTCAAGATGTATTGATAGTCGTCGAGCAGGCCGCTCGCATCGCCGCTGATGTCGGTACTGATGCTGCCGTCTTGCAGAGTGTAGGTGTGGAAGGGGGCCTCGGCAAGGGTGATACCGCCGCCGTAACGGGCCATGTTCCTGACGTAACCCGAACCGCGCCTTGCGCCGAAATCGACGTTGTAGGTGAAGGTGCCGCGTTCGCCCTGATCAAAGGCAATGCCGGTGTAGGTTGCCTTGCCCGCCCGTGGCACGGCGGACTCCGGCGTGATGTCGCCATATTGATTGATAGTCAAGAACTCGTTGCCGTTGTAGGTGGCAGCCACGCCGCTGCGGAAGCCCTGATAGCTGCGCACGTTGACCGTTGCGCTGCCACTGTCGTCCGTCGCAACGCCGCTGAGGCTGGCATAGCCGGACGGCAGGCTGCGGTAGTCATGGATGCTGACATAGCCGCTGCCGCGCCGTTCGGATTTTATGAAGGGGCGGTTATTGACGGTAATCGTAATGGGGCGGAAAACGTTGCCGCCAATAATTTCTGCCTGCTGGCTGCCGGCTTTTCTGGCATCAAACGCCGCCGTTTCGGCCGCCGTCGGCTGTGCGGGGGCGGGGACGAGGATCCTGCCGCTGCGGGTGCCCGTATTGCCGCCGTTATTGGGGGTGGTGGTCACGTTGCCTGCGTTGCGGTTGCCGTTATCGGCGGGGGTGATGGCGTCATCCGAACCGCCGCCGCAGGCGGCGAGCAGGGCGGCAGCGACGATGGCGGCCAAGTTGAGGGTGGTTTTGTGCATGGTTGTGTCTCCTGTGCAGTTGGCTTGTTGTTGCTGCTTTATTCGGTAATCGCGCCGCGTGTGCCGTGCAGGCCGATGCCTTCCAACGAATTGTTGACCGCGAAGCCGGATATTTCCTCGGCATGGTCGCCGTAAAAACCCAGGGAATAAGCGAAACGGTCGCCATCAGTAGTGGATGCCGTGCCTGCGATGCCTGTGGCGGTATTGCCATCAAGCATTTGCCGCGTCCCAAAATTGCTTTTTGCGAGGGTGATATTGCCGTAGCGGCTGAGGCCGTCAATACGCCCCTCACCGCTCTTCGCGCCGAAATCTACGTTGTAAGTAAGACTGCCGCGCTCGTTCCGGTCGAAAGCAGTGCCGGTATAGGTTGCCTTGCCTGCCGTGGGGATGGTGACGGGCGGGGTGTGTATGCCATAAGGCAAGTAAACGACAGATACGTCGTTGGTGTTATACACAATGGTTACACCACTGCGGAAACCCTGATAGCTGCGGATGCTGGCCGGCATGGTGGTACTGGAACCGCTTTCGGTACCGGTACCGGTGATACTGGAAAAACCGCTCGGCAGGCTGCGGAAATCCCCTTCCAGGAGGCCCGTGTCGCCATTTTTGTAAGCGCGAACGAGAGTGCGGCCGTTGGCGTTGATGGTGTAAGGGCGAAAGCCGTCGCTGACCAACACTACCGCCTCAGTGCGGAACTGTTTACCGGTATTGAACGCCGCCGTTTCGGCTGCCGTCGGTTGTGCGGGGGCAGGGACGAGGATCCTGCCGCTGCCCGTATTGCCGCCGTTATTGGGGGTCACGTTGCCCGCGTTGCGGTTGCCGTTATCGGCGGGGGTGATAGTGTCATCCGAACCGCCGCCGCAGGCGGCGAGCAGGGTAGCGGCGACGATGGCGGCCAGGTTGAGGGTGGTTTTGTGCATGGTGTTACTCCTGTGCTGTTTGAATGTCGGAGTTTAGTTTATTTTTTTTTTTTGCAATCAACAAGTTATTCTGTGCCCGTTCGGGCGGACGATGCCGCCGGGCATCGCAGCCGTGCGGTTGCCGCCCCGCCCGTCTGCCATTATCCTAACCGCTTCTTCATTTTTGCCGGATTGCCGCCATGACCCTGTTCCGTTCCATCCTGGTTTTCGCCGTTGCCTACCTGCTCACCGCCTGCGGCACGCGCCCGCCGTTGTTGCCCGTCGAACCCGTGCAACCGCCGCTTGAGCCGGAAACCCCGGCGCAGCCCGCCCAGCCTGCCAATTTTGCCGAATGGCAGCAGGCCTTCGCCCGGCGCGCCGCCGCCGCCGGCATCGCCGACAGCGACATCCGGCAATTACTCGCCCGCACCCATTACGAAGAAAAAGTGGTCAGCGCCGACCGCAAACAGCCGGAGCTGAACAAAATGGTCTGGGCGTACCTCGACAACGCCGTCTCCGATGACCGCATCCGGAAAGGGCGCGCCCAGCTCGCCCGCTACCGCGACCTCTTGCAGCAGATTGAGGCGCAGACGGGCGTCGGCGCGGCCTACATCGTCGCCTTCTGGGGCATGGAAAGCGCCTACGGCGAGAACACCGGCAACGTTGACCTCATCCAGGCACTCTCGACCCTGGCCTACGAAGGCCGCCGCCGCGACTTCGCCGAACAGCAACTCATCGCCCTCTTGCAACTCATCGAGCGCGGCGACGTGGGCTGGGACGAACTGCGCGGCTCATGGGCGGGCGGCATGGGGCACACCCAATTCATCCCCACCACCTTCCTGCAATACAGCGTGGACGGCAACGGCGACGGCCGCCGCGACCCGTGGCAAATCGAAGACGCGCTGGCATCCACCGCCAACTACCTGAGCCAATCCGGCTGGCAGCGCGGCCAGCGCTGGGGGCGCGAAGTGAGCCTGCCCGCCGCCTTCGACTACCGCGACATTGACCAGACCCTGCCGCTCGCGCAATGGGGGCAACGTGGCGTGCGGCAGGTGAGCGGCGCGGCACTGCCGCAGGAAAACCTGCACGCCACCCTGTGGCTGCCCGCCGGGCACAGCGGCCCGGCGCTGCTCCTCTACCCGAACTTCAAAACCATCAAGGTCTATAACAACTCTTCCAGCTACGCGCTTGCCATCGGCCTGCTCGCCGACGGCATCGGCGGCAGCGGCGGCGGCATCAGGGCCGCCTGGCCGCGCGACGAACAGGCGCTTTCCCGCGACGACGTACAACGCCTGCAACAGGCCCTCACCGCCGCCGGCTACGACACCAAAGGCACGGACGGCATCCTCGGCGCGAACACGCGCAGCGCCTTCCGCCAGTGGCAAGCCGCCAGCGGCCAAATCCCGGACGGCTTCATCAGCCAACGCAGCGCGGCGGTGCTGATTGGCGGGTATTGATTATATGCAACGAATTGATAAGATAAGTATGTAATTAATTTTGGAGGAAGCATATGAAATATATACAAAAGATAATTTTTGGCAGTCCTGGTACAGGGAAGAGCTATTTAGTGGATAAAAATATTATTCCTAATGAATTGGGAATTGATATCTCTGAAAATCCAGAAAATGTCATTAAGGCTGTATTTCATCCTGAGTATACTTTTGGAGACTTTATGGGAAAACTATTGCCCATGACAAAGGCAGGACAAGTAGAATATAATTTCTATGAAGGGCATTTTTTAAAAGCTTTAAGCCAAGCATATAAAAATATTTTGAAAGTATATGATAAGTAGGGTAATAAGGATGAAAATAAAGAAATTGAAAATGTTGCATTAGTAATTGATGAAATTAATAGAGGAAATTCATCTGCTATTTTTGGCTCTATATTTCAACTATTAGATAGAGATAATGACGGATGGTCAAGTTATAATACAAGTATTAATGGCATCATGTTTATAAAATTATTAGAACTAATAGGATGTAATTTTACGTATGATAAGAATCAAGAAATTGATGAATATAGATTATCACCCTATGATGGGGTCAAAAAATTAGAGACTCTTCAGAACAGAATTTCCTTCTTAAATTTTGATTTAATTAATAAAACAATAAAAATACCATCTAATTTATCTATCATTGCAACCATGAACACCTCTGACAATTCCATATATCACATGGATTCAGCTTTCAAAAGGCGATGGGATTGGGAATTTGTGGATATAAATTCTAATCTAATAAAAAGCCCAGGTAACGCATTTTCAAGTCGGCAAGAGTGGGAAAAATTTGTACACAATATTAATAAATTTATTAAAAACAATAATAATTATATTCGTGGTATCGAGGATAAGCAAATTGGAAAATATTTTATAAAAAATGAAATAATTTCTAAAGCTGATATTCAGAATAAACTGATGTTTTTTATTTGGGATAGTGTTTTTCCGCAAGATAAAAAGCCGCTTATGGATTTGTTAAATAACAATAAACTGGTAACTTTTGGAGATTTTTCATCAAAGGTAGATGATTTTATTAATGCCATAAAAGAATATTATGTTTGATTTTAATAAAATAAAAATAGTTAAAGGTGAAGAACTAGAAGGATATGGTTCTTTTGTGGGAATTAGAAGAGATAAGAGCGGTAATTTAGCCTTTAGCCTTCCTAAGGGATTTGATGATTTTGAAGAAACATATAACAATGTTAAAGAATTATTCTTTAAGATATATAGGACATTTAAAAAGTTTCGTCATGTTTATGAAAATAAATTAGATGATATTTCTGATGAAAAACCACAATCTAAAGATAATCTAATGAAAAACAATGGGTTTTTATATAGATTTGTCAATAAGGAAAATAATGAAGAAGTAATTTTATATAGCAAGATTGATGCTATTGATAGCATTATAGATCTCTGCAAAGAGCTGGAAATTGCTACCCTAGTTAGGGAAATCGGACTAACAGAAGATGTAGACTATTCAAAAATAGATTATTTGATTGATAAAGGTATCTATCAAAAAAATAATGCGATATTTATAGAGTTTACATTAGACAGGAGAAATGCGATAAAGGATATTCCTTCAGACTTAATTGAGATGTACTGTTATATTTATAAAGAACTTGCCGTTGAATTAAAAGTAGACTTGGATGTTGCTATAGCAGATATATCAGCATCTTTTTCTGCAAAACATCTCTCTTATAATCAAAGCTTATTTAATGAAAATTCTTTTATTTCCACTATTTTAACTCTCAAAGATATTCTAAATAAAATACATAATTTAACTTCGTATAAGAGTAACCAATATTGGTTGATTTATGAAGCGATAGAAAAATTTTTATATGGAGAATTAGAAGCAAACATAGATAATAATGAAGAAGGCTTCTGGGGGATTAACAATTTCTCTCAAGTTTGGGAAGATATGTGCAATTATTATATGGCAAGTGAGAGTAAAGAACAAAATATATTGTACTGCGATACTCTGACACCTATTAATAGAGAGGGATTAATAAAGAAAAATTATGGTGGGCACTCAGTATATATAAATAAAGATTTTTATAATCCTTTCTATATTGAGTTTAATGACAAAAAACGCTGGATGCGCCCTGATATGGTTCTAGAGAATAGAGAAAATTTTTCAGTCAATAGTAAAGCTGAAGAATTTTTTAATAATGGTATACGCAGACGGGCTGAAGAAAGCCATTTCTCTTATATATATAAGGAAGTTAAATTTACACTTAAAGATGAGTATCATCATGATACATTTTTTCTTGGATTTCTTGACAGATTACGTAACAATCTTTCTAGCCAACATAAAAGAATTTCCCCAAAAGCTCGTTTTCTCCCAAGAACCAAATACTCTTTTTCTATAAAAAACATAGAAAAAGAGAAGTTAAGTTTAATGCTAGATAATTTTTTTCAAAAAGGAATGAAACCTAAAGATAGTAATCCAGATATTTATATTATAGATTGGAAATATTTGTCGCTTGATTTCTTCAATAAGAAATCTGAGAAATTAGTACTTGATATTAATAAGCAATTAATATATGAATTTTGTCTTTCTAGTCAAAAAACTTACCAAGAGAAAAAGATAAGAAGTCAATTTGGATTACTGTTTTATACAAAATCACAATGTCCATTTTCTGCGGCTAAAGAAACGAATATATCGGGAATTGAGATTATATATGTAAATTTTTATATGATACAGGAGGCTTACTTAGATGAATGATACTTTTATAAGTAATTTTGTCATTGGAATAACGCTGAATAAATATGATAAAATATTTACCTGCTTCTTTCAGAAAGAAATAGAAAAATTTCTCTTTGTTAGAGATATTTATAATTTTGATATAGTACCCTTTGAAGAACAGATATCATTCAGTGATTTTTATAGAAATGAAAAAATAAAATTTGAATATTTTTATAAATACTTATTAAATACAAGTAGGAATGGAGAAAAAATAGAAGTAAAAACAAAGATTTGCATTTCATTTGATAAAGTATTATGCAGCAAATTATGTGATAAAACAAACAGATATTATAATTATATTAGTATAGGCGGAGTTGAGAAAATCTACTTTTTACTCTTCAAATTAGAGGAGATCTATTGTTTCTTATATTCAGAAATTCAATAGAATGATAAAAATTTAATGACAAATCTTTATGGCATCACCTGCTTTTGCGTTCTTGATAGTGGCACGGAAGAAATGCTGCCAAGCGGCGTATAGCCGTTTCAACTAGAACTGATACGTTGTTGGCGAGCCTCGCCGTATTATTTGTGCTATCTTCGGCTCGCCGCCTTGTCTCATCCTGTTTGAAGCGACTAGAGTTAATCAGCTTATTTTTTCATACGGCATTGATGCCAAACTTGCTGCATCTACGCAGCATTCAGGGCATATTTGTATGAAGGATTAAGAGCATTAGCTATATATGGGGATATGCGGCGTAATGGACAAATTTCATGCTAAAAATCGTTGTAGCCCTTACGCTGCAAGGCTTTACGCGGGGTCAAAACCTTTGAACACAAAAAATGCTTTTTCTGCGGCTCCAAACAGGTCAAGAAAAACGGGCATCGTGACAACGGGAAACAGCAATACCATTGCGGCTCCTGTAAGCGCCAATTCATAGGGGGCCAACGCCTTAATCCCAACACCCTTTGGCAGCGCTACAGCGAAGGCAAGCAAAGCGCCGCACAGCTTGCCGCGC
>NZ_CALIZP010000009.1 GCF_938028825.1 uncultured Cardiobacterium sp. | reverse complement strand
CTTGCCGTCGTCTTCCACCGTATCCGTGGTGTTTGCGTTCAGCTCGCTGCCCGCATGACCGTTGTCGTCGCCCCAGAGGATGTCGTTCCCTTCGCCACCATGCAGGATGTCGCCGCCGTCCTGACCGATGATGAGGTCGTCCCCATCGCCGCCGTAGAGGAAATCCTGCGCGCCACCGCTTGCGGCGCGGTGCTCTTCCTTGTCTTTATGCCCGAACGGGGCGTTGATCACGTAATCCCCTTCGTCACGCAAAATGCTGATCGTCCAGTTGGCGCGGTCTGCGGGCAGGCTGGCGGTATTCTGGTTGCCGGACAACTCCCAGCCGTTGCCGGTAAAGGTGTGATCCCAGGTAGGGTAGCGGGCCATCCCTTTCTCTATCTCGGGGGTGATGATGGTCGTGCCGCCGGGCCCGTAAGAAGGTCTGTACCTCACCGCGACATCCTCTCCCGAACCGTGAAATACCCGCTTCATCTGCATCCCCGGCCATGCCGTTGATGAAGTCCCCGCCACCGCCGCCGGTGATGACATCGCCGTCCTTCTTCTTGTCCTCTTCGCTGCGCCAGTCCTTGCCCGGCAAGACAAACGGGCTGCCGTTCAGAAGATCGGCATCAGCGCCGCCGTCGATCCAGTCGCGCGCAAAACTGCCGAAGACCGAATCATTGCCTGCACCGGTCTGCGCGATCAGGGCATAACCCGACTTGCCCGCTTGCAGCGGCCCGGCCTGAATACTGTCGCGCGTATCGGTGCCCACGACGCGGAAACTGCCGGAAGCATTGAAAGCAAACACATTCTCCTTGCCGGCAACGCCGCTGACAACGGGCGTATCCCCCGCCTCGGGCGGTACCGGCGCGGCGGGTTGCGGCTGCCCCCCGTCTTCCTCGACAAAAAGCCCCAAATCCCCGTTCTTCCAGTGCTGAATATCGGCAAACGCCTTGTAGCTGCCGTCCTTCAACACGGAAATCTCCCAGCGGTCATTCATCAAATTGCGGAAACTGAAGCGCTTGTCGTCCGTGTAATAACCGCCGCGCGGCTTGAACACCAGTTTGTGATAAGCCGTGCCGTCCACTTGCAGCAAACCCTTGCCGTCGGCATCAAAAACCGTGCTCTTATCGCTGTAGCTGCTGGCGAACACATACGTATCCTGCCCCAAGCCGCCTTCCAGATAATCCCTGCCGCCCTTGCCGTCGAGCACATCATCCTGATTGCCGCCGTACAAATGATCCTTGTCCGTACCGCCGCCCAGTGCATTACGCTCGTTCGGTTTGCCGAATACGACACGGTTGAGATCCTGCCTCGGCTTGCCCTGTCCGGCGGAAATCTTCCAGCTTTCCGCATCGCTGACAAAAGGATGGGAGCCGAGATCGACGTACGACCACTCCCCGCGTGCGACATCGCTCACCTGCGCCGCCGTCAGCGCCTGCTGCCCGTTCTTCAAATAGCGCGCCTGCAACAGCAGCATCGTCGCGCGGTCGCGCAGATAAGGCGTAGTCATCCCCTGCGGATGCTGCGCATCCCAGAGCGCCAGCGAGCCGTCCGCATTATCGGCGGCCACATCCGCACCGGCGGCAATCACGGGAGTCAGATGCCGCAGGGCATGGCGGTAAGCCATATTCCCCTTTGCCTGCCGCACCAGCTCGTCCACCGCCATCTCGCTGTCGCGCAGCACGACCTTCTGCTCCGCCAGCGCGGTGGGAATCTGCGCGGCACCGCCATCCTTGCCGAAGACCTGCCCACCCAGATGATCAAACAGCGCCTGCTGCCGCGCGGCATCCAGCGAATGCGTGAGCTGCCGCAAACCCTGCGGGAACGCCTCGCCGTACAGACCGGTGAAAACCGCGTTCGCTAGTCCCGCCGCCCGGCTCACTTCCGGCGCAAAACCATAGCGATCCGCGCCGAGAATGGCGGCAAACAGCGGCGTGAACGTCGAGCGGCTTTGCACCGTTGCGCCGTCCATATCCATCGCCCAGTCCATCCACGCCGCCTTGGCCTTGCCGGCATCGGCGGCATCCTTTACCGCCCGCGTCGCTGTGGCGGCAAAATCGATCAGCCCGCCCATCACCCCGGCCTTGCGCAGAAGCCTGAGCGTGCTGTCGGCAAAATCATAGTGATTCGTGCCGAATTCCCCTTTGCCCTTATCGAATTGATGACGGTTATAAAGAATTTCCTCGGGAATATCGCGTCCATATCCCTGTACTAATTTGCCGTAGTTCTCCGCCGTAATCTCCATATGCACGAAATTATCGAAATCCTTTTCCGTCGGTGCCGTCAGGTGGGAAGGCTTGACACCGGACAGCAAAGCGAGATGCGGCAATTCCTCTTCCCGCCGTTCACTGTCCGCATGATTATTATAAATAACGCGCAGTGCATCGGCAGAAATCCCGTTGAGTATCGTTGCCCCTCTGCGCTCCTTGATGCCCTTGAGCAGGGTGGGAATCTCCGTTTGCAGCAAAATAGCGCCGGGACGCGGTGCCTGCGTCATGACCCGCACCTCACCCGTCGTCTCGCGGGCAAAATGACGGGAAATAATCGCCCACAAACCGTTTTGACTATCAAAACGGAAAGTGGAAGGTAGGCTTGTGTAATAAGTGCCTTCGGCCATTAGTTCTTTTATCCCATCTTCTAACTTTTCGTACTCTTCGTAACCTAAAGATTGTGCCAGAATATTTTTGAACCAATCGTCAATACTCTTTTCATCAAGCAAGTCGAAAGCATCTGTTTTATTGAGAATACGCGTGTTAGGATCAGGCACAATTTGTGCGGCAATATCACCGGTAGATTTGTCGTTAACATAACCGGCATAACGAACGTTGTTTTGCCTGTTTTGCCGCCGACTTCTACAGAGGTTTTTGCAAGAACCTCGCGAATAATATTCCGCATTTTCTGCTGATCGGCGGGATTTTGCCAGTCTAATCCCTTAAATCTTTCTTCCAGAATAGATAAGGCCTGTTCTTTCGTATAAAAAGGATTGGTAGCCATTACATCAATTCTCCATTAAAAACAAAAAAAATAGCAATTAGGATATGGGTTATCACTTAGGCCATAGCGATACAGCTTAAATATATCCATTGCTTCTTTTAATAAAGAAGCAAAATAATCCTTCTTGACTTCAATTTCTTTTAGCAGACTTGGTAAAGAAATGGCTATCTTGGATAGCCCTTGATATATATATGATCTATTTAATATGTAAGACAAGGTCTGTGTTCTTTAGAACCATTAAAACACATATCAAGTATTATAGGAGCCCCCTGATAATAGAATAACCAATGTTCATAAGGATTTTCGGTTCCTCCTACATCCAGCCTACTAGAATTACGGTCTAAATATCTGAGAAAACAGTCGCGTTCTCTATCAATAACCCAATTATTCCCTCTCGCTTTGGGCATATAAGAATCCAGCCTGTATCTTTCTTTGTCCGCTTCGCTGATAAACTCTGCGATGAAAGTCATCTTCTCTCCTCCATCATGGACGACAACACAATCTTCTGCCTGAAACGGCACTCCTGATACTACACCTATGCTAAAGCAGCTGCAACCCTCAATCCATATCCGCACCACTTGGCTTTACGTTTTGGTGGTAAGGCCGGGCGGGTATGCTTGCTGCCCGAAAGCAGCATGATATTACTCAATATCCGTTTCTTGTCGGTAACCTTGGCATCACGGTAAATATCGCGCAAAGTATCGGCAGAAATGCCATTGACCGATGTCGGGCCATTATTTTGTATGATACCGTCAATTAAGGTGGGGATTTCCGTTTGCAGCAGGACCGAATCAGGGCGCGGCCTTACGGTCATAATCCGCACAGCATAATGAAGCGTTATGGAATTGGCGGTAAATTCTTGTTGTATTCAAAGATGGTTGGCATAAACCGCGCATCTTGTCGTCTTTCCCTATCAGCAATTCCTGACGGTGTCGGATAATTATTTTCCAGCCCGCTATAATGCCGCCCTTTCTTTTTTGCCGACTTATTCATGACCGCCCCCGATTTCACCACCGTCCTCTGTCAAGACCGCCACCCCCTGCAACAGCTTTACCGCCAGATTCGCGAGCGCGAGCGGCGCGGCCAGCCCGCCGACCGGATGCGGGCACGCTTTGCCGCCGACTACGCTGCTTCACAAGAAGCGGTCGCCGCACGCCGTGCCGCGTTGCCCGCGCCGAAACTGAGCGCAAACCTGCCCGTGCTGGCGGTTGCCGACAAAATCCGCCGCCTGATTGCCGACAACCAGGTCGTCATCATCAGCGGTGAGACAGGTTCGGGGAAAACCACACAACTGCCGCAACTCTGCCTCGCCCTCGGCCTCGGCGCGCGCGGCATGATTGCCCACACCCAGCCGCGCCGTATCGCCGCGCGCAGCGTCGCCGCCCGCATCGCCGAAGAACTGGACGAACCGCTTGGTGCCGCCGTCGGCTACCAAGTCCGTTTCGACGAAAAAACAAGCGACAACACCGTCATCAAACTGATGACCGACGGTATGCTGCTCGCCGAAACCCTGTCCGACCCCTACCTCGCCCGCTACGAAGTCATCATCGTGGACGAAGCGCACGAACGCAGCCTCAACATCGACTTCCTCCTCGGCTACCTGCGCCGCCTCGCCGACAAACGCCCCGACCTCAAAATCATCATCACCTCGGCCACCATCGACGCCGACAAATTCGCCGCCCACTTCAAAAACGCGCCCATCCTCAACGTCAGCGGCCGCACCTACCCCGTGGAAATCCGCTACCGCCCGCCAAGCGAAGACGAAGACAGCCCGGACGCCATCCTCCGCGCCGTCGCCGAACTCGACCAGCACGGACGCGGCGACATCCTCGTCTTCCTCCCCAGCGAACGCGACATCCGCGAAGCCGCTGACCGCCTGCGCCGCGAACAACTGCGCGACACGGACATATTGCCCCTCTTTGGCCGCCTCTCGCTCGCCGACCAGCAGCGCGTCTTCCGCCCACAAGCGGCGCGGCGCATCGTGCTCGCCACCAACGTCGCCGAAACCTCGCTTACCGTGCCGCGCATCAAAGCCGTCATCGACACCGGCACCGCGCGCATCAGCCGCTACAGCCTGCGCACCAAAACCCAGCGCCTGCCGATCGAGCCCATCTCGCAAGCCGCCGCCAACCAGCGCGCCGGCAGATGTGGCCGCACCGCCAGCGGCATCTGCATCCGCCTCTACAGCGAAGACGACTACCGCCAGCGCCCCGCCTACACCGAGCCGGAAATCCTGCGTACCAACCTCGCCGCCATCATCCTGCAAATGCTCGTCCTCAAACTGGGCGACATCGCCGCCTTCCCCTTCGTTGACCCGCCTGACGCGCGGCAAATCAACGACGGCTACCGCCTGCTCTTCGAACTGGGCGCCACCAACGAAGCGCGCCGCCTCACCCCGCTTGGGCGACAAATGGCGCACCTGCCGGTTGACCCCCGCTTCGCGCGCATCATCTACGCCGCCGAAAAAACCGGCTGCCTGCAAGACGCCGTCATCCTCATCGCCGCCCTCTCCATCCAGGACCCGCGCGAACGCCCCTACGGCCAAGAAGCGCGCGCCGACCAAAAACAGGGCGAATTCGCCGACAAAACCAGCGACTACCAAACCCTGCTCAACCTCTTCGCCGCCTACCAGCGCGAACGCCGCACCGCCAGCAACAACCGCCTGCGCGCCTGGTGCAAAAACTACTACCTGAACGCACAACGCATGCGCGAATGGCGCGAACTCGCCAACCAGCTCATCCGCGACCTGCGCGAACAAAAACTGCACCTCGACGCCGTAGCCCCCTCCGCACCACAAAACGACCTGCCGGACGGCGCCAAAGGCCGCCTCGCCTACGACAACCCGCAGCTTGACACCCTGCACCGCGCCCTGCTTACCGGCTTCCTCGACCAAGTCGGCCTCTGGGACGAACAAACCCGCGACTACCTGCGCCCGCGCCACGCCCGCTACAGCATCTACCCTGCCTCCGTACTCGCCAAAAAACCGCCGCAAGCCATCATGGCCGCCAGCGTCGTCGAAACCCAGCGCACCTACGCGCGCACCTGCGCCCCCATCCAGCTTGCCGACCTCGAACAGATCGCCGCCCACCTCGTCAAACACACCTACACCAACCCCCATTGGAGCAAAAAAGCCGGCAACATCCTCGCCACCCAAACCACCCTGCTCTACGGCCTGCCCATCGTCGCCGGACGCAACGTCCCCTACGCCCGCCACGACCCGGCGCTTGCCCACGACATCTTCATCCAGGACGCCCTCGTCCCCGGCGACATTCACACCAAAAGTGGCGTCATCGCCAAAAATCGCGCCCTCATCGAGACCCTCGAAGAGCGCGAACACAAAACCCGCAGCCGGGGCATCCTGGTGGACGAAGCCCAACAAGCCGCGTGGTACCACGCCCGTCTGCCCGAAAACGTGCACAGCACCGTCACCCTCGAACAATGGCTCAAACAACACGGCGAAGCAGCGCTCACCATGACTGAAGCCGACCTGCTGCTGGTGGACGACACTCCCAGTGACGCTGACTACCCGGAAAGCCTCACCCACCACGGACAAAAACTGCGCCTCGAATACCACTTCGAACCGGGCGGCAGCGCCGACGGCGTCACCCTCTGCGTGCCACTCCCTGCTCTGAACGCGCTTGACGCCGCCGACTACGAACGCCTCGTCCCCGCCATGCTGCCCGCCAAAATCGAAGCCATCCTGCGTGCCCTGCCCAAACAATGGCGGCGCCAGCTCGTGCCCATCCCCGCCATCGCCGCCGCCGTCACCGCGCGCATCCAGGACACCCCCGACGCCCCGCTCATGCCCGCCATCCGCGACACCATCCACACCATCAAAGGCACCAACATCCCGCTGGACGCCTTCGACAACCTCAACATCGACGACCACCACCGCATGAACTACCGCCTGCTTGACGGCAAAAACCAGACTATTGCCGAAAGCCGCGACCTCGCCGCCCTGCAAGCGCAGTACAGCGACAGCGCTGCCGCCCAATTCCGCCGCCGCAGCCAAAGCCGCTACGGCGACGACCAGCCCGTCAACGACTGGCATTGGGACGAACTGCCCACACAAGAAACCCTGCCGAACGGCATCACCGGCTACCCCGCCCTCACCCTCGAAAACGGCGAACGCCGCCTGCGCCTGCACGACGACCCACAGCGAGCCGACGCCGCGCACCGCGCTGGCGTACACAGCCTGCTCGCCGACAAACTCCAAAACAAACTCAAATACCTGCGCAAAAACCTGCCCGGCTACACCCAAATGGCGCTGCACTACCGCAAAATCGGCAGCGACAGCACACTCGCCGACGACATCACCGCCCGCCTGCTCGAACACATCTGCTTCGCCAACGGCGTACCGCGCAGCCGCGCCGCCTTTGAGGCCGCCCTCGCGCGCGCAGAAGCCGAACTCGTCCCCGCCGCCAACCGGCTCGCCGCCCAACTCACCCGCATCCTCGCCGCCTACAGCGACGCCAAACAACAACTGGGCAAACACAAACAACCCGCCATCCGTGACGACATCGAACAACACCTCGCCCGCCTCATCTACCCTGAATTCATCCGCGATACCCCGACCGCCGAACTGGACAGCATCGAACGCGCCCTGCTCGCGACGCAAAAACGCCTGGAAAAAAGCCGCCTCGACCCGCGCAAAGACCTGCAACGCCAACAAGAGCTCGCGCCGTGGGAAAGCCGCCTGCAACAGGCGATGCAAAAAGCGGGCATCGCCCACCCCTACCAGGAAACCCCGCGCGGACTCTCCGCCGCACACCACGCCGCCATACAGGACTACCACCGCCTGCTCGAAGCCTACCGTATCCAGACCTACGCCCAGGAAATCGGCAGCACTCTCAAAGTCTCACCGAAACGCCTCGCCGAGGCGGCGGAAAAACTGCCGTAACGCCCGTATTGACACCGCCTGGCGCGAAAAAGCTGCCCCTCCGCCGCCGGGTGAGGGTTGGGAAAGCGCCAAGCGGGATTTTCCCCGCCTGATCGGGTCGGCGCACATCGCTTTTGGAGCCGGTTTGCGGCGCTTGCCACGCACTCGGCAACGATGCCGCTTGGCGTCATCGGGCTTGGTGTATGGTATGCGCTTCTTTGGTTTTTGTTGGAGCGCGCGATGCGGTGGCTGGTATTGGTATTGGGTTTGTTGATGGCTCCGGTGTGGGCAGCGAATGGCGGCAAGGATAGTGCCGCCAAAACGGATGACGGCACCGCCTGGGCGGCGCTCGCCGATGTGCTGGAGAATCCGGCGCAGCGCAAGGCGCTTGTTGCGGAGTTGCGGCGGCTGGAAGCGGCGGACAAGGCGCAGGCGGCGAAGGGCGGGGCGGCGGGTGATGCTGCCGCAACGGCAGCAACGGCACCGGCTGATGCGGCAGGCGCTGCGGCGGCGGATGCGCAGGCGGACGGGCAGGAGGCTGCGGGTGATGCGGGTGAGAAGAAGGATGAGGGGCAGGCGGAGGCGGCGGCGTTGCAGTCGGTCGCCGAGAATGCGCGCGCGGCGGTGGTGTCTGCCGCCGCCTGGCCGAAGAAGGTCGCGGAGGCCGGGGTGCAGGTGTTGCGCGAGGTGGGTTCGCGTTTTGCCGAGAGTTGGGACGCGCTGGTGGGCGCGTTCAGCGGCCGCGATTTGATGTTGCAGGCGGTGAATTGGGCGGTACTGCGGCAGACGGCGTTGAATCTGGCCTTGATTGTGGCGGTGTCGTTGTCGTTTTTGTGGGTGCTGCACCGCGCCACGCGCGGGGGGAAGGCGCGGTTGCAGGACTGGGTGTTGCAGGGGACGCGGTTGTCGCCGCTGTCGCGCCGTTTGCTGGGGGTGGCGGCGGTGGCACTCGGCGACGGGTTGTTGTTGTTTTGCGCGTATGTGTGCGCCAATGTGCTGGCGGTGTTTGTGGTCGGCGAGAGCGGGGTGCTGTCAACGCAGGCGGCATTTTTTGTGCGCGCGCTGGTGGCGGTGGAGGGGCTGCGGATCGGGATCCGCATGGTGTTTTATCCGCGTTTTCCGGGGCTGCGCCTGCTGCCGTGCACGGACAAGGCGGCGCGTTTCTGGAACCGCTGGTTTGCGACGCTGGTGCAGTTGCTCGGTTATGGGTATTTAGTGGTGTTGCCGCTGATCAAGATTTTTTTGTCGCCGTCGCTGGGGCAGGTGTTTTCGGCGCTGCTGGCGTTGTGTGCGTTTTTTTATGGTGTGGTGGTGGTCATCCGCCAGCGCACGGCGGTGCGCCTCGCGCTGCGTCAGGCGGCGGATGGTGCGGAGAGTGCGATTTTTTCCGGCGCGCTGCGGGTGCTCGCCCCGCTGTGGCACTGGCTGGCGATTGTGTATTTTTCGATGTTGCTGGTGTTGACGCTGCTCAGCGGCGAGAAGTCGCTGCCGTTCGTGCTGCGCGGCACGCTGTATTCGCTGTTATTGGTCGGCGGCGGGCTGTTGGCGTCGATGTTGTTGTCGCAGTGGATTCGCCGCCCCATCCGTTTTGCGTCGGATATGGCGCGGCGTCTGCCCGGGCTGGAAAAGCGGCTGAATTTTTTTGTGCCGCTGGCGCTGCGCCTCGTGCGGCTGGTGCTGGTGTGGCTGGTGTTTGTCGAGTTGCTTGCGACATGGCATGTGGTGGATGTGGCGGCGTGGGAGCAGTCGGCGCTTGGCCACGCCCTGCTCGCCCGCTTCTGGAATGTCTGCCTGATTCTGGCGGTGGCGGTAGTGGTGTGGCTGGTGTCGGTAGTGTGGATCGAGCGGTTTTTGAGTCCGGAAATCGGCGGCGGCGCGCCGGGGGTGCGGACGCAGACGCTGTTGTCGCTGCTGCGCAGCGGCTGGGCGGTAGTGGTGTTCGCCTGCGCCGCGCTGATGGTGCTGACGGAGGTCGGCATCAATATCGGCCCGCTGATTGCCGGCGCCGGGGTGTTCGGCCTCGCGGTCGGTTTCGGCGCGCAGACGCTGGTAAAGGACGTGATTACCGGGATTTTTTTCCAGATCGAGAATGCCATCAATACCGGCGATATTGTCACGGTGGACGGCATCACCGGCCGCGCCGAGCAGGTGGGCATCCGCTCGGTCGGCATCCGCGACAGTTCGGGGACGTATCACCTGATTCCGTTTTCCAATGTGACGCGGGTGTCGAACTATATGCGCGGCCACGCCAATCATATTGCCGAATACGGCATCGCTTACCGCGAGAATGTGGATGAGGCGATGGAGCAGCTGCGCGCGGCGTTCAACGAGCTGGTCAAGGGCGAGATGAAACGCTACATTCTGGAACCGATTAATATTCAGGGGGTTTCCCAGCTCGCTGACAGCGCGGTGATGCTGCGCGTGTCGATCAAGACGACGCCGGGCGATCAGTGGGCGGTCGGCCGCGCCTATAACCGTCTGGTGAAGATGTATTTCGACGCGGCGGGCATCGAGATGCCTTTCCCGCATATGGAAGTGTATTTCGGCCAGGACAAGGACGGCAACGCGCCGCCGCTGCACATCCGCCATGCGCCGGAAGAGAAACCCGCCCCCGCCGCGCCGGTTGTGGAAAAATCCGCCGCCCCGCCACCCGCCGCCAAACCCGACGATCTCAGCAACCTGCCCGACAGCGGTAGCGACGGCGCGCCCGCCTCGTAGCCGCCGAGAAAGCGCTTGACGATGCGGGGGGCGCTCACTAGAATGCGCGCCTCATCCCGCGTCGGAGTATAGCGCAGTCTGGTAGCGCATCTGGTTTGGGACCAGGGGGTCGGGGGTTCAAATCCCTCTACTCCGACCAGCAAGGTTAAGTGCCCGTAGCTCAACCGGATAGAGCAACGGCCTTCTAAGCCGTAGGTTACAGGTTCGAGTCCTGTCGGGTGCGCCATAACAAACAATGGTGGGTGTAGCTCAGATGGTTAGAGCGCCGGATTGTGATTCCGGAGGTCGTGGGTTCGATTCCCATCACCCACCCCATCAACAGAGAAGTGCCGCAAGGCGCTTTTTTTATGCCCAATGCCTGTCAAGGCCATTGACAGGAATCATTCCTATTTGCTGCCGCCATTCCTATAATGTCCCGGACATTCACACCGGAGCATCCCTATGTTGAAACGCCGCCAATTCATCAGCGCCACCGCTGCCGCCCTTGCTGCCACTGCCTTGCCGCTGCGCGCCGCCGACAGCACCTTTACCCTGTGGGGGCCGCCGGTTACGCCGACCGTGCTGCTCGCCGTCGCCGCCGAGATGGGCGAGGCGCGCAAAATCCGCCCCTTCACCGTGAAAAGCTGGAGCAGCCCCGACCAACTGCGCGCGGGTCTGCTGAACAAAAGCATCGAAATCAGCATCGTGCCCAGCTACGTCGCCGCCAACCTGCGCGCGCAGGGCCAGCCCGTCATCCTGCACAACATCATGACGCGCGGCCTGCTCGCCGTGATGAGCAAAGGCAAAACCATCGCCGGCATCAAGGACCTCGCCGGGCAGAAAATCGTCATGCCGTTCAAGGGCGACATGCCCGACCTCGTGCTGCAAATCCTCGCCAAGCGGGCGGGCATCGATCTTGCGAACCTCGTTACCTACACCGCCACGCCGCCGGAAGCCGTGACCCTCTTCCTGCAAAAAGACTTCCCCAACGCCCTGCTGCCCGAACCGCTCGCCAGCGCTTCCATCCTCAAAGGCAAACAGGAAGGTGTGGAGGTGCAGCGTAGTTTCTCGCTGGACCACAGCTGGAACGAATACTTTGGCGGCAAGAACGGCATTGCCCAGGCGGGGCTGCTGGTATCGGAAACCGCTGCCAAAGAGCAGGCCGCGTTTCTTGCCGCGCTGGACAAAGACCTGCTTGCCGCCGTGGACTGGGTCGCCGCCAACAACAAAAGCGCGGCGGAAATCGCCGCCAACTACATGCCTGCGCCCGTGCCCGCGCTGGAACGCGCCTTCGGGCATTCCGCGCTGACCGCCGTGCGTGCGAAAGACATCAGTGCGGAAATCCTGCAATTCCTGCACGAAATGTACCAACTCAACCCGAAAATCGTCGGCGGCAAGGAGCCGGACGCGAGCCTGTTCGGATAAGGCAAAGCCCCGCGATGCGGGGCTTTTTCATGCGGCGGGCGCGCTATATAATCCGTGCCGCTTGTCGGGGTGTTCCCCTGCCTTCCGGGGTGGCGGGAACTGAGAAATACCCGTAGAACCTGAAACGGTTAGTACCGTCGGAGGGAACAAGGCACCGCCTGCCGGTTCCCGTTTTTATTCATCCAGTCACAGGGAACCTGCATGACCCGCACAGCCATCGCCCTCACCATCGCCGGCTCCGATTCCGGCGGCGGTGCCGGTATCCAGGCCGACCTCAAAACCTTTTCCGCTCTCGGCGTCTATGGCGCCTCCGTCATCACCGCCGTTACCGCGCAGAATACCCGCGCCGTTACCGCCGCCGAAGCCGTCAGCCCCGCCCTCATCCGCGCCCAGCTGGACGCCGTTTTTACCGACCTGCCGCCGCAGGCGGTGAAAACGGGCATGCTGGGCGACAGCGCCACTATCGACGCCGTCGCCGACCGCCTCGCCGCCTACGCCCCGCCGTATCTCGTCATCGACCCGGTGATGGTCGCGAAAAGCGGCGACCGGCTGCTGGCGGATGCCGCCATTGCCACCCTGCGCGAACGCCTCATCCCGCGCGCCACCCTCATCACCCCCAACCTGCCCGAAGCGGGCGAGCTGCTCGGCCGTGCCGTTACCACGCGCGCCGACATGGCGCAGGCCGCCGCCGACCTGCTCGCGCTCGGCTGCGGCGCGGTGCTGCTCAAAGGCGGGCATCTCGCCGGTGACGGCAGCGACGACCTGCTCCTCACCGCCGCCGGTGCCACTTGGCTCACTGCCGCCCGTTATCCGGGTAAAAACACGCACGGCACCGGCTGCACCCTCTCCGCCGCCATCACCGCCGGACTGGCCAAAGGCCTGCCGCTGCACGAAGCGGTGCAGGCGGCGAAGGACTACATCAGCGCCGCCATCGCCGCCGCCGACCGCCTGCACGTCGGGCACGGCCACGGCCCGCTGCACCATTTCCACCGCTGGTGGTGAATGTGGATATCACCCTCGCCCGGCTCGGCGTGCAATACGGCGGCACGGTCATCATCCGCGACCTCAGCCACACCTTCGCCGCCGGGCGCCGCCACCTCATCCTCGGCAAAAGCGGCGTGGGCAAGACCACCCTGCTGCGCGCCATTGCCGGTCTCACCGCTTATGACGGCCACATCACCCGCCCGCCGTACAGCCTGATGGCGCAGCAGGATGACCTCCTGCCGTGGCGCACGGCGCTCGCCAACACCACCCTCGGCGCAACCCTGCGCGGCGAACCGCCTGATTTGCCGCGCGCGGATGCCCTGCTTGCCGCAGTCGGCCTAGCCGCCCACGCCGGCAAATGGCCCGCGCAACTCTCCGGCGGGCAGCGGCAGCGCGTCGCCCTCGCCCGCACCCTCTACGAAAATCGCCCCCTGCTCCTGATGGACGAACCCTTCTCCGCCGTCGATGCCGTTACCCGCAAACAACTGCAAGACCTCGCCCTGCGCCTGCTCACGGATAAAACCGTCATCATGATTACCCACGACCCCGGCGAAGCGCTGCGCCTCGCCGACCACCTCTACATCCTCGACACAACCGGCCTGCACGCTCAGCCGCCGGGCCGCGACCCCGCGCAACTCATGGAGGAACTCGGCACATGACCTTCGTCCGCCGCCTCGGCAAAACCTGCGCCGTAACCGCCGTCCTGCTCGCCCTGTGGCAACTCGCCACCCTCGCCGCGCCGCCCTACATCCTGCCGCCGCCCGCCGCCGTCTTCGCCAGAATATACAGCGCCCGCGCGCAACTGCTCACCCACGCCGCCATCACCCTCGGCGAAATCGGCCTCGGCCTGCTCATCGGCACCGCCCTCGGCAGCCTCACCGCGCTTGCCCTGCAATACAGCCGCCTCCTGCGCGAACTGCTCGCGCCGCTGCTCGTCTCCTCGCAAGCCATCCCCGTCTATGCCCTCGCCCCGCTCCTGACCCTGTGGTTCGGCTTCGGCATCCTGCCGAAAATCCTCATGACCGTGCTCATCATCTACTTTCCCATCACTACCGCCGCCTACGACGGCCTGCGCCGTACCCCGCCCGGCTACCTCGACCTCGCGCACAGCATGGGGGCAAACGCGTGGCGCACCCTCATCCACATCCGCCTGCCCGCCGCCCTGCCTTCCTTTGCCTCCGGACTGCGCGTCGCCGTCGCCATCGCCCCCATCGGCGCCGTCATCGGCGAATGGGTCGGCGGCAGCAAAGGCCTCGGCTATCTCATGACCTACGCCAACGCGCGCAGCCAGAGTGCCCTGCTCTTCGCCGCCCTGACCGTCCTCGTCATCATCACCCTCGGCCTTTACACCGCCACCGACCGCTTCCTCAACCGCCTCATCCGCTGGCAACCCGTCTCCTGACTAACCGGAAAACCCTCATGAAACACCTCATCCTGATCCTCGTCCTCGCCACCGCCGCCCTCCACGCGAGCGCCGCCGACAAAGCCACCATCATCCTCGACTGGTTCCTGAACCCCAACCACACCGCACTCATCATCGCGCAGGAACGCGGCTACTTTGCCGCAAACGGTCTCGACATCACCCTCGAAGAACCCTCCGACCCGTCGCTGCCGCCGAAACTCGTCGCCGCCGGCAAAGCCGACTACGCCGTCAGCTACCAGCCGCAACTCTACCTGCACCACCAGGAAGGCCTGCCGCTCATCCGCACCGCCACCCTCATCGCCACCCCGCTCAACAGCCTCATCGTCCGCGCCGACAGCGACATCCGCCGCATCGCCGACCTCAAAGGCAAAAAAATCGGTTACAGCGTCGCCGGTGTGGACGAAGCCATCCTGCACGGCCTGCTCGCGAACGACGGCCTCGCGCCTGCCGACGTCGAACTCGTCAACGTCAACTGGAACCTCAACCCCGCGCTCATCAGCGGGCAAGTGGACGCCACCATCGGCGGCATGCGCAACTTCGAGCTGACGCAAATGACCCTCGACGGCCACCCCGGCCGCGCTTACTACCTCGAAGAACACGGCATTCCCGCCTACGACGAACTCATCCTCGTTGCGAACCGCGAACAATACGACGCCGACCGCAGCGCCCGCCTCAACCGGGCGCTGGAAAGCGCGACCCAATACACCCTGAACCATCCCGACGAAGCCTGGCAGAGCATCATCAAGGCCAGGCCCGATCTTGACGACGAACTGAACCGCCGCGCCTACCGCGACACCCTGCGCCGCCTCGCCCTGCGCCCCGGCGCGCTGGACAATGCCCGCTACCGCCGCTTCGCCGCCTTCCTCAAAGAACACGGCATCATCAGGGAAGCGCCGGAACCCGCCGCCATCGCCGTCGAACCCATGACGCCGTAATCCGGCTTGCGGAAAAGTAAGACAGCGTTCAGCTTTGCGCGCGCGGTGCTGTGCGATACTTAGCGCGCACATTCGTGCAGACCGCACTTACATGGAGACGCTCATGAAATCCGTACTGAACAAAGGCATCCTTGCCCTTACCCTGCTCGCTTCCCTCACCGCGTGCAGCAGCCTGACCCCGGCACAACGCAATACCGCCATCGGTGCCGCCGTCGGCGGTGCCGCCGGCAGCATGATCGGCGGCGATACCGGCGCGATTCTCGGCGGGGCCGCGCTGGGCGGCGTCATCGGCAGCCAGATTCACTGACCGCCGGGTGGCAGCAACACCACAGGGCGTGCGCGGCACGCCCTTTTTCATGTCCGGCATTCACAAACCCCGGCAACGAAAAAGCCGCGCTGCGGAAACAGCGCGGCTATCCCGCCTGCGGATGGGTGGCCGGCGGGAAAGAGTTTATGCGGTTCAGCCGATCTGGCGCAGCAGGCTGACCATTTCGATGGCGACCAGTGCCGCTTCGGCGCCTTTGTTGCCTGCTTTGGTGCCGGCGCGTTCGACGGCCTGTTCGATGTTGTTGGTGGTCAGCACGCCGTTGATGACGGGGAGGTCGTGTTTGAGGGCGACGCTGCTGAGCGCTTTGGCGCTTTCGCCGATAACGATGTCGAAGTGTGCGGTCGCGCCTTTGATGACGGCGCCGAGGGCGATGATGGCGTCGTAGCGGCCGGTTGCGGCGAGGCGCTGCGCGGCGATGCCGAGTTCGAGTGCGCCGGGGACGTAGGCGACGTCGATGTTGGTCAGCTCGGTGCCGTGGCGTTTCAGGGCGTCAATGGCACCGGCTTCGAGTTTGTTGACGATGAAGTCGTTGAAGCGCGAGCAGATGATGGCGTAGCGCGCGCTGTCGAGGATGTAGTCGCCTTCAAGGCGGTTGACGTCGTTAGAGGTCATGGTGTTTTCCTTGTGGGTTTGTTAAGGGGGGGAAATCCGCGTGGTTGTCTCGCTTGGCGGCTTCTCAGGTTTATTCGCTGAGGTATTCGCTCACTTCGAGCTGGTAGCCGGAGATGCCGGTGAGTTTGTACGGCGCGGAGAGCAGGCGCATTTTGCCGACGCCCTGGTCGATGAGGATTTGTGCGCCGATGCCGTAGGTACGCAGGTCTTGTTCTTGCGGGCGCTTCGGCGGTGGGTTGTTGTGGGTGAAGGCGACCATGCGGCTCAATATGTCGTTGTTGTTTTCGGCTTCATCAAGGACGACGATGATGCCGTCCGGTTCTTGCGCGAGGCGTTGCAGGGCACTTTGCAGGCTGTGGGTGCGTTCGCTGAGGCGAGCGTGGAAGAGGTCGCCGAGGGTGTTTTGCACGTGAACGCGGACGAAGGTCGGCCGCGCCGCCTGGATTTTGCCTTTGCTCAGGGCGTAGTGCAGGCGGTCGTTGTCGTAGATGTTCTGGTAGGCGGTGAGGGTGAAGGTGCCGTATTCGGTCGGCAGTTCGCATTGGGCGATGCGGGCGATGGTCTGCTCGCGTTCGAGGCGGTAGGCGATGAGGTCGGCGATGGTGCCGATCTTGATGTTGTGTGCGGCGGCGAAGATTTCGAGTTCGGGGCGGCGCGCCATCGAGCCGTCTTCTTTGAGGATTTCGACGATGACGGCGGCGGGTTCGAGACCGGCCAGGCGGGCGAGGTCGGTGCTGGCTTCGGTGTGCCCGGCGCGGACGAGAACGCCGCCTTCGCGCGCGACGATGGGGAAGATGTGTCCGGGCTGGACGAGGTCTTCGGGGCGGGCATTTTTGGCGGTCGCGGCGTGAATGGTGCGGGCGCGGTCGGCGGCGCTGATGCCGGTGGTCACGCCTTCGGCGGCTTCGATGGAGACGGTGAAGGCGGTGTGGTACGGCGAGGTGTTGTGCCGCGATTGCGGCCAGAGGTTGAGCTGGTCGTTGCGCGCCTGGGTGATGGTGAGGCAGACGAGGCCGCGCCCGTATTTGGTCATGAAGTTGATGGCTTCGGGGGTGATGTGTTCGGCGGCCATGATGAGGTCGCCTTCGTTTTCGCGGTCTTCGTCGTCCATGAGGATGACCATTTTGCCGGCGAGCAGGTCGTCGATGATTTCTTGGGTGCTGTTGAGGGGCATTTTAGTATCCGTGTTGGCGTAGGGTGTCGAGGGTGAGGCCGTTTGTGGCGGGCGCGTGCAGCAGGCGTTCGAGGTAGCGGGCGATGAGGTCCACTTCGAGGTTGACGTGTGCACCGGGGCGCACGTCGGCAAGGGTGGTACGCGCCTGGGTGTGCGGCACGATGTTGACGTGGAAGGTGTCGCCATCCACGCCGTTGACGGTGAGGCTGATGCCGTCCACGGTGATGGAACCTTTCGCCGCGATGTAGCGCATCAGCGCGCGCGGCGCGGCGATGGTGAGGCGCTCACTGCGCGCTTCGGGGACGCGGTCAATGAGTTCGCCGACGCCGTCCACGTGGCCGCTGACGAGGTGGCCGCCGAGCGGGGTGGCAAGGGTCAGGGCGCGTTCGAGGTTGACGGCATCGCCGGGGTTGAGGTCGCCGAGGGTGGTAAGACGCAGGGTCTCGGCGGAGACGTCGGCGCTGAAGCTGTCCGCGCCGAGGGCGGTGGCGGTGAGGCAGACGCCGTTTACGGCGATGCTGTCGCCCGGGGCGCAGCGGGCAAAATCAAATGCCTGGGAGGCGATGGTGAGGGTGCTGTCGTCGCCGTGGCTGTCGGCGGCGCGCAGGGTGCCGGTGGTTTCTATGATGCCTGTGAACATGGGTTTTCTGGGGTGAGGGTGAGGCGCAGGTCAGGGCCTAGCGGGGTGGTATCGGTGATGGTGTACTGCATTTTAGCAGAGAGGTCAGTGAGCGGCGGCAGGGCGGCCAGCGGGCGGGCATCCGGGCCGAGCAGGCAGGGCGCGAGGTAGTAGAGGATTTCATCGGCCAGTTGCGCGCGCAGGAAGGCACCCGCCAGTCCCGCGCCTGCCTCGACGAGCGCGTTGTTGATGCCGCGCCGCCCCAGCGCGTCGAGCAGCGCGAGCAGCGGCACATGGCCGTCGGCGAGCGGCAGGCGCAGCAGTTCGGCATGGGCGGGGTAGGCGGGCGCGCCCGCCGCTTCGCCGCAGGCGATGAGGATGGGGCTGTTCTCGCTGAAAACGGCGGCGGTGGGCGGGGTGCGCAGTTGGCTGTCGATGATGACGCGCAGCGGCTGGCGGGCGGGCAGGTCGGTGGGGTAGCGCGCGGTGAGGCGGGCGTTGTCGGCGATGATGCTGCCGGTGCCGGCGATGACGGCGTCGGCGGCAAGGCGCTGCTGGTGGGCGTCGAGCCGCGCCGCTGCGCCCGTGATCCATTGGCTGTCGCCGTTTGCCAGCGCGGTGCGGCCGTCGAGCGAGGCGGCGAGTTTGAGGGTGACGAAGGGGCGGCCACTGCTGATGCGGCGGAAGAAGCCGCAATTGAGGGCGGCGGCTTCGGCGGCACAGATGTTTTCCGTGACGGCAACCCCGGCGGCGCGCAGGCGGGCGATGCCTTGCCCGGCGACGAGCGGGTTGGGGTCGCGGCAGGCGACGACGGCGCGGGCGATGCCGGCGGCGATGAGGGCGTCGGCGCAGGGCGGGGTGCGGCCGTGATGGGCGCAGGGTTCGAGGGTGATGTAGGCGGTGGCACCACGGGCGGCGTCGCCCGCTGCGCGCAGGGCGCGGACTTCGGCATGCGCCTCGCCCGCGTACTGGTGCCAGCCTTCGCCGACGACGGCGTCATTCTTGACGAGGACGCAGCCGACGCGCGGGTTGGGGGAGGTGGTGTAGAGGCCGCGCCGCGCGAGTTCCAGCGCGCGCCGCATCCGGCGGGTATCGTCGTGCATGGCGGCTAGTCTTGCCGCAGTTCGGCGATGGTGTTGATGAAGGCTTCCACGTCCTGAAAGCTGAGGTACACGGAGGCGAAGCGGATGTAGGCGACGTGGTCGATGGTTTTCAGCCCCTGCATGACCCAGTCGCCGAGTTTGCGCGAGGCGATTTCCCGCTCGCCGCCGACGCGCAGGCGGTTTTCGATGTCTTCGATGAGGCGGTTGATTTTGTCGGCGCTGACCGGGCGTTTTTCGATGGCGCGCAGGAGGCCGTTGCGCAGTTTTTCCGCCGAGAAGGCCTGGCGCTCGCCGTTCTGCTTGACCACCATCGGCAGCGACAGTTCTGCGGTTTCGTAGGTGGTGAAGCGGGTGGCGCAGTCGGGGTTGATGCATTCGCGGCGGCGGCGGATTTTGCTGCCGTCGGCGATGAGGCGCGAATCGACGACGCGGGTGTCGGGGCGGTGGCAGATGGGGCAGTGCAAGGCGCGTCCCCGTCAGGCGTACACCGGAAATTCGGCGCAGAGGCGGCCGACTTTTTCGCGCACGGCGAGAATGGTTTCTTCGTTGTCGATGTCATCCAGAATGTCGCAGATCCAGGTGGCGACCTGTTTTGCTTCGTTCTGCTTGAAGCCGCGCGTGGTAATCGCCGGGGTGCCGATACGGATGCCGCTGGTGACGAAGGGCGGCTGCGGGTCGTCCGGCACGGCGTTTTTGTTGACGGTGATATGCGCGCGCGACAGGGCGGCGTCGGCGGCGCGGCCAGTGATATTTTTGCTGACGAGGTTGAGCAGCATCAGGTGGTTCTTGGTGCCGCCCGAGACAATATCGTAGCCACGCGCGAGGAAGACTTTCACCATCGCCTTGGCGTTATCTAGCACCTGTTCCTGGTATTTGGTGAAAGCTGGATCCAGCGCTTCGAGGAAGGCAACCGCTTTCGCTGCGATCACCTGCATCAGCGGGCCGCCCTGCACACCGGGGAAGATGGCGGAATTGAGCTTCTTCTCCAGCTCTTCGTTGGCGCGGGCGAGGATGAGGCCGCCGCGCGGACCGCGCAGGGTTTTGTGCGTAGTGGAGGTAACGACATCGGCAATCGGCACCGGGTTGGGGTACAGCCCGGCGGCGACCAGCCCGGCGACATGCGCCATGTCCACCACGAGATACGCGCCGACGCTGTCGGCAATCTCGCGGAAGCGCTGGAAATCCAGCACCTGCGAATAAGCGGAAAAGCCCGCAATAATCATCTTCGGCCGGGTTTCGCTGGCGATGCGCTGCATGGCGTCGTAATCGATCAGGCCGGTTTTCAGGTCGAGGCCGTAGTGAACGGCGTGGTAGAGCTTGCCGGAAAAGCTGACCGGCGAGCCGTGCGTCAAATGGCCGCCGTGACCGAGATCCATGCCGAGCACCGTGTCGCCCGCATTGAGCAGGGCGAGGAAGACGGCGGCATTCGCCTGCGAGCCGGAATGCGGCTGCACATTGGCATAATCCGCGCCGAAAAGCGTCTTGGCGCGCTCGATGGCAAGCGTCTCGATGACATCGACGTGCTCGCAGCCGCCGTAATAACGCTTGCCGGGGTAGCCCTCGGCGTACTTGTTGGTCAGACAAGAGCCTTGCGCTTCCATCACGCGCGGACTGGCATAATTCTCCGAAGCAATCAGCTCGATATGCGTTTCCTGCCGCAGGGCTTCGGCGGCAATCGCGGTCGCCAGTTCGTCATCAAAGCCCGTGATGGTCATTTCTTTATTAAACATGATAAAAACATTACAAATGAAGAAGGTCGGCTATGGTACTGCCTTCACCCTGCAAGGGCAACACGCGACGGGCGCGCAGAAAAATGCGCCAAACCCCGCTGGCAGGCGGCTTTCCCGCTCACTACAATCGCCGCCTTCATCAACCGGACGGAGAACCCGCCATGCTCAAAAAAACCCTTCTCGCCGCCCTCTTTGCCGCACCTGTCCTCGGTGCCTGGGCGGAAACCTACCTCATCGACGTGCGTAGCCCGGAAGAATACGCCGAAGCCCACGCCGACGGCGCCGTCAACATCCCGGTGGAAGACGTGGCAGCAAAAATCAGCGAAGTGACCGCTGACAAAGACGCTGATATTTACGTGTACTGCCGCAGCGGTCGTCGCGCCGGTGTCGCGCAGGAAACGCTGACCGGCCTCGGCTACACAAAAGTCACCAACCTCGGCACCCTCGCCGACGCGCAGGCCTTTGTTGCCAAACAGCAGGCGGAGGAAACGGCAGCGGATGGACAGGCGGCGCAATAACGGCGCTTGCGGACAGCAAAAAACGGCGGGCAACCGCCGTTTTTTATTGCCACCTTTATAATAAGGACACCAACCACCACCGCAAGGAATCCCGATGCCACAACCCCTCCTCATCCTCGACGGCGGCATGGGCCGCGAACTGCTGCGCCGGGGCGCGCCCTTTGCCCAGCCGCAGTGGTCGGCGCTGGCGCTGATGCGGCAGCCGTCCGCCGTCGCCGCCGTGCACCGCGCCTACATCGACGCCGGTGCCGACATCATCACCACCAACAGCTACGCCCTCGTCCCCTTCCACATCGGGGCCGACGACTTCCGCACGCAAGGCGGCACACTCGCCGCCCTTGCCGGACAACTGGCGCGGCAGGCCGTCAGCGACAGCGGCAAAAAAGTGCGCGTTGCTGCCTCACTGCCGCCGCTCTTCGGCTCCTACCGCCCCGACCTCTTCGACGCCGCCCGGGCCCCGGCCATCGCCCGCCCGCTCATTGACGGACAAACACCTTACGCCGACCTGTGGCTGGCGGAAACCCAAAGCAGCACCGCCGAAGTGCGCGCCCTGCACGCGCTCGCGCCGCACGACCGCCCCTTCTGGGCCTCCTTCACCCTCGACGACGAACACCCCGCCCACCCGCCGTGCCTGCGCAGCGGCGAAACCATCGCCGCCGCCGTCGCCACCGTCACCGGCCTCGGCACCGACGCCCTGCTCTTTAATTGCAGCCACCCCGAAATCATGGCGGACGCCGTCGCCGCCGCCCGCGCCGCCCTCGATGCGGCGGGCAGCCCGATGCGCCTCGGCGTCTATGCCAACGCCTTCTGCGCGCACGACGCCGACGAAGCCGCCCTGCCCGCCAACGACGGCCTGGACGACATCCGCGCCGACCTCAGCCCCGCTGCCTATCTCGCCCTCGCCAAGAGCTGGCGCGCCGCCGGGGCGGACATCATCGGCGGCTGCTGCGGCATCGGCCCCGAACACATAGCCGCGCTCGCCGCCTGGCGCAACAGCGAAGTCCTCCCCAAGTAACCGCAACATAAGGAAAAAATCATGAGCCTCCTCAGCAAACTCTTCGGGCGCAGCGACGACCCGGCCGTCCTCCGCCGCCAGATTGAACAGGCGCGCGCGCAGCATGACAGTGCCACCGTGCGCCGCCTGCTGGAAACCCTCGCCAAAAGCGGTGATGCCGCCGCGCAGCGCCAGCTCGGCGAGGTCTGCCTCGCCGCCGCCGCCTACGACAACGCGCGCGAATGGCTGGAAAAAGCCGCCGCCCAGCAGGATGCCGAAGCCGAGCACCAACTCGGCAATCTCTATTTGCGCGGGCAGGGCGTGGCGAAAAACAGCGCAACCGCGTACGCCTGGCAGGAAAAAGCCGCCGCGCAGGGCTGCGCCGCCGCGCAAACCGCCCTCGGCAGCCACTATGCCGCCGGTGACGGCGTCGCGCAGGACTACGGCAAGGCACGCGCATGGTGGGAAAAAGCCGCCGCGCAACAGGACGCGGAAGCGCAATACCAGCTCGGCCTGCTTTATGCGGGCGGCCTCGGCGTCGCGCAGGACTACGCCGCCGCGCGGACATGGTGCGAACAGGCCGCCGCCCGGGGCATTGCCGCCGCGCAAACCCTGCTCGGCCGTCTCTACGGCGGCGGTCTCGGCGTCAGCCAGGACCACGCCAAAGCGCGCGACTGGTACACCCAGGCGGCCGAACGCGGCGATGCCGAAGCGCAAAGCGTCCTCGCCCTGTACTACTACAACGGCGAAGGTGGCGAACAGAACCTCGACAAGGCGCGGCAATGGTTTGAAAAAGCCGCCGCCCAGGGCGACAACGACGCCCTGCGCAACCTCGGCGTCCTCTATGCGAGCGGCGAAGGCGTGGTGCAGGACTACAAAAAAGCCCACGACTACTGGAAACAGGCCGCCGCCCGGGGCGATGCCACCGCGCAAAACAACCTCGCCCGGCTCTACCACGACGGCCTCGGCGTCGCGCCGGACCCCGCCCAGGCCTGGCAGTGGTGGAAAACCGCTGCCGAACAGGGCAACGCCGACGCGCAGAACCACCTCGCCGTCTGCTACCTGCACGGCGAAGGCACGACGCAGGACAACAAAAAAGCCTGCGAATGGTTTGAGAAAGCCGCCTTGCAGGGGCACGCCGCCGCGCAATACGGCCTCGGCATCCTCTACGGCCACAGCGAAGAACTCGACCTGCCGCCGACCCCCGCCACCGCCCTGCTCTGGCTGGAAAAAGCCGCCGCTGCGGGCCACAGCGGCGCGCAGAACGCCCTCGGCATCCGCTACGCGCGCGGCATCGACGTCGCCCGCGACTACGGCAAGGCGCGCACCTACTGGGAGCAGTCGGCCGCAGGCGGCGACCCCGAAGCGCAGACCAACCTCGGCATCCTCTACCGCGAAGGCCTCGGCGTCGCGGCAGACCCTGACGCGGCGAAAGGCTGGTTTGAAAAAGCTGCCGCACAAGGCTTTGCCGCCGCGCAGGAAGCCTTGCAGGCACTGTCCTGAAATACGCTTCCCCGCCGGTGCCAGTGGGCAAAACCACAGCGGCGGCGGGGAAGCAGTATAATTACCATCTGTTAAAAAACAACAAAGGAAAACCTCCATGAAGCGACTCCTCGCCGCATTCATCCTCCTCGCCCAGGCGGCATTTGCCGCGCCGCCGGTCGCCGTCAGCGGCGACTGGCAATGCCGCACCGTCAGCTACCAGCAATACGGCAACAACTACCTGATCTTCATCGACAACACCCGCTGGCAGCACAAAGAAGACGGCACCCTGCACGGCGAAGGCACCCTCGAAGTACGCATCCACGGCAAGGAAAACCCGCCTGCCCGCCTCTACTTCATCTACGTCTCGGACGGCAACTGGCAGCGCAGCGATGAAAACGTCCTCATCGAAACCATCAAGCCGCATCTGGCTACCGCCGCGAAAACCGCCCCGCTGCTGCGGCAGGCGGCGGAAAACATCGCCCGCGACGTCAACGGCAAACCGCAGCAGACCGTGGCCTCCAACATCATCTTCCTCAATGCGCACCGCCTCATTCTGGAAGACCGCGAAAGCCACGACCTCACCCGCTGCCGCCGCTGATCCGCCGCCTGCCCCAACCGCCGTCCGACCAACGGCGGTTTTTTTATAGGCGTTTCCTGCGTACGCGACAAACAGCGCCCGTCAAGAAGCCGGGTGCATGCAGGAAAACCCTTCCCCCGCCTGCGGCGGCAAAATCCCCGCAAAAATCCCCGCATACTTCACCGCCGCTTCACACAGCGCCGAGCGTGCCGCGCCATACTGGTTTCCCCTTCACCGGAAGCCTGTCATGTCTGATCAAACCCCCTATCCCGGCGGCATCACCGGCCGCTTCACCCTCACCGCCTGCCTCGGCATCCTGCTCGCCGCACTCATCCTGTTGCCCTTTATCGGTGCCGGCACGCGGGAAACCGTCGTCTTCTCCGGCACCGCCACCCTGCTCTACCTCGTCCCCGCCATGCTCAGCGGTGTTTGCCTCGCCCGCTGCCGCGCTTATGCCGACCCGCGCGGCCTGCTACTTGCCGCCGCCAGCGGTGTCTGCGTCTGGGGTGCCGTCCTCATCGCTTTTATGCTCATGACCGGCACCCGCCCCAACAGCACCGCCATCATGTATCCCGCCGCCTTCCTTGCCCTGCTGCACGCCGTCGCCGCCCTCATCACCCTGCCGCGCGAAAATTCACCGACACTTCACGCAGCCTTCAAGCACGGCGGGGCCGACAGCGCGACACTAACGCCACACCCCCACCGGAAAACCCGCATGGAAAACACCACGCAAAAACTCATCCTCATCGCCGCCATCAGCGCCATCCTGCTGATTGCCGTGCAGCTGCTCAGCGGCCTCATCAACGACCGCGAGCATTACGCCGCCGATGCGCGCGAGCGCGTCAGCCAGGTGGACAGCCCGTCCCGTGCCGCGCAAACCCTGGATAACCGCCTCGACCTCTACCGCCTCACCGAGCGCAGCAGCAAATACGCCGTCCTCTTCCTGCTCATCACCTTCGGCGGCTGCTTCCTCTTCGAGACCCTGCGCGGCCTGCGCATCCACCCCGTGCAATACTTCCTCGTCGGCGCGGCGGTCTGCGTCTTCTATCTGCTCCTGCTCTCGCTCGGCGAGTATCTCGGCTTCGCTGCCGCTTACGCCCTCGCCGCGCTGGCCTGCAACGGCCTCATCACGGGCTACCTCAGCGCCGTGCTCGGCAGCGCCCCGCGCGCCCTGACCCTCGGCGGCATCCTCGCGCTCGCCTACGCCGTGCTCTACCTCCTGCTGCAAAGCCGCGAGTACACCCTGCTCGCCGGCAGCCTGCTGCTCTTCGCCGCGCTTGCCGCGACCATGTACGGCACGCGCCACTTCGACTGGTACAACCTGAAAGCCAAAAAAGAGGACTGAACCATGCGCCTCCTGCCCACCATTCACGACGCCCGCCGCTTTGCCGCCGCCATCCTTGCCCGCCACCACCTGCCGACCGCGCCGCTTGTCATCGCCGAGGAAAACGGCTGCTACGGCATCGAAAGCCCCGCCTGCCGCATGATTATCAGCGGCGGCGACGGCCGCATCCTTTATCTGCGCGGGCATCATTGACGCACCCGTCGCATAAAAAATCCCGCCGCAGCGGGATTTTTTTGGTGCAGAAAGCGGGTATCAGACGACGAGGTTCACCAGTTTGCCCGCGACGACGATGCTCTTCTTCGGCGTTTTGCCGTCGGTGTGGCGGGCGACGTCGGGATGGGCGAGGGCGGTGGCAATGATGGTATCGTTATCCGCTTCCGCTGCCACGCTGATTTCCGCACGGCGTTTGCCGTTGACTTGCACGGCGAGGGTGATGTTGTCCTGTTGCAGCGCCGCTGCGTCCGGTTCAGGAATGGCCGTGTCGAGGATGTTTCCTGTGTAACCGAGCTCCTGCCACAAGGCAGCGGTGATGTGTGGCGCGATCGGCGCGAGGACGAGCAGCAGGATGCGCAGGCCTTCGTAGCGCAGGCGGTTATTCCCGGCGTCGATGTCGCCGAGGGCGTTGAGGATTTTCATCGCCGAGGAGACAACGGTGTTGAACTGGTTGCGGCCATAGTCGTAGCGGGCGCTACGCAGTTCGCTGTGGATGGTGTGGCGGATGGTTTTGTGTTTGGCGTTGAGGGCTGCCGGGTCAACGGGCGTGGCGTCCAGCGCGTCGCGGTGCTCGTAGGCGTAGCTCCAGAGGCGGCGCAGGTATTTGTGCGCGCCTTCGACGCCGCTTTCGCTCCATTCGAGGGTGGATTCGGGCGGCGCGGTGAACATGGTGTAGAGGCGGGCGGTGTCCGCGCCGTATTTTTTGACGAGCGCTTCGGGATCAACGCCGTTATTTTTGGATTTGGACATTTTTTCCATGCCGCCGTATTGCACGGGCTGGCCGTCGGCTATCAGGGTGCCGCCGGTGACGCGGCCTTTGTCGTCGGTCTGCGCTTCGACATCCACAGGGTTGTACCAGGTTTTTTTGCCGCTTGTGTCTTCGCGGTACCAGGTCGCGGCGAGCACCATGCCTTGGGTCAGCAGGCGTTTGAAGGGTTCGTTGACTTGCACGAGGCCTTCGTCGCGCATGAGTTTGGTGAAGAAGCGGGCGTAGAGGAGGTGGAGGATGGCGTGTTCGATGCCGCCGATGTATTGGTCCACGTCCTGCCAGTAGGCGGCGTCTTCCGGCGCAACCATGCCGCCGGTGTAGTTGGGCGACATGTAGCGGAAGAAGTACCAGCTGGATTCGACGAAGGTGTCCATGGTGTCGGTTTCGCGCCGCGCGGGCTGGCCGTTGGCGTCGGTCGTCTGGTAGTAGGCGGGGTCTTTGGCGAGCGGGCTGCCGCTGCCGTCCGGGATAATGTTCTCCGGCAGGGCGACGGGCAGGTCGCGGTCGTCCACCGGCAGGTCGCGCCCTGCGGCGTCGTGAATGATGGGGATGGGGCAGCCCCAGTAGCGCTGGCGGCTGATGCCCCAGTCGCGCAGGCGGTATTGGGTTTTTTCTTCGCCCGCGCCGCTTTTGCCGAGCGCCGCGCCGATGGCGTCGAAGGCTTGCGCGAAGTCGAGGCCGTCAAAGGCGCCGCTCGCGATAAGGCGGGTGTTTTCTTTCGCGGCGTACCATTCTTGCCAGACGGCGGGGTCGTAGTGTTCGCCGTCTTTGGCGACGACTTGTTTGATGGGCAAGCTGTATTTGTGGGCAAATGCGAAGTCGCGTTCGTCGTGCGCGGGCACGGCCATGACCGCACCGTCGCCGTAGCCCCAGAGGACGTAGTTGGCGACCCACACTTCCAGTGCTTCGCCACTGAGCGGGTTGATGACGTAGCGCCCGGTCGCCATCCCTTTTTTTTCCATGGTGGCGACATCCGCCTCGGCGACGGATCCGGCCTTGCATTCGTTGATGAAGGCGGCGAGCGCGGGGTTGTCCTCTGCGGCAGCGGTTGCCAGCGGGTGTTCGGCGGCAACGGCGAGATAGGTCGCGCCCATGAGGGTGTCGGGGCGGGTGGTGTACACCTGAATATGGCGCAGGTCGTCCGGCAGGCCTTGGCGGCTGTCCTCACGCAGGGCGAAGCGGATGGTCATGCCGCGCGATTTGCCAATCCAGTTGCGCTGCATGGTTTTGACGCGCTCCGGCCAGCCGTCCAGCGTATCGAGGTCGCGCAGGAGTTCTTCGGCGTAGTCGGTGATGCGGAAGTAGTACATCGGAATCTCGCGCTTTTCTACCAGCGCGCCGCTGCGCCAGCCGCGCCCGTCGATGACTTGTTCGTTGGCAAGCACGGTTTGGTCCACGGGATCCCAGTTGACGGTGCCGTTTTTGCGGTAAATCAGCCCCTTCTTAAAGAGGCGGGTGAAGAGCCATTGTTCCCAGCGGTAGTAGTCGGGTTTGCAGGTCGCGATTTCGCGCGACCAGTCGATGGCAAAGCCCAGCGCTTTCAGCTGGTTTTTCATGTAGTCGATATTGCTGTAAGTCCAGGTGGCGGGGGCAACCTGGTGGTTCATCGCCGCGTTTTCGGCGGGCATGCCGAAGGCGTCCCAGCCCATCGGTTGCAGCACGTTTTTGCCGAGCATCCGCTGGTAGCGGGCGATGACGTCGCCGATGGTGTAGTTGCGCACGTGCCCCATGTGCAGCCGCCCGGAGGGGTAGGGGAACATCGACAGGCAGTAGAATTTTTCGCGCGCCGGGTCGGTTTTGACTGCAAAGGTGCGGTTCTCCGCCCAGCTTTGCTGGATGGCGGCTTCGAGGGTCTGCGGTTGATAGTGCGGCTGCATGGGGTTTCCTGAAATTGCTCGATGAAAAGGCGGCAATCATACACCAGCCCTGCGCGGGCGGTTGTCCCGCCCGGCGGGAAAGGTGGTACTGTATGCCCGCCATCGCCACCGGATAAAACCATGCCAAACGATCTTGTCGCCGCCTCATCCTCTTTCTTCTTTGTTTTGTTGCTGGGCGGCTTGTATCTCCTCTGCGAAAAGCTCGGCTTCATCGGCAGCCCGCAGCGCCGCGAGCGGGATGATGACCTTTTTGACGACCGGGATGACGGCGACGGTGGCGATGGCGGTGACGGCGGCAGCGATTGAACGAAAGCCCGACGGCACACGGCACACCTCTTCAACCTGCACAGAAATCCTCATGAAAAATGCCCTGCTCCCCCTCTCCCTGCTTGCCGCCTGCGGCATCACCCACGCCGCCGGTCTCTGCGACGATCTGCGCCCCGCCGATGCGCCGCGTGAACACGATATCGCGTACAGCGTCGCGCCCGCCCCGCAGAGGGCGATGAAAAGTGCGCCTGCTGCCGCCCAAAGCCCCGGTTTCAAACGCGGGATCAGACATGAAATCGCTATGGGAGATAGTGCCCCCGCGCCCGCTCCGGAAGCCGCCACCCGCGAACTACCATCTATCCACTATCACCCGGAAATATCTACCCGTCGCGCTGTGCCGACAGCCGCCCCCGAAAACACCGAAAAATACGCGCATCAGGATATCAACCCCGTGCAGCGCACCGCCGATAATCCTGTCTCCACTTTCAGCATCGACATCGATACCGGCAGTTACAGCAACGTGCGTCGCATGATCGAAAAAGAAAACCGTCTGCCGCCTGCCGACGCCGTGCGTATCGAAGAAATCATCAACTATTTTGCCTACCACTACCCGCTGCCGACGGACGGCAAACCCTTCGCCGTGCACACCGAAACCGTTGATTCGCCGTGGCAGGCGGATGCCAAACTCATCCGCATCGGCGTGCAGGCGGCCGACCTCGACCCCGATAAACGCCCGCCCGCCAACCTCGTCTTCCTCATCGACACCTCCGGCTCGATGGATACCCCCGACAAACTGCCGCTGGTGCAGCAAACCGTCTGCCGCTTTGCGGAAGCCCTGCGCCCGGACGACCACCTCAGCCTCATCACCTATTCCGGCTTTACCAAAGAATTGCTGCCGCCGACCGCCGGCAGCGAAAAAGAAAAAATCGTCGCCGCGCTGAAAACCCTTTATGCCGACGGCAGTACCGCCGGCGGCGAAGCGCTACGCATGGCTTACGACGCTGCGAAAAAACACTACCGCGCTGACGGCATCAACCGCATCCTGCTCGCCACCGACGGCGATTTCAACGTCGGCATCAGCGACCCCGAAGCGCTGAAAACCTACGTCGCCGAGCAGAAAAAAAGCGGCATCAGCCTCACCACCCTCGGCTACGGCAGCGGCAATTACAACGACCAACTGATGGAACAACTGGCGGACGCGGGCGACGGCAATTACAGCTACATCGACAGCCTCGATGAAGCGAAAAAAGTGCTGGTGCGCCAGCTCACCTCGACGCTTGCCACCGTTGCACAAGACCTGAAAATCCAGGTCGAATTCAACCCGGCGACCGTCAAAGAATATCGCCTGGTCGGCTATGAAAACCGTGTGCTGCGCCAGGAAGACTTCAACAACGACAAGGTGGACGCGGGCGACATCGGCGCGGGCATGAACGCCACCGCCCTCTACGAAATCATCCCGCAGGGCAAGCAGGGTTGGCTGGACGACAGCCGCTACCAAAAGACCGCCGCACCGCAGGGCAAAACGGACGAATACGGCTGGCTGAAACTGCGCTACAAAAAACCCGGCGCGGCAGACAGCCAACTGCTCGAATTCGCCATTCCCGCCCGAAGCATCCCGCTCGCGGACGCGAGTGAAGCGACCCGCTTCGCCGTCGCCGCTGCCAGCTACGCGCAGGCGCTGAAAGGCGGGGCGCAAAACGGCAACCTCGACTGGGACGGCATCTACCGCCTCGCGCAAGCGGCACAAGGCGACGACCCCTATGGCGAGCGCGCCGGACTCCTGACCCTGATTGAAAAGGCGAAAAGCCTCGCCGCAGGGAAATAGGCGCTGCCGCCGCCCCTATAATGCCCGCCCCCAACCACGGAGCAATTCATGCAAACCTTCGACCTCATCTGCATCGGCGGCGGTTCCGGCGGCATCGCTACCGCCCGCCGCGCCGCCGAATACGGCGCGAAAGTCGCCGTCATCGAAAGCGCCCGCCTCGGCGGTACCTGCGTCAACGTCGGCTGCGTGCCGAAAAAACTCTTTTGGTACGCCGCGAACACCGCCGAAGCGCTCGCCAACGCACCGCGCTTCTTCGACGGCATCCCGGCGCAGCCCGCTTTCCGCTGGGATGCCTTCAAAGAAGCCCGCGACGCCTACATCGCTCGTCTGAACGACATCTATGCCACTAACCTCGACAAAGGCGGCGTCACCCTCATCCGTGGCGCGGCGCGCTTTGCGTCCGCCGATACCGTGTGCGTTGGCGACGCCACCTATCGCGGCAAGCACATCGTTATCGCGACCGGCGGTTATCCGGAAATCCCCACGCATATCGCAGGGGCCAAACTCGGCAGCACCTCGGATGACTTCTTCGCCCTGGAACGCCAGCCCAAGCGCGCGGTCATCGTCGGCGGCGGTTACATCGCCTGCGAAATCGCGGGCGTCTTGCAGGCGCTGGGTACGCAGTGCCACATCGTCATCCGGGGCGAACGCCTGCTGCGCGCCCACGATGCCGACATCGCCGAGACACTGGCAGACGCCATGCGCGCGCAAGGCATCACCATCCACCGGGGCACACAGGTGCGGCAGGTGGAAAAAAACGGCGCCGATTACAGCATCACCCTCGATGACGGCAGCACGCTCACCGCCGACTTCCTCCTCTGGGCGATGGGGCGGCGCGCCAATACCGCCGCGCTCAACCTCGCCGCTGCCGGCGTTAGCGCGCGCGACAACGGGCAAATCCCGGTCGATGCCTTCCAGAACACCAACGTGCCCGGTATCTATGCCATTGGCGACATCACCGGCGCTGTCGAGTTGACCCCGGTCGCTATTGCTGCTGGCCGCCGCCTCGCCGCCCGCCTCTTCAAAGGCGACGCGGACGCCCGTCTGGACTACGAAAACATCCCGACCGTGATGTTCACCCACCCGCCCATCGGCGTCGTCGGTCAGGATGAAGCGGCGGCGCGCGCGGAATACGGCGCGGAGAACGTCAAAACCTACCGCGCCGCCTTCAACCCGATGGCGCGCGCCTTCGCCGCCCATGCGGCGAAAACGCTGATGAAACTGGTCTGCGTCGGCGCGGAAGAACGCGTCGTCGGCATCCAGATGATTGGCGACGGCGTCGATGAAATGCTGCAAGGCTTCGCGGTGGCGGTGAACATGGGCGCGCGCAAACGCGACCTCGACAACACCGTCGCCATCCACCCGACCAGCAGCGAAGAACTGGTTACGCTGCGCTGAGGGCGGCTGCGCGGGCGGGACAGCGCCTGCCCGTCTTGCCGCGAGGGACAACCCCGCCCGCCCACACCCCAACCCCGGAGGCACCCCATGCACACCCTCACCGTCAACCTGCCCGCCGCTGCCGCGCGCAGTTACCCCATCCACATCGGCCACGGCCTGCTGCACGAGCGCGCGCTCATCGCCGCCAGCATCCCGCAGCGGCAAGTCTGCATCGTCAGCAACGACAATGTCGCCGCGCATTACCTCGCGCCGCTCACCGCCGCCCTTGCCGACAAAACCGTCATCACCGTGCACCTGCCCGACGGCGAGACGCACAAAAACCTCGCCGGCTACGCGCACATCCTTGATGCCCTCGTCGCCGCCCGCTTCGACCGCGACTGCCTCGTTATCGCCCTCGGCGGCGGCATCACCGGCGATGTCGCGGGCTTCGCCGCCGCCACCTACCAGCGCGGCGTCGCCGTCCTGCAAATCCCGACCACCCTGCTCGCGCAGGTCGATTCCTCGGTGGGCGGCAAAACCGGGGTCAACCACCCGCAGGGCAAGAACCTCATCGGTGCCTTCCACCAGCCGCAGGCCGTGCTCATCGACACCGCCACCCTCGCCACCCTGCCGCCGCGCGAGTTCGCCGCCGGCATGGCCGAAGTCGTCAAATACGGCCTCATCAACGACCCCGGTTTCTTCGCCTGGCTGGAAGCCAACCGCGACGGCATCCGCGCCCACGACCCCGCCCTGCTTGCAGAAATGATCGCCCACTGCTGCGCCAACAAGGCCGCCATCGTCGCCGCCGACGAACGCGAACAGGGCGAACGGGCGCTGCTCAACTACGGCCACACCTTCGGCCACGCCCTCGAAGCGCTCACCCACTACAACCGCTGGAAACACGGCGAAGCGGTCGCCATCGGCAGCATCATCGCCACCCGCCTTGGCGTCATCCTCGGCCGCGTCAGCGCAGCGGACGCCGCGCGCACCGCCGCGCTGTTCGCCGCCTTCGACCTGCCGGCCACCGTCCCGGCAGACATCACGACAGCCGCCATCCTCGACAAAATGCAGCTCGACAAAAAAACACGCGGCGGCACCCTGCGCCTCGTCCTGCCGCAACACTTCTGCGCGAGCGGCATCGACAGCGGCGTCCCGGCCGCCACCATCCGCGCCGCCATCGACGCCTGCCGCGCCTGAGCGGGCCCGGTAATGACACCACCGCCCGGCGCGCGTTCGCGGCCCCGGCGGGGGCGCGATGGCCTGCACGAAAACCCGTACATTTTCAGTATAATGCCCGCCCCGCCGCCGCCCGGCGGCGTTTTTTCCCCACCTTTTGCCAAGGAACCTCATGACAACCCCTATTGATGCCACCCACCACCTCGGTTTTCCCATAGAAACCGTGGCCGTTTTCGCCGTCCTTTCCATTGGCGCCATCTTCATCGACCTGCATGCGCACCGCGACGACAAGCCGATGAGCCTGAAAAGTGCCTCGCTGTGGACGGTCTTCTGGATCATTATCTCGCTCGCCTTCGCCGGCTTCCTCGCCTGGCACCACGGCGCGACGGCCGCGAGCCTCTTCATCACCGGTTACGCCCTGGAAAAAGTGCTTTCCGTCGATAACCTCTTCGTGATGATGGCCATTTTCGCCTGGTTCAAAGTCCCCGAAGGCTACCGCCACCGCGTCCTCTACTGGGGCATCATCGGCGCCATCATCTTCCGCATGATTTTTGTCGCCATCGGTACCGGTCTGCTTGCCCTCGGCCCCTACGTCGAAATCATCTTCGCCCTGGTCGTCGCCTACACGGCGGTGATGATGCTGAAAAGCGGCGGCGATGACGGTGAGGAAATCGAAGACTATTCCGACCACATCGCCTATCGCTGGGTGCACCGCTTCTTCCCCGTGTGGCCGCGCCTCTTCGGACACAACTTCTTCCTGAACGCGCAGGAACTGGCAAAAGCCAAGGCGGAAGCGCCGACGGAGCACCTTGAACTCGCCGGCGAAGACACCAAGCACCCCGAACGCAGCCACCCGCATGCGATGAAAAAAGGCGCCTGGGTTGCCACCCCGCTCCTGCTCTGCCTCGCGGTGATTGAAATTTCCGACGTGATGTTCGCCTTCGACAGCGTCCCGGCTGTGATTGCCGTGTCACGCGAGCCGCTGATTGTCTATAGCGCGATGATGTTCGCCATCCTCGGCCTACGGACCATGTATTTCGTGCTGGAAGCGCTGAAAGGCTACCTCGTCCACCTCGAAAAAGCGGTGATCGTCCTGCTCTTCTTCATCGCCGCCAAGCTGGCCCTTTCCGCCACCAACCACCTTTTCCATCACGGCTTCGACATCTCGCCGGTGGCCTCGCTCATCGTCGTCCTCGTCGTGCTGGCCGCAGGCGTTGTCGCCTCGGTGCTCTACCCGGAAAAAGCGGAAGAGAAAAAATAACCCACCACTTGCAAGGAAATCCCCATGGCTATCTCCCTCAATAAAGGACAAAACGTCTCCCTCAGCAAAACCGACCCCAGCCTGCGCCAGGTGATGATCGGCCTCGGCTGGGACGCGCGCAGCAGCGACGGCGCCGATTTCGACCTTGATGCCAGCCTGTTCATGACCGGCGACAACAAGAAAGTCCCCTCCGACGCCTACTTCATCTTCTACAACCAGCTGCGCTCGCCGGAAGGCGCGGTGGAGCACACCGGCGATAACTTGACCGGCGATGGCGATGGCGACGATGAAAGCATCCTCGTCCAGCTCGACAAACTGCCGGCGAACATCAGCTCGCTCTTCATCACCGTCACCATCCACGACGCTGAAATCCGCCGCCAGAACTTCGGCCAGGTGAGCAATGCCTTCGTCCGCCTCGTCAACCACGAAACCGGACAGGAAGTGCTGCGCTTCGACCTCTCCGAGGATTACAGCACCGAGACGGCAATGGTCTTCGGCGAAATCTACCGTCGCGACGGCGAATGGAAATTCCGCGCCATCGGCCAGGGCTACTCCGGCGGTCTGTATGCGCTGTGCCAGCAGTACGGCGTGAACGTCGGCTGACACCGCTGCCCCTTCGTACACGACAAAAAAGCCCCTCCCCCATTGGGGGAGGGGTTTGGGGAGAGGGTTTGATAAATCCGCGAAGCGACAAACCTGATAACCACGCCGCTTGACGAGGCATTGATATCCACTATTTCGGCGGGCGATGGATTTTTGTCGTGTACGAAGCCGCTGCCCATAAAAAAACCGCCTCTGGGCGGTTTTTTTATGGGCGGTCTTTATGCGCGGCGGTCGCCGTGCCCGCAGGCTGGCGGGATTTACTGCTTGTCCGCATCGTCGAGCTGCTGCTGCGTATGGGCGACGCCCGCCCCGATTTTCTTCTCGGCCTTGTTGACCGTCTCGTCCTGGTATTTCAGCAGGGGGTTGTCGGCGCGGGCGGCAGATTCCTGCGGGGTGGTTTTCGGTTTCTCGCTGTCGCAGGCGGCAAGCGCCAGGGCGCAGGCGAACAGCAGGGCGGTTTGCTTGAACATCGGATTCTCCGGTTGCGTGAAGGAATGACGGCCGCAGGTTCGGCATCCGGCGGGAAAGGAGGTAAACCGCCGCACGCTCCGCCCGCGACCGCCGCCCCTACTATACCATCGCGGCCGGGAAAAGCCTTGCCGCCCATATGCCCAAAACGCATAACCACCCTCCAAACCGCTATTTCACAGCGGGGCGCGGGCTTCTTATGATGCGGCCAACACACCAACAGGAACCTCATCATGACGCCACATTTTCCCCTTTTTGCCGATTTGCGCGGGCGGGCGGTGCTGCTCGTCGGCGGCGGGCACGTCGCCGCGCGCAAGGCCGAAGCGCTGTTGCGCGCCGGCGCGCGGCTGCGCGTGGTCGCACGTGACTTGTCCGCACCGTTTCAGGACTGGCTTGCCGCCGGGCAGATGGAACATATTGGCGCGGATTTTGTCTCCGCCCAGCTTGACGGCGTCTTTCTCGCCGTCGCCGCCACCGATGATCCGGCGCTGAACGGCGCGGTGTTCCGGGCGGCGGAAGCGGCGGGGAAATTGTGCAATGTGGTGGACAGCCCCGCCCTGTGTTCATTCATCGTCCCCGCCGTGGTTGACCGCGCGCCGCTGCAAATCGCCATCAGCAGCGCGGGTACCGCGCCTGTGCTTGCCCGCTACTGGCGGCAGCGCATCGAGACGCTGATTCCGGCGCACACCGGCAAGCTGGCGGCCATCGCCGGCCGTGCCCGCGCGCTGGTCAAACGCAAACTGCCCGCCACCGCCCGCCGCGCCTTCTGGGAAAAGCTCTTTGCCGGACGTTTCGACACGCTGGTGGCGCAGCGCCGCCACGCGGAAGCGGAACGCGAACTCGCCGCCCAGCTGGATGCCTTCGTGCCGTCGCGCGGCGAGGTGGTGCTGGCGGGCGCGGGGCCGGGCGATGCCGGCTTGCTCACCCTGCACGCCTTGCAGGCGATTCAGGCCGCCGACATTGTTTTTTATGACGCCCTTGTTTCGGACGACATCCGCCGCCTGATCCGCAAGGACGCGGAGCAGGTCTGCGTCGGCAAGCGCGCCGGGGCGCATCAGGTGGCGCAGGCGGAGACGAACGCGCTCCTGGTGCGCCACGCCCGCCTCGGCAAGCGGGTGGTGCGCCTGAAAGGCGGCGACCCGTTTGTCTTTGCGCGCGGCGGCGAGGAAGCGGCGGCGTTGCAGGCGGCGGACGTGCCCTACCGCGTCATCCCCGGCATCACCGCCGCCCTCGGCGCGACCGCCTATGCGGGCATCCCGCTCACCCACCGCGACTACGCGCAATCGGCGCTGTTCGTCACCGGCCACTGCCGCGACGGCGCGCGTCCCGACTGGGCGACGCTGGCGCGGGCGCGGCAGACGCTGGTGATTTACATGGGCACGCTGCAAGCGGCTACGGTCAGCGCCGAGCTGATGCGCCACGGCCGCGCCGCGACGACCCCCGTCGCCGTCATCAGCAACGGCACGCTGCCGACGCAGGCGGTGCAGACCGGCGTGCTGCGCGACTTGCCGGCGCTGGCTGCCGCCGCCCCGCGCCCGGCGCTGATTGTCATCGGCGAAGTGGTGCGCCTGCGCGCACAGCTCGCCTGGTTCGGCGAGGCGCTATCCGGCATCGCCGCCTGATTTTTTCTTCGATAGAGAGAGGTACCCACCATGACCACCGACACCTTGACCCTGCCGCGCGAAGAAGCGGACACCTGCCCCTCCGCCCCGCCGCCCGTCTGGCTGAAAAAAGAAGACAGCTGGGCGATTATCATCGGCCTCGGCCTCGTCATCGCCACCACCGCCCTCTTTCTCACGGGCGGCAGCGGCATCACCGCCTATTTCAGCTTCGGCGTGAAGGGCTGGACGACGCCCGCCGAACTCGCCGCGCAACTGCCCGCGAAAATCCCCGGCGCCATCGGCCTCTACCTGCTGCTCGCCGCCGTCCTCAGCCTTGGCGCGCGCAGCCTCGGCTACCACGTGCAGCGCTATCTGGCGGGATTTACCGCGCTCTACCTGCTCGCCATCGCCGTTTTGCTCGCCAGCGCGCACAGCGCCGCGAAAAGCGCGCAACTGGAAGGCCCGCTGGTCGCGCTCTTCATCGGCCTCGTCATCGGCAACGCCGCCCGCCTGCCCGCCTGGTTCAACGAAGCGCTGCGCACCGAGTACTACGTGAAAACCGGCATCGTGCTGATGGGCGCGACCCTGCCGTTCACCATCATCCTGCGCGCAGGCCCCGCCGCCATCGGCCAGGCGCTGATCGTCTCCATCGTCACCTTCACCAGCATCTACCTCGCCGCCACCCGCCTCTTCCGCCTCGACCGCCGCTTCGCCGCCTGCCTCGGCGCGGGCGGCTCCATCTGCGGTGTTTCCGGCGCAATTGCCATCGGCGGTGCCTGCCGCGCGCAAAAAGAACACGTCTCCATGGCCATCTCGATCGTCATCGTCTGGGCGGTCGTCATGATTTTCTTCCTGCCCGCCGCCAGCCGCTGGCTCGGCCTGCACCCCGGCGTGGCGGGCGCGTGGATCGGCACCTCCGAATTTGCCGACGCCGCCGGCTTTGCCGCCGCCGAAGCCATCGGCCACGACGCCGCCACCGAAGCCTTCACCCTGATGAAAGTCGTCGGGCGCGACATGTTCGTCGGCATCTGGGCCTTTCTCGTCGCCATCCTGTCCGTCACTGTGTGGGAAAGACAGACAGCCGCGAGCAGCGAACGCATCGACCGCCGCGAAATCTGGCAACGCTTCCCCAAGTTCATCCTCGGCTTCTTCGTGGCCTCCATCCTCACCACCCTCGTCCTCACCACCCTCAGCGCCGATGCCGCCAAAGCCTATAACGCCGACACCCTGAAAACCCTGAAAGACCTGCGCGGCTGGTTCTTCACCCTCACCTTCCTCAGCATCGGCCTGACCACGCGCTTCCGCGACCTCGCCGCCGTCGGCCTGAAACCCTGCTTCGCTTTCGCCATCGGCGTCGCCATCAACCTGCCGCTCGGCTACTGGCTCTCGAACCACGTCTTCGACAGCTACTGGCGCAGCCTGGGGGCGTGATGCAAAACGCCCCTGACGCGCAGGGTGGGCAACTTGTCGCCCACGCGGATAACCAACAGCAGCAACCGCCAGGCGGCACAATCCCGCCCTTCCGCCAACCGCAACCGGCCACAGCGACCATGATCCACATCAAAACCACCATCCGCAGCGCCTACCCGCCGCACGACCCGCGCAACGCCGCCCTGCGTGAATACCTTGACCGCGCGCACTACACCATCCGTGTCGGCAAACGCGGCTGGCAGGCGGAAAGCCGCGACGGCGAAGGCAACGACCACAAAACCGCCCTGCGCACCGCCGGCTTTGCCGATTACGACTACCATCTCTATGTCGAATACCAGCGCGCCTGGGGGTATCTGTAACCGCAGGGCGGGCTTCAGCCCGCCGCCCGCACAGGCGCGGCTGACGACTACCACCCATCCACACAAACCATAAGGAACCCATCATGAGCCACACCCACGACCCGCGCGCCAAACTGCCCGACGTGCCCTACTCCGACAACGAACGCCTCAAAGACGAAAGTGACTACCTGCACGGCAGCATCGCCGCCGACCTCAAAGACGGCATCACCGGCGCCTTTCGCGGCGACAACTTCCAGCTCATCCGCTTCCACGGCATGTATGAGCAGGACAACCGCGACCTGCGCGCCGAACGCGCCGAGCAGAAACTCGAACCGCTGAAAAGCATGATGCTGCGCTGCCGCCTGCCGGGGGGCGTCATCACCCCGCAGCAATGGCTGGGCATCGACGAATTTGCCGGCGAGCACACCCTCTACGGCTCCATCCGCATCACCAACCGCCAGACCTTCCAGTACCACGGCGTCCTGAAACCCAACATCAAGGCCATGCACCAATGGCTGCACAAACTGGGGCTCGATTCCATCGCGACCGCAAGCGACGTGAACCGCAACGTCCTCTGCACCACCAACCCGGTGGAAAGCGCCCTGCACAAAGAGGCCCACGAATGGGCGAAAAAAATCAGCATGCAGCTGCTGCCGCGCACCACCGCCTATGCCGACATCTGGCTGGACGGCGAAAAAGTGTTCACCACCGAGCCGCCCAAACCGCTCATCAAAGAAGTGGCCGACGACGTCGAACCCATCCTCGGCAAAAACTACCTGCCGCGCAAATTCAAAACCGCCGTGGTCATCCCGCCGGATAACGAAGTGGACATCCACTCCAACGATCTCGGCTTCGTCGCCATCGAAGAAAACGGCCACCTTGTCGGCTTCAACGTGCTGGTCGGTGGCGGTCTCTCCAGCGAACACGGCAACACCACCACCTACCCCAACACTTCCTACGAATTCGGCTACGTGCCGCTCAGTCACACCCTGCACTGCGCAGAAGCCGTGGTCAGCACCCAGCGCGACTGGGGCGACAGAAGCGACCGCAAACACGCGCGCACCCGCTACACCCTCGAACGCGTCGGCGTGGACGTCTTCAAAGCCGAAGTCGAAAAACGCATGGGCATCAAATTCGAGCCCATCCGCCCCTACCACTTCACGACCCGGGGCGACCGCATCGGCTGGGTCAAAGGCGAAGAAGGCAACTGGCACCTCACCCTCTACATCGAAAACGGCCGCCTCATCGACACTGACGACAAACCGCTGAAAACCGGGATGCGCGAAATCGCCAAAATCCACAAAGGCGACTTCCGCCTGACCGCCAACCAGAACCTCATCGTCGCGGGTGTGGCACCAAAAGACAAAGCCAAAATCGAAAAACTGGCGCGCGAATACGGCCTCATCAGCGACACCGTCACCAAACAGCGGGAAAACAGCATGGCCTGCGTCTCACTGCCGACCTGCCCGCTCGCCATGGCCGAAGCCGAACGCTTCATCCCCGGCCTCATCGACCAGGTGGATGCCATCATGGCCAAACACGGCATGGCGGACGAACACGTCGTGCTGCGCGTGACCGGCTGCCCGAACGGCTGCGGTCGGGCGATGCTGGCGGAAATCGGCCTCGTCGGCAAAGCCATCGGACGCTACAACCTCTTCGCGGGCGGCAACCGCATCGGCACGCGCATCCCGCGCCTTTACAAAGAAAACATCACCGAGCCGGAAATCCTCGCCATCCTGGACGAATGGATTGGTGCCTGGGCACGGGAACGCGAAACGGATGAAGGTTTCGGCGACTACGCCATCCGCGCCGGCATCGTCAAACCCGTGCTCGACCCGCCGCGCGATTTCTGGGCGGCATGACACCCAGCCGGCGGAGAAAAACACAGGTGCAGGGCGGGCTGAAACCCGCCCTGTTTCTTTCGCCGCTATATAGCCGCTTCAAATAGTTCGCAGGGTGGGCTTCAGCCCACCATTACTATTATTGCGGCGGGTTGAAATCCGCTTGCGCCGCTATCCTGGTGCGGCAATTTGCCCATATGATGGGTGGCAAGCGGCGGCAGGGCACGTCATGCCGCCTGTCCTTCTACCGCATCATTCAGGAGAAAATCATGCGCCCCGTCAAGCGCCCGCCGATTCACCCGCCTACTATTTATGCATGGAAGTATGGCCCCGGCCGCACGATGGAAACCTATCTCGGCTATCAGATGCTGGCCTCTCTCGGCATTGTCGTGCTTGCCGAGATTTTATTTTCCCTGCGCGTCATCGGCATATCGACGCAGGTTTATTTGCTGGCGCAATTTTTTATCCTCCTGCTGCTCTGTGCCGCCAGCCTCGCCGTGCCGCCCTTGCTGAATTATCTGGCGCGTTACCCTTTTACCGGCATGAATGCTGTACGCGATGCCATGTTGGCGTATAGCGAAACAGAAATAGACGATGAAGAGGAGCGCGCGGCGTATTTGCAGGAAATGGCGCTGAATGGTTATGTGCCGCCTGCGGCGCGGCAGCAATATGCGCTGGCGGTGATTGTCTGTTTGCTGTTGTGCCAGTTGTTCGTTATCGGTGTCTGGATGCAGGACGGCATCTTGATATGGCGCCCCGCCTGGGTGGACGGCATTATCGACTGGATGCGGGCACATACCGGGGCATGGGATAAAGAACAGTGGCAGATGCTTTTTTATATTGACCGCAGGGATACGGTGTTTGCCGGGATATTTCCCGATGATCATGCTTTTCTCGCCTCACCTTTGGGCGACAGCCAGCTCTTTTTTCATGTGGTATTGCTCTGTATGCACCCGCTCTTTATCGTCTGTTATTATCTGTGGCTTTCGCGCATTCTGGATTATTTGGGTTTTGTGTTAATTGACCCGCGTTATATCAACAGCGTTGCCGCTTTTTGTAAATCATTTTTTTGGTTCCTGCCCTTATTGTTCTTATTGACAGGGGGCGCCATGGCTATTAAATCAATACCGTCTTTGCCAACCGATAATTGGATTATGGGTATCCGGTACTGGAATAAGGGTGCAGGGGAATTATTGGTGATATACCTCTTGCTTGTAACGTCTCTGAAATTCCTTTCCGGCTGGTGCCTTTTCTTTGCCCGCCCGTTTTTGCCGGCAAGGGAAGAAGATTTTTATGATTGACGGCAAATCCCCCAAATCATCCGCTTGTTGTCGGGACGTCGCCACAGGCAGCGCCTCTACATGGGCGGTGGCAGGCGGCAGGCATCATCGCCACGCAGGAACGGCACCATGCTTTCCCGCCGCACCCGGAAAAACGCCTGCACCGCCCGCCCGGCGAAGGCGGCTTCATCCGCGTCCAGCACGGCGGTGGCGGTGGTGAGGATGTCGCCCCGGCGCAGCCGCTGCGCGATGCCGGCAAAGGCCCGGGCGAGGAAGGCGCGGTCGCCGTAGCGGGGCAGGACGTTATCCGCTTCCAGCCAGGCGAAGGTGCGCGCGAAGGCGGCGGGGAAAAGCGGGCGGTATGCGCCGACGCGGCGCAGGATGTCCGCCGCGACGCCGGCCAGGTCTTGCCGGAAGAGGCGCTCGAAGTCGCGGCAGAGGAAGTGGTCGATGAACATGTCGGCGACGATGCCCTTGCAGCGGCCGAAGCCGCCCAGCAGCGGGTAGAGCGGGTTGTCGGCGCGGTCGGCGAGGCTGTCGATGCGGCGGTGCAGCACCACGCCCGCACGCAGGGCGGCGGGCAGGGGAAGCGCCGCCACCGGCCCTTTGTAGAAGTCGCCGGCGAAGTTGTCGTAGAGCGTCTGTTGCCGGTGGGCGTCGTCCAGCGCGAGGGAAATCAGCGCGTGGCCGAGGAAGTTCACGGGCGGCTACTGTTCGACGTGAAAGCGCAGTTCGCTTTTGTCGCCCTGCGCCTCTTCGAGGACGACCTGCTCGACATAGGCCCCGCCCCGGATGTCGATGCGCTCGAAAATTTGCCGCATCAGCGCGTTTTTCGGCAGCAGTTGCAGCGTCCACGCCGCCGCTTCGCCGCCCGCCGTGATGCTGAAATATTCGTTCAGGGTGGCTTCGTCGGCGCGGAGGAAGGCGAGGAAGAGGCGGCTTTGCGCTTCGTTCGCCGCCGTGCTGCCGGCCGGTTGCCAGGCGTCGCCCTGCCACTGACTGACGCCCTCGGCGGTGATGCGCAGGCTGCTGGCAAACGGTTTTTCCAGATTCCAGTAGAGCGCGCCCTGTTGCAGGGCGAAGTGGCCGCTGGCAACCAGCGGGCGGTTCATGCCGCGCAGGTAGCGGGTCTGGGTGAAGGTGCCGGCCGGTTCGGGCTGGCGGCGCAGTTGCGCGGTGATGTCGGCGACGCTGATGGCGGCGTGGGCGGGCAGCGCGGCGAGGAGGCACAGCGCGGCGAGGAGGCGGGTGAAGCAGGTGCGGGTCATGTGTGTTTCTCCTGATGATTATTGATGGTTTCAATGGTGGCGGCATTATGCACGCTTTACCGCCGTCTTTCGGTGAATCATGCGAGACTGGCCGCCTGTCGCCACATCTTTTTTCAAGGAGAAACCATGCCCCGTTTCCCGCTCAACCTCGCCGACCCGCGTACGCGCGGCTGGGGCGGCGCTTGTCTCGACCCCTCGCATGCTTCTTGTTGGGTTATCGTCACCGCAGTGCTGCTGCCCGCGATGTACGACGCGACCACCGGGCCGTTCCTCACCCCCTGGGTTGGCCTGTGGCTGCCGCTGTGGGGTACTTACGGCCTGTTCCTCTATCTGCGCCGCCGCGCCTATTTTGACCCGCGCACCGCTCACCGAACGCCTCCTCTTCTGGCCGACCACCCTGCTGGCCTGCTTCGCCATCCCGGCCGGCATTCAGGTGAACCTGGGCGTAACCACATGGCTGACCACGCACCATGAAGACATCCTCCGGCTCGTCACCGCGCAGGGCATGCTCAACCTGGGCGTGCCGCTCATCGCCCTGCTTGTGCGCAGGCGGTAGAAGAAAAATCAGGGACATCCGCTCGCCCGCTTGCGGCGGGAAAAGCCTGATAGACTACCGCCGCCCCGCCTGGCAGCGGGGCTCCCATCCATCCCCACACAAGGACCCACCCATGAAAACCACCCTGCTCACCGCCGCCATCACCTGCGCGGCACTCGCGACCTGCGCCGCCCATGCGGGCACGCTGGATGACATCAAAAAACGTGGCGAATTGCGCTGCGGCGTCACCCAAGCGCTTGCCGGCTTCTCCGTCGCCGATGACAAAGGCCGCTGGACCGGACTTGATGTCGATTACTGCCGCGCGCTGGCCTCCGCCATCTTCCACGATCCGGAAAAAGTCACCTTCCGCCCGACCTCATCCAAAGAACGCTTTACCGTACTGCAATCGGGCGAAATTGACGTGCTGGCGCGCGTGACCACCTGGACCACCTCGCGCGACGTCGATATGCCGTTTGACTTCATCGGCGTCAACTACTACGACGGTCAGGGTTTCATGGTGCGCAAAGACCTCGGCATCAAAAGCGTGAAAGAGCTTTCCGGCGCCTCCATCTGCACCAACACCGGCACCAGCACCGAAACCAACATGGCGGACTACTTCAAGGCGAACGGCCTCGAATACAAACCCGTCATCTTCGAAAAATCCGAAGAAGTGAAAAGTGCCTACGACGCTGGCCGCTGCGACGCCTACTCCTCGGACGTCTCCGGCCTCTACGTGCAGCGCAAACTGCTCGCCAACCCCGATGCGCACGACATCCTGCCGGAAGTCATCTCCAAAGAACCGCTTGGCCCGCTGGTGCGCCAGGAAGATCCCGCTTTCAAAGACCTCGCTGCCTGGACGCATCACTGCATGGTGAACGCTGAAGAATACGGTGTGACCCAGGCGAACGTTGACGAGATGAAAAACAGCAACAATCCGAACATCCGCCGCCTGCTCGGCGTGGAAGCAAACGGCGCGGACAAACTCGGCGTTGGCCGGGATTTCTGCTACCACATCGTGAAAAACATCGGCAACTACGGCGAAGCCTATGACAGAAACGTCGGCAAAGACTCGCCGCTTGCCATCGAACGCGGCCTGAACCGCCTGTGGAATCAGGGCGGCATCATGTTTGCCCCGCCGCTGCGTTAAGCCCCATCACTCACCGAAGAGACGCCTCACCGCGTCTCTTTTCACATCAACATCGGAGCCTGCCATGCTCAAACTCGAAGCCATCACCCCATCCGCGCAGCTGGGCGGCATCCTTGCCAACGACATCGTGCATATCATCACCACCGCATGGGTTGGGACAGATGCGCTGACCATTTATTACAAAGACAGCCAAGGCAAACTGGGCGAGCAGCTGCTCTTTCGCAGTGATGAAGCGCGCTTGAGTCTCGCACAGGAAGGCTGGGCATACGCCTTTGATGCCGACGGGGCGAAATTCCGGCTGGCACTGGAAGCCTACCGTATCGCGCAGGCGGCATTATTTGACCCGATGATGGCGGTGCACACCTCCAACGTTGAACCGCTGCCGCACCAGATTTCCGCCGTCTATGAAGCGATGCTGCCCCGACAACCACTGCGTTTCGTGCTGGCCGATGACCCCGGCGCGGGCAAGACCATCATGGCCGGGCTGCTTATCCGCGAATTACTGATACGGGCAGACGCGCAACGCATCCTGATTGTTGCCCCCGGTTCGCTGTGTGAGCAGTGGCAGGATGAAATGCTGGAAAAATTTAACGTGGAATTTACCCTGTTCAGCCGCGAAAAACAGGAACAATCCCCCTCGGGCAACTACTTCGCCGACAGCGACCGCCTGATCTGCCGCCTTGATCAACTGTCGCGCAATGCCGACTATCAGGCCAAACTGAAAAACACCACCTGGGATCTCATCATCGTTGACGAAGCGCACAAACTCTCCGCCAACTATGGTGGCAACAAAATCAACAAAAGCAAACGCTTCCAGCTGGGTGAGCTGCTCGGTAGCATCAGCCGCCATTTCCTGCTGATGACCGCCACCCCGCACAACGGCAAAGAAGCCGACTTCCAAATCTGGTTGTCGCTGCTTGATGGCGACCGCTTCTACGGCAAATTCCGTGAAGGCGTGCACAAAGTTGATGTCTCGGACATGATGCGACGCATGGTCAAAGAAGAACTGCTGAAATTCGATGGTAAGCCGCTCTTCCCTGAACGCCGCGCCTACACTGCCAACTACACCCTGTCGCTGCCAGAAGCTGCGCTATACGAACAAGTCACCACCTACGTCCGCGAAGAAATGAATCGCGCCGACAACCTCGACGGGCAGAAAAAAAACAACGTCGGCTTCGCCCTTACCATGCTGCAACGCCGCCTCGTCTCCAGCCCCGAAGCTATCTACCAATCGCTGAAACGTCGTCGTGAACGCCTGGAAAACCGCCTGAGCGAGGCCAGACTGCTGGCGCGTGGTGAAAAAGTGCGGCAACACCTCTCCGAAACCCTCGGCACCTACTACGTTGCGCGGCAAATCGACCTGCCGGAAAGCATGGACGAGCTGGATGAAGAACTGGGTGGCGCCGAATACGAGACCTACATCGAACAAGTCGTGGATCAGGCGAGTGCCTCCGAAACCATCCCCGAACTGGAAGCAGAAATCCACAGCCTGCAACGTCTCGAACGGCAAGCGCAGCAAGTCGTGCAAAGCGGCAGCGACACCAAATGGGAACAACTCTCCGCCCTGTTGCAGGATGCGCCGCACATGAAAGATGCCAACGGGCAGCGGCGCAAACTCATCATCTTTACCGAACACAAAGACACCCTGCACTACCTCGCCGCACGCATCACCAACCTGCTTGGCAGTGCGGAAGGCGTGCGCACCATCTCGGGCAGCACCAACCGCGACGAACGCCGCAAAATACAGGAAGAATTTCGCCACAACCCCGCTGTGCTCATCCTGATTGCCACGGATGCGGCCGGCGAAGGCGTCAACCTGCAAAACGCCAACCTGATGATCAACTACGACCTGCCCTGGAACCCGAACCGTATCGAACAGCGCTTTGGCCGCATCCACCGCATCGGCCAGACCGAAGTCTGCCACCTGTGGAATCTCGTCGCCAAAGAAACCCGCGAAGGCGAAGTCTTCCAAAAACTCTTCGACAAAATCGAAACCGTGCGCGCCACCCTCAAAGGCAAAGTCTTCGACATCCTCGGCGAAGCCTTTGCCGACAAACCGCTGCGCGAACTGCTACTGGAAGCTATCCGCTACGGCGAGCAGCCCGAAGTCAAGGCGCGCATGGACGAAGTCATCGCCGGCGCGCTGGACATCGAACACCTGCACGCCATCATTCGCCGCAACGCCCTCGCCGAACAAACCCTGCAACTGGAAGACCTCTATCACATCAAAGAAGAAATGGACAAAGCCGAAGCGCGCCGCCTGCAACCCTACTTCATTCATGCCTTCTTCAAGGAAGCCTTCGCCGCCCTCGGCGGCAGCCTGCACCCGCGCGAAGCGGGGCGCTACGAAATCACCTACGTCCCCGCCCGCATCCGCGACAACGACCGCGTCATCAGCGAAAGCCGCACCCCCGTGCTGAAAAAATACGCGCGCATCTGCTTCGACAAACAGCACATCCGCCCGGTGGGCAAAGCCCTGGCGGATTTCATCCACCCCGCTCACCCGCTGCTGCACAGCATCATCGACCTCACCTTGCAAGAGCACCGCAGCAAACTCAAACAGGGCGCCATCCTGCGTGATCCCAATGACATGGGCAGCGAGCCGGGCATCCTCTACATGATCGAACACGTCGTGCGCGACGGCGACGGCACAGACATCTCGCGCCGCCTGCAATTCGTGCACATTGACCGCCACGGCAACACCCGCTACGCGGGCTGGGCGCCGCACCTCGACCTCGTCCCGCTCAAAAAACCGGCTGACGACCCGCACATCCGGACACTACTGCACAGCGACTGGCTCAACCACGGCGATGGCGAACAGCGCGCCATCCACTACGCCGCCACCCACATCGCCCCGGCGCACTACCGGGAAATTCAGGCACGCCGCAACGTCCAGGCAGACAAAACCCTCGCCGCCGTACACGAACGCCTGGTCAAAGAAATCAACTACCAGCAGGACCGCTACCTCAAACTGCAAGACGACATCAAGGCGGGTAAACATCCGCGCCAGCAGCCGGAAACCCTGCGCCAGCGCATTGACGAACTCACCACCCGCCTCGAACAGCGCACGACCGCCTTGCGGGCCATGAAAAACATCACCTCGGCGACGCCCGTCATCATCAGCAGCGCACTGGTGCTGCCACAGGGCTGGTTCGCGGAGGACGGCGCCGCAGCCGCAGAAAACACCGTGGACGCCGCTGCCCGCGCCCGCGTTGAACAACTCGCCATGCAAGCCGTGATGGACACCGAAGCCGCCTTCGGCCATGCCGTTACCGACGTCAGCGCCGAAAAATGCGGCTGGGACATCACCGCCCGTCCCGCCCCGCACGCCGACGGCAGCCTGCCCGACGACCGCCACATCGAAGTCAAAGGCCGCGCCAAAGGACAAACCACCATCACCGTCAGCCGTAACGAAATCATGTATGCCCTCAACCAGGCCGACAAATACCTCCTCGCCATCGTCATCGTCGATGGCGACAAGGCGGAAGCGCCGCGCTACATCAAAAACCCCTTTACCGCCGAACCCGACTTCGGCGTTACCGGCGTCGACTACGACCTCGCCAAACTGCTGGCCAAATCCGTGCCGCCCGCAGAAACCCTGTGATACCAAAACCCCAAATAATCTGCCGTAGGGCGGGCTCCAGCCCGCCGCAACAAGGCTAATAGTGAGCCCGGTGTTTATGCCGTTTGCCGGATCCAGCGACTACGCCGCTTGGCAGCGTCCTGCTTCTTCCCCGGCAACAAGCGCTTAAGCAGCGGATTCAGGCGGGAATGGCGGGACAGGGGACAATGGCAGCCAGGGCATCCGCCTCCTTCACCTGCGCCAGGCGCAAATCGTAGGCGTTTTGCCAGTTCAGCCAATATTGCGGACTGGTGCGGAAATATTTGCCCAGCCGCAGGGCGGCTTCCGGCGTAACGGCGCGCCGTTCCCGCACAATATCGTTGATAAAAGGCGCGGGCAGATGCAGGGCGGCAGCCAGCGTCGCCGCATTCATACCGAGCGGAATCAGGAAATCTTCGCGCAAATGCTCACCCGGATGAATGGGGCGCATACCGTTTTCTGCATGAAAAATCGTCATGTGATGGCCTCAGTGGTAGTCAACAATTTCTACTGCACAAGCGGCACCGTTTGCCCACTTGAAGCAGATTCTGTACTGGCGGTTGATACGGATGCTGTATTGCCCGACCCGGTCACCGGAGAGCGCTTCCAGCATATTGCCCGGTGGTGCGCGCAAATCATCAAGGCATGTCGCTTGTGCCAGGGCATTCAGTTTCCGCTGCGCGATACGGGCAAAGGCTTCAAACCGCTTGACCCGCTTGCCCTCGAATAAAGCAGCAGTATCTTTACAGATAAAATCCATATAAAACGCTTGGTTTATGTCACGGTTGGCATTATAGAAAAACGGCTGTCCACCGGCATATGTCCATCTGTCGTGCTCTCGCCCCAATGCCATCATTGCCCCACCCGTGCACAGGGCTACAATAGCCGCCCGCCCACCAGGATCCGCACCATGCACCCCATCCACATCCCGAAAAAACTGATCGAAGTCGCCCTGCCGCTGGATGACATCAACAAGGCCAGTGCATACGAAAAGATGCCCGGCATTGGCGCACATCCGCGCGGCATCCATCTGTGGTGGGCACGACGGCCGCTCGCCGCCGCCCGCGCCGTGATCTTCGCGCAGATGGTGAACGATCCCGGCTATGAGGTCGGCAAGGGCTTTCGGCGCGGCGTCAACAAAAAAGCCGCTGAAATCCGTCGCGAGCAGTTGTTCGATATCATCCGCGAGCTGGTGAAATGGGAAAACAGCAACAACCCCGACGTCCTCAAGCGCGCCAACGACGCCATTTGGGCGAGCTGGCGCGAAACCTGCGAGCTCAACAAAAAACACCCGCAGGCCGCCACCCTCTTTAATCCGGAAGTCCTGCCCGCCTTCCATGATCCCTTCGCCGGTGGCGGTGCCCTGCCACTGGAAGCGCAGCGCCTCGGCCTTGCCGCTTACGCCAGCGACCTCAACCCCGTGGCGGTGATGATCAACAAAGCCATGCTCGACATCCCGCCGCGTTTTGCCGGCATTGCCCCCATCGGCCCACTACCCGTCGGCGAAACACCATGCGGCACCACACAAGACTGGCCGGGCGCCAGCGGCCTCGCCGAAACCGTGCGCCGCTACGGCCACTGGATGCGCGACGAAGCGGTAAAGCGCATCGGCCACCTCTACCCGACAATCACCATCACCGCCGAGATGTGCGCCACGCGTCCCGACCTCAAACCCCTGCTCGGCCAAAAACTCACCGTCATCGCCTGGCTGTGGGCGCGCACCGTAAAAAGCGCCAACCCCGCCTTTTCCCATTGCCAGGTGCCGCTGGTGTCCAGCTTCATCCTGTCGAGCAAAAAAGACAAAGAAGTGTATGTCCAGCCGGTGATTAGCGGCGATGACTACCGCTTCACCGTCAAGATGGGTAAACCGCCGGCAGCGGCAAAAAACGGTACCAAAGCGGCGCGCGGCGCCAATTTCACCTGCCTACTCTCAGGCAGCCCGCTCAATCAGGCGCATATCCGCGAAGAGTTCAAGCAAAAACGCGTCGGGCAACGCCTGATGGCGATCGTCGCCGAAGGGAAAAATGGCCGTGTTTATCTGTCACCAACTGCCGAAATGGAAGCCATTGCCCACAGCGCCCAACCGGGCTGGCAGCCGGATATGGCTATGAATCAGGATTGCAAGGATTTGGTATCGGGACGCGGCTACGGCATCACGCAATGGTCGGAACTCTTTACCGCCCGCCAACTGACCGCGTTGTCCACCTTTTCCGATTTGGTGCAGGAAGCCAAAGAGCGCATCAGCGCCGACGCCCGCGCTGCCGGGATGACGGACGACGGCATCGGTCTGGCGCAAGGCGGCACAGGCGCCACAGCTTTTGCCGAAGCAGTGGCGGTGTATTTGGCGTTTGCGGTAGATAGACTGGCAGATTTCAATAGCACTACAGCGACTTGGAAACCTTCAGGTGAACAGGTAATGCAGACATTCAAACGACAGGCTATTCCTATGACCTGGGATTTTCCCGAATCTAATGTACTTATTAATAAAGCTATATGCTGGATAAACTCTATTAAATATACTGTTGATAATTTGAATAGTTGTTCTTGTTCTAAATCAGCAATCAGCAATCAGCAATCAGCAATCAGCAATCAGCAATCAGCAATCAGCAATCAG
>NZ_CALIZP010000008.1 GCF_938028825.1 uncultured Cardiobacterium sp. | reverse complement strand
GATTTAAATCAACATACTATGCTGACTCCTCGCGATGCGGAATATATAAGCGGCGTAAATACTGGGCTCACCAAGCGGCGTAATTGCTGGTTTTTATCTCCCCCCCCTTCCGGCCTTCGGCCACTTTCCCCCGCAAGCGGGGAAAGGAATTTGTTCATGTCAAGCGGTGTAAATACTGATTTTGCCAAGCAGCGTAATCCCGCCAAAGGTGGGGGAAGAGCGCACAGTTGTGCCGTTCGGTGGCTTATTCCGCTGCGCGGATGCGGCGGATGTCGGCACCGAGCGCGCTCAGTTTTTTTTCGATGGCGTCGTAGCCCCGGTCGAGGTGGTAGATGCGGTCAATGGTGCTTTCGCCTTCGGCAGCGAGGGCGGCGAGGACGAGGCAGGCGCTGGCGCGCAGGTCGGTCGCCATCACCGGCGCACCGCTCAGTTTGGCGACGCCGCGCACGGTGGCGGTATGGCCCTCGATGGTGATGTCCGCGCCCATGCGCGCCAGTTCGGGGACGTGCATGAAGCGGTTTTCAAAGATGGTTTCGATGATGGTCGCGCTGCCTTGGGCGACGGTGTTCAGCGCCATGATTTGCGCCTGCATGTCGGTCGGAAAAGCGGGAAACGGTGCGGTGCGGATGCTGACGGCGCGCGGGCGGCCGCGCTGCACGAGGCGGATATGGTCGTTGCCGCGCGTGATTTCCGCACCTGCCGCTTCGAGTTTTTCGAGGACGGCTTCGAGCAGGTCGGGGCGGGTGTGGCGGGTGGTGATGTCGCCACCGGTGATGGCGACGGCGATGAGGTGGGTGCCGGTCTCGATGCGGTCCGGCAGGGTGGTGTAGCGCGCGGGTTTGAGGGCGGACACACCTTCGATGGTGAGGGTGGTGGTACCGATGCCGCTGATTTTCGCCCCCATCGCGTTCAGGCAGTGGGCGAGGTCGCTGACTTCGGGTTCGCAGGCGGCGTTGCCGAGGATGGTGGTGCCTTCGGCGAGGACGGCGGCCATCAGCAGGTTTTCGGTGCCGGTAACGGTAACGACGTCCATCAGATAGCGGTTGCCGCGCAGTTTGCCGCCGGCTTCGATGTAGCCCTCGTGGATGTCAATGTGCGCGCCGAGTGCCTCCATGCCCTTGATGTGCTGATCTACGGGGCGGGCACCGATGGCGCAGCCGCCCGGCAGGGAGACGCGCCCCTGCCCGAAGCGGGCAAGCAGCGGCCCCAGCACAAGAATGCTGGCGCGCATGGTTTTGACGAGGTCGTAAGGCGCTTCGGGGTTGGTGATGTCGGTCGCATCCACCGTAACCTGATTGTCGCCGGTGAAGGCGGCCTTGGCACCCATCGCGTTCAGGACTTTGATGAAGGTGTGTACGTCGCGCAGGCGGGGGACGTTGTCGATGACGGTTTCGCCGGCGACGAGCAGGGTGGCGGCGAGGATGGGCAGGACGGCGTTTTTCGCGCCGCTGATGGCGACTTCGCCGTTAAGCGGTATGCCGCCGCGTATTTTCAGCTGTTCCATCAGGCGACCTCGGTTTTCAGGGCGACGGCGTGGATTTCGTTGCTGCCGAGGATGTCGCCGAGGGCGTTCATGACGAGGCGGTGCTGTTCGAGGCGGCTTTTGCCGGCAAAGCCCGCCGAGCGGACGTGGGCGCTGTAATGCACGCCATCGAAGGTGGTGAGCGAGATGTCGGCGTCGGGCAGGACGGCCTTGATGCGGGCGGTGATCAATTCTTCTTGCATGGGGCGGGTTGGCTCATGGTGGGCAGGTCGATTTCGTAGAGGGCGAGCAGTTCGTTGAGGCCGGGCGGTAGATGTTGCCAGACGGTGCGGCGCTGTTGCCGCTGCGCCTGCCCCGCCAGCCAGACGAGGGCGGCAACGCCGATGCTGTCGGCCTGTTGCAGCGCCTGCCCGTCCACGGTGAGAGTGTCGGGCAGGGTTTCGTCGCGGAAGGGAATGCCGTCGAGGCTGCGGGCGGTAAGCGCGGCGTGCAGGTGCAACACACCGTCGTGCAGGGTGCCGAGGGCGGCGAGGGTCATTTTTCGTCGCCCTTCATGGTTTTGATTTTGGCGATGAGTTTGTCCAGCCCGCCCTGGTTGATTTCGCTGTCGAAGCTGTTGCGGTAGCTGGACAGGATGGAGACGTTTTCAAAGGAGACGTCGTAGATTTTCCACTGGCCGTTCTTGAAGCGCAGGCTGAAGACGACGATGGCCTGCTTGCCGTTTTTGTCGCGCACCTGGATGCGGGTGTCGGTGCGCTGGTATTTGTCCACCGGCGTGGCACTCAACACTTTCACCGCTTCTTCGACCGGCGTACCGGCGTAATTTGTCCAGCCGCGCGAATAGACGCGCACCAGAAGATCGCGGAAGGCGGCGGTGAAATCGGCTTTTTGCTGCGCGCTGGCATCGCGCCAGTGGCGGCCGAGGACGACTTGCGACATCAGCTCGAAATCCATGTAGGGCAGGACTTCGCTGCGGATGAGGTCGCTGAATGCGGCGGGGTCGCGCTGATAGCGCGCCTGGTTGGCGTTCAGGCTGGTGAAGACGGTTTTCGCCTGCTGCTCGACGAGGGCGCGCGCGTCGTCGGTGGTCGGTTGTGCAGCGAAGGCGGCACAGGCGGTGGCGCCGAGGGCGAGGGTCAGGAGGAATTTTTTCATGGTTTTTGCTCCGGTGTGGGGGTGTTGCCGCCATCGTCTTTGGCGGACATTTGCGTGACGAACTGCTGAATCAGCTTCTCCAATACCATAGACGAACCGGTGTAGCGAACCGTATCACCATTTTGTAAGGTCTCCGGATCGCCGCCGGGGACGATGCCGATGTATTTCTCGCCCAGCAGCCCGGCGGTGAGGATGTCGGCGCTGCTGTCGAGCGGCAGGCGGTCGTATTCGCCGGAGATTTGCAGGGTGACGGTCGCCTTGAACGCCTCCTGGTCGTAAGCGATGCTTTTCACTTTGCCGATTTGCACCCCGGCCATGCTGACCTTGGCGTTTTTCGACAGACCGCTGATGTCGCCGAACTGCGCCACCAGTTCATAGGGCTTGTGCAGGCGGAAGCCACGCGCGTTGCTCGCCTGCAAGGCAAGGAAGACGATGCCGGCGAGCGCCATCAAGACAAAGACGCCGACGGAGACGGATACACTGCGATTCGATTGCACTTCAACCTCCAAACATCATCGCGGTCAGGACAAAATTCAGCCCGAGCACGGCCAGCGACGACATCACCACGGTGGTGGTGGTCGCATTTGCCATGCCCCGGGCGGTGGGCGGGCAGCTGAAGCCCTGATAGACGGCAATCGCCGCACACACCCAGCCAAACACCAGGCTTTTCAGCAACATGCCTCGGGCGATGTCGCTCATAAAATCGACGCTGTTCTGCATGCCCGACCAGAAGACGCCGTCATCCAGGCCGAGATAGACGACGCCGACCAGATGCGCGCCGAGAATGGCGACGGCGACGAACAGGATGGTCAGCAGCGGCAGGGCACAAAGCGCGCCGAGAAAACGCGGCACGCCGACCTGGGCGACGGGTTCAATCGCCATCATCTCCATCGCCGCCAGTTGCTCCGTCGTCTTCATCAGGCCGATTTCGGCGGTAATCGCCGAACCGGCGCGCCCGGCGAAGAGCAGCGCCGCAACCACCGGCCCCAGTTCGCGCATCAGCGACAGCGCCACCATCGGCCCCAGCGACTGCTCCGCGCCGAAACGCACCATCGTCGTGTAGGCCTGAAACGACAGCACCATGCCGACGAACAGTCCGGCGACGAGAATAATCGGCAGCGACAGCACGCCTGCGCCGTAAGTGGCACGCAGCGTCAACAGCGGCTTGCGCAGCAGCACCGCGCAGTGGCGCAGCAGAAGCAGGGCGAACAGCGAAAAATTGCCCAACGCGGCGAGACAGCGCAGCGTCGTCGCGCCGACGGCGGCGAGAAAATCCACAACAACCTTCACTTCACCCGCTCCAATAATTCCGCCGCATAATCGGCGGCGGGATAATGATAGGCCACCGGGCCGTCCGCTTCGGCGTGCATGAACTGGTGCACCAGCGGGTCGGTGCTGGCATACACCGCCGCCGGGGCGGCATTGGCGAGCAACTTACCGCCTGCGAACAGCAGAATGCGGTCGGCAATCCGGCTCACCTCCGCTACATCGTGCGAAACCACGAAGCTGGTCATGCGCAGGCCGTCATTCAAGTCGCGCACCAGGCGGGCGAGGACGCCGAGCGAAATCGGATCCTGGCCGGTAAACGGTTCATCATAAAACATCAACTCCGGGTCAAACGCGATGGCGCGCGCCAGCGCCACCCGCCGCGCCATGCCGCCGGACAATTCCGACGGCATCAGCGCTGCCGCGCCGCGCAGGCCAACGCGCTGCAACTTCATCGCCGTAACTGTATCAATCAGCTTGCGATCCAGCCGCGTCTTCTCGCGCAGCGGAAAAGCGACATTCTCGGCGACGGACATATCGGAAAAGAGCGCGCCGGACTGGAACAACATGCTCATGCGGCGGCGCAGGCGCATCAACGCGGCGCGGGGCAACGTCGGCACTGCCTCGCCCAGCACCTCGACCGTGCCGCTGTCGGGGCGCAACTGCCCGGTCAGCAGGCGCAACAACGTCGTCTTGCCCGCGCCGGACGGCCCCATCACCGCCACCACCTCACCGCGCGGAACGGCAAAACTCACATCGTCAAAAATCTTGCGCGCACCGCGCGAGAAGGTGAGGTGCTCGACGCGGACGACCGTATCCGTCATGCCCTGCCCTCCCCTGCCCCGGCGAGTGCCAGCACTACCTGCCAATGCGCAGGCGAAACCGGCATCACCGATAAACGGCTACCCTTCCGTACCACCGCCATATCGGCCAGTGCCGGCACCGCTTTCAGCTGTTCCAGCGCGATGATGCGGCGGAAGGCGCGCACAAATTTCACCTCGACCAAATCCCAGCGCGGCGCATCCACCGTCGCCTTCGCGTCGAAATAACGGCTTTCCGGGTCAAACTGCGTCGGGTCGGGATACGCCGCGCGGACAATCTCGACAATGCCGACGATGCCGGAGGGACGGGCGTTGGAATGATAAAAAAACGCCTGATCGCCGACCTGCATCTGCCGCATGAAATTGCGTGCCTGGAAATTGCGCACACCGTCCCACGGCTCGGTCTGCGCGGGACGGCGCTGCAAATCGGCCAGCGAAAAATTGCCGGGCTCGGATTTCATCAACCAGTAATTCATATGTGAGCGGACTACAAAGAGGCCGCGCATCATAGCATGCGCCAGAAACGGGCATAAGCGGGCGGTGTCCTGCCGGTCACCCCATAAACGCCTCAAAAAAAGGACCGGATCCCATCAAGAACCCGGCCCTTCCCACCACCCGTTGTGGCTATGTGGTGTCTGGTGTGGTTGCGTCTTTATGGCTGTTTTTTGGCACCGAAGGCACCGGTAAATTCACTTATATCGGGATTGGTGGTGGGTTTGCTGTACACCCCGCTAATTTCTGCGCCCCCCGTGCCATAGAAACCGCCCCGGGTTTCCACGCCATTCAGCGTGCCACGAAATGCGCTGTTATCAGCGGAATCCAATTGTGCCGCCAATTTGACGGGATCGGTTCTGCCATCAACGCTTATCTCGCCCGTTAATGACTTGTTGGCGAAATTAACGATAAACGACGAAGTTCCCCGCTTAACGCTGTCTTGCGCGGTGTCATAATGTGCGGCTTTACCCACATATGAGAAGCTGCCCGTAGTCGGCACAGTGACGCGTGCAGTGTTGGCTTCGTCATTGGCAGGCAGGGAGAAACTGGCAACTTTTCCACCCGTTCTGGTATCGACAATGACGCCGTAGCGGGCATAACTCAAATCCATGCCCACCAATCTTTTGTAAGAATTCACCACATCGGTTGCATAAAAGCCGTCGCTACCGGCTTGCGCGCCCGGCAGCAGGATTGGCACTTCTACGCCTCCAACGCGGATCTTTTCATACGATTTGAGGTTATCGGTATTGTTGTTGCCGTTATTGTTGTTGCCGTTATTGTTGTTGCCGTTATTGTTGTTGCCGTTATTGTTGTTGCCGCTGTCGTCCTGACTGGTGTTGTCATTGGTATTGTTATTGATCTGCACGATCCACGGCCCCCTTGTTGACGGGGCGGACGGGGCAGCACTGGACTCTGTCGGCGTAATGTTGGCAGGGCGCGGAGGCGTGGGGTCAGCCGCAGTCTTGTTATCATTGTTGTCATTACTGCTGCCGCCGCAGGCGGTAAGGATGCCGAGGGTAACGGCAGCGGTGAGAAGGTTCCGGTATTGCATGAATAACTCCGTGTGTTGATAGGGTTTGGAATAGCCGTCCATTACGGGACGGTCATATTCTAACACTCTGTTCATGAAACGGCACACTGCCTTGTATGGAAAAGTCTTCGGCTACGACGAAGGCGCGCTACTACCGCCCGCAGCAGCATCTGCCGGTTTTCATCAGGCGGCGGGGGACACGGGACTTCGTCGCTGTGCCGCCTGTCGCATGAAAAACCCCGCCGCAGCGGGGTGTTGTGTTATGGATTATTGCCCGTAGTAGGCGTTCTTGCCGTGTTTGCGCAGGTAGTGCTTGTCGAGCAGTTCCTGCTGCATGTCGGGGACGGCGGGGTTCACCTGGCAAGTGAAGAGGTTCATGCAGGCGATTTCTTCGAGGACGACGGCGTTATGCACGGCGCTGTGCGGGTCTTTGCCCCAGGCGAAGGGGCCGTGCGAGTGGACGAGGACGGCAGGCACGTCGTTCGGCTCGATGCCGCGTTCGCGGAAGGTTTCGACGATAACGCGGCCGGTCTCCCATTCGTATTCGCCCGCGATTTCTGCCGGCGTCATGCGGCGGGTGGCTGGGATGGCGCCGTAGAAGTAATCGGCGTGGGTGGTACCGAGCGGCGGCAAGTCGCGGCCTGCTTGCGCCCAGATGGTGGCGTGGCGCGAGTGGGTGTGGACGATGCCGCCGATGTCGGGGAACTGGCGATAGAGTTCGAGGTGGGTCGGGGTGTCGGAGGAGGGTTTTTTGCTGCCTTCGACGGTTTTGCCGCTGGCGAGGTCAACGACGACCATGTCATCAGCGGTCATCACGCCGTAGTCCACACCGGAGGGCTTGATGACGACGAGGCCGCGCTCGCGGTCGATGCCGCTGACGTTGCCCCAGGTGAAGACGACAAGACCGTGGCGCGGCAGGTCGAGGTTGGCTTTGAGTACGTCGGCTTTGAGTGTTTCTAGCATGTGAATCCTCCTTTTTGCATTTGTTCTTCAATCCAGCGGCGGGCATGGATGATTTCGGCGACGGGTTCGGCGGATTTTTCCGCTTGTTCCGCCTCTTTGCCTCGTCCCCGCAGACAGGAAGGGCTTTGGGGGTCGTATATGCAGGAAACGGTCAATATTTCAGGGGTGGCGTTTCGGGACGTTTTGCAAGAGTTGTTGCAACTCTGCTTTCCAGTGTTTGGCTTGCATTACGGTGCTGTGGCCGCGGGTGTTTTCGCTGGCGGGGATGAGGTATTCGCGCCCGTGCGGGATGCGCGAGA
>NZ_CALIZP010000007.1 GCF_938028825.1 uncultured Cardiobacterium sp. | reverse complement strand
GGGGCTGTTGACATTCGACTTGCGCAGCGGATTTTTGCGGCAGAAACGGCAGATGCAAGGCAAAAAGCGCAGTAAGGCTGGGCACCTTGTGAGCATTTTTAACGCAGCAGCTGCCGGATTTTGGCCGAAAAGCCGCCGCAACGTTGAGTGTCAACAGCCCCTAGAATTGAGCCTCTGTGTACAAGGCAAGGCTAACGACTGCGGACCAATCGCCGATAACCGTATGTTTATAGAAGCCGTGCTGTGGATAGTGCGCACCGGCAGCTCGTGGCGGGATTTACCCAAGGAATTTGGCAAATGGAACAGCGTATTCCGGCGTTAGCGCCGCTGGAACATACACAGCCGCCGCGCATGAACAAAAAACCGCCCTCAACGCAGACATCAGCGAAACCGGCTACCTGCAAGCCGAACTGCGCGTCGCCGCCTTCGCCCACGCTTTTGAATAGTCGAAGCGGTGGGCATGAAAATTGCATAAAAAAGCTGATTACGCACGCCAATAAAAACCAATCACCAGCGGAGAATGCTTTATGAATCAACGTCAACCCATCGATCCCTTCGGTGCCTTGTTCGCCAGCCTTTTTTATACTTGCAAGCGGGGCAACCTTATCTACATTCTGATTCTCGCCACCGTTGCCAGCCCTGTATGCGTCGCCATGCTCAAAGCGATGAGGGGCAGCGACCCCTTCTCTGCGCCGCAACCGCCGTTTCTTCCCCTCCTCCTCCTGCTGGGTATCCTGCTGATGAGCGTGTGCAAAAACATGGACAACGCGGCCCGCATTCGCGCCGGACTGGAAAACAGCCCCGTTCCTGTTTCTCCAAACAGCACCAATTCCGCCCCGGAACGCTATCTTGGGGGCATCATCCTGCTTCTCCTCGTCGTCAAGTTTCTGGATTTTATCGGCCGTTTCTTCTACATCGCGCTTATTGGGCAAGTGGCGACAGTCCTTGCCTTCGTCATCCTTGCTCCTGCCATGACCCTGAGTTTCCTCAATCATCGAACCGCGACTTCCGTTATCAGCCCCGGCCGCATCATGGCGGCTATCGGCGAAATCGGCATCGGGCGCTACATCATCATGCTTCTTATCGCCTCAGTCGCCAGCGGTATCGCCTTCTTTATTCTGCGGGAAATCATCACCAGCCCGACCATGCACAAATTCCTGCTTCGCCTGACCCGTGCGCTCGGCATCAGTGACGGCAGCCCTTTCTTTATCCACCTGCTTTGCGCCATTCCGTTGGCGGCGATCGGCTTCATCTGGTCTTTCAAAGATAACTACTACGCTTTTTTCTACCCCCGTATCCCAATCAGCGAGATGGAAGACGACTTGGACGACAGCGCCATCCTCGCCACTCTGAGTGCGGCAGGGATGACGCCGCCTGCCGCGCAAGACAGTGTTCCCGCGCCAAACAAACGCCTGCCGCCCACCGACCTCAGCCTGCTCCGGGACGCCGACACCGGCAACATGGACATGGAGACGCAGCAAGATTTCGCCCGCGCCCTGGCGGAGGCTGATGACTATATCCGCACCGGTGCGCCCGATAAAGCCATCCCCATCCTCGCCGCCTGGACGACCGCACGGCACGACATCGCTGCTTATTACCCCGCTTACGCCCGCCTTTACCCGCTCGATCCGCAACCCGCCCTGCGCGCCCGCCTCATAGAAGCTGCTGCGCGAGGCGATGGCAAAAGCTACCGCCTGATTGCCGCCGACCTCGCCACGATTGACCCGGCGGACATCCCCGTCAACCACATCCTGCCGCTGGTGCAGCTTGCCGCCAAAGCGCAGCAACACCGCAGCGTCATCAACCTCACCCGCCACTTCGCCAAAAACCACCCCGACCACCCGCACCTCGTGGAAAACTACTATCATGCCGCCCGCGCGCTCGCCAAAACCGGGGCGCCGGACAAGGCTGCGGCACTCCTCAAACAACTGCTTGCCCGCTACCCCGAACACCCCAAAGCAGCGCATATCCGCTACGCACTCGAACAAACCGGCGGGAAAACATGAGCCGCCCCTTTCACCCGTCCCACCGTGCGGCGTATCATGCGCCGGATGTGAACACCTAAAAGGAATTACCCAGGAAAACCCATGCAAAGCGATACCGCCACTGGCTACCTCAAACGCACCCTCAACTACCTGCTGCAAAAAGGCAACCTCATCTATTGCGGAGCGCTGGCTGCCGTGCTGATTACCGCGCAACTGCTGCGTGATCCCGCCATCAAGGACATCAGCATCCTCCTGCAAAGCATCATGTACGTGCTGCTGGTGCTCTTTGCCTGCAAAATGCTGGACAGCATGAAGCGCATCACCCTCGGCATGGAAAACGAACCCGTGCCGATGGATACCGTCTCCGTCCTGCCGCGCGGCATCGCCGCCCGCTACCTCGGCGGCATGACCGTCTATGGCGCGCTCATCTACTTCCTCTACCTCATCACACCTGACGAAGACAGCCGCCCCCTCATCCTGTACAGCGGCATCTTCCTCATCTACCTCATCACCCCCGCCATCATCCTCGGCCTCTTCAACGGCGAAGATCTGCGCGCCGTCTTCCATCCCGCCGTCTGGAAACGCAGCATCGACGACATCGGCGGCAGCCGCTATCTCATCGCCATCCTCCTCCCCTTCGGTATCGCCCTCGTCCTCTCCGCCACCTACACCGCCATCGCCCTGCTCATACCGGGCACGGAGACCATCGGCAGCGGCGGCTACTACACGAACGTCATCCTGCGCGGCCTGGTGCGCACCATCTGCCTCAGCCTGCCGTGGTTCTACTTCGCCTGGTACTACCCGCCGCCGGAAGAAACCCTCGATCCCGACGCCATCGACATTGACGACCACGAACTGGCGCAAAACATCAGCATGGATGACGACATGCTGCAACAACTGGCGCGGCTCAAAGCCGAAGAAGAAAAAATCGCGCAACGGCAACGCCGCCAACCGCCGGTGGATCTCACCCTGCTGCGCGAAGCCGACACCGAACACATGAGCGCCGAAGAACAGCGCAGCTTCGCCGCCGACCTGATGCACGCCGACCGCCTGCTGCTGCAAGGCAAAGAAGACGAAGCCGAAACCGTACTCGCCCCCTATGCCGACAGCACGCACGACATCAACCGCTACCTGCCCGCCTGCAAACGCCTGCACCACCTCTACCGCCGGCAAAAGCGTCAGCAAGAACTCGAACAGATGGAATACCGCCTGATCGAAGCAACCGCAGGCGGCAACCCGCACAGCTACCCCATCATTCATGCCACCCTGGACGCCCTTGCCGAAGGCACACTGCCTGCTGCCTGGATACTGCCGCTGGCGCAGGCGGCGGCGGGCCGGCAACACTACGACACCGTGCTGGCCCTCACCCGCAATTTCGCCAGGCACAACCCCGACTCGGCGGATATAGTGGACAACTACTTCCTTGCCGCACGGGCACTTGCCAAAAAAGGCGAGACCGGCAAAGCGCTGCAACTGCTGCAACAACTGCTCGCACGCTATCCCGAGCACGAAAAAGCGACACAAATCCGCCGCACCATCGAACTCCTGCAACAAAAAAACGGCGGGGCAGCCTGACGCCAATCCCGATTGCCAAACGAAAACCCTTCGTACACGGCCTTCATGCACGACAAAAAATGAAAAACCCCGTAATGAAGCCGGTTGCATGAAGAAAGAACCTTTTTCCCGCTTGCAGGAGAAGGTGGCCGGAGGCGGAAAGGATGAAATCATGGCTGCGGGCGTTCGTTGAAGCAGCCGTCAGTTTTTTGTAGCGGATGCCGAGCTCGGCTCAAGATTTGTACCGGCGAAGGGAATGGAATCAGTTTCGCGTCGTAGAAATGATGGTTGGAGAAGGCGATGAGGAATTCGTGGCGCGAGCGGTAGTGCCAGATCAGGCGGCGGGTTTGGAAGGTTGCGTCCGGTATGACCGCGTCCAGGATACTTTCCATTTCCTGCACGGCAACGGTGCCGTCGTCGCCGTCGTCTCCGTCATTGCCATCCACCATCTTCTGGAAAAACCGGGTCGGCGGCAGTTGTTTCGGGTCGCCGACGATTACCGCCGAACCGTTGTGGTGTGCGCTGCGGGCAATCGCGCCAATGGCGTCTTCGGGCAGGATTTGCGAGGCTTCGTCCATGATGACAATGTCGAATTGGAAATGTCCGGGCTTCAGGTATTGCGCAACCGATAGCGAGCTCATCTTTTTCCGGCAGTTGGCGGCAGTGGCACAAAAAAACCGCCGGCAAGCGGCGGTTTTGCGGGCGGCAGGACGGCCTAGCTGCCTTTGGCCTGTGCCATGACTTCGGCGACGAAGTCGGATTCTTCTTTCTCGATGCCTTCGCCCAGTTCGTAGCGGGTGAAGCGCACGACTTCCGCGCCTTTTTCTTTCAGCAGTTGTTCGATGGTGATGTCGCCGTTTTTGACGAAGCTTTGCCCTTTCAGGGTCACTTCACCGAAGAGTTTTTTCATCGCGCCTTCGACCATTTTCTCGATGATGTTGGCCGGTTTGCCGCTTTGCTCGGCTTTGGCCTGAGCGATTTCGCGCTCTTTGGCGATGAATTCCGGCGCCAACGAAGCAGCATCAAGGGCAAGCGGGTTGCTGGCGGCGACGTGCATGGCGATGTCTTTGGCGAGTTCGATGTCGCTGGTGCTGATTTCCACCAGTACACCGATTTTTTTGCCGTGCAGGTAGGAACCGACCACACCGTTACCGGCGTTGTAGGTTTCGAAGCGGCGGATGTTCATGTTTTCGCCGATTTTGGCGACGAGTTCGCGGCGGCGTTCGTCGGCGGTAACGCCGGGGGCAAATTCGGCGGCATTCAGCGCGTCCACATCGGCGAGGTTTTGGCTGCGGGCGATGTCGGCGAGGCGTGCGGCGAAGCTGCGGAATTCGTCGCCCATGGCGACAAAGTCGGTTTCGCAGTTGGCTTCGAGCAGGGTGACGTGTTTGTTGTCATCAGCGGCGGAGACGACCAGCACGCCTTCGGCGGCGACGCGGCCGGCTTTTTTGTCGGCTTTGGCGAGGCCGGTTTTGCGCATGTGTTCGATGGCGGCTTCGATGTCGCCCTTCATTTCAACGAGGGCTTTTTTGCATTCCATCATGCCTGCGCCGGTGCGTTCGCGCAGTTCTTTGACTAGTTTGGCGGATATTTCTGACATGGGTACTCCTGAAACAGGGACGGCTGCGGTCATGCCGCAGCCTGTCGTTTGATTGGGTTGGGAAAAAATGGCGCTTTATTCGGCAGCCGGGGCTTCCGCGACGATGACGACTTCTTCTTCGGCGACGATGACGGCTTCTTCCAGCGCTTTTTCGGCGTTTTCGCCACCGCCGGTGGCAGCGGCTACTTTGGCTTCCTGGACGGCGTCGGCGACGGCGTTGACGTAAAGGTTGATGGCACGCACGGAGTCGTCGTTGCCCGGAATGATGTAATCGACGCCTTCGAGCTGGTTGTTGGTATCGACGACGCCGACAACCGGGATGCCGAGCTTTTTCGCTTCCTGGATGGCGATGTGTTCATGGCCCACGTCGATGACGAAGAGGACATCCGGCAGGCGGCGCATGTGGCGGATGCCGGTGAGGGAGCGGGCGAGTTTGTCGCGTTCGCGGCCAAGCATGATGACTTCTTTTTTCACCAGTTTCTGGAAGGTGCCGTCTTCGCCCATGCGCTCGATGGCTTCGAGGCGGTTGATGGACTGGCGGATGGTTTTGAAGTTGGTCATCATCCCGCCGAGCCAGCGGAAGTTGACATACGGCATGCCGCAGCGGGCGGCAGCGCTGCCGACGGCTTCAGAGGCGCTGCGTTTGGTGCCGACGAACATCACGGTGCCGCCGCTGGCGACCACGGTGCCGACGAAGTTCAGCGCGTCGTTGAGCATCGGCACGGTTTTTTCGAGGTTGATGATGTGGATGTCGCCGCGTTTGCCGTAGATGTACGGCGCCATTTTCGGGTTCCAGAAGCGGGTGCGGTGTCCAAAGTGCGCGCCTGCCTCAAACAGCTCGCGCATACTGACTTTACTCATAAAATTCTCCATTACAGGGTTAGGCCTCCAAACGCGTGATCACCCCAACCGTGAGGCACCCGGGGCATCATCTTTCGCGTTTGTGTGTTTTAGTTGCCAGAAAGGCGCGCGCTTTATACCATAGCCGCCTTTGATTACCAAACAGAAAAAAATTCATGACTATCTCCCTGAAAAGCGATGCGGATTTAGCAAAAATGCGCGTCGCGGGACGCCTTGCCGCCGATGTGCTCGACATGATCGAACCTTACATCGTCCCCGGCGTCACCACCGCCGAGCTGGATCGCCGCTGCCACGATTATATGGTGAACGAGCAGCACACCATCCCCGCCTGCCTTCATTACGGCAGCCCGCCCTTTCCCGCCTCCACCTGCATCTCGGTCAACCACGTCATCTGCCACGGCATTCCGTCTGCCGACAAAATCCTGAAAAACGGCGACATCGTCAACATTGACGTGACCGTCATCAAGGACGGCTGGCACGGCGACACCAACCGCACCTTCCTCGTCGGCAAGGCGGGCATCCTCGCGCGCCGCCTGGTGGACACCACCTACGAAGCCATGTGGCGCGGCATCCGCTGCGTTCGCCCCGGCGCGACCCTCGGCGACATCGGCCACACCATCCAGCAATTCGCCGAAAACGAGCGCTTCAGCGTCGTGCGCGAATTCTGCGGGCACGGCATCGGGCGCGGTTTCCACGAAGACCCGCAAGTTCTGCACTACGGCCAGCCGGGTAAGGGCGTCGTCCTCGAAGCGGGCATGACCTTCACCATCGAGCCGATGATTAACGCCGGCAAACGCGACCTGAAAATCCTGAACGACGGCTGGACCGTCGTCACCCGCGACCGCTCGCTGTCCGCGCAATGGGAACACACCCTGGCCGTCACCGCCGACGGCTACGAAATCTTCACCCTCAGCGCCGCCGAACGCGCGCGCGGCATCAGCCCCACCGGCACCGTTCCGCCTCCCGCCCCCTGAACCATGCAGACCTACGACGACTACACCGCCTATCTCAACGCGCGTCTTGCCCGCTACACCCGCCAACAAAGCGCCACCTTCGCCCGCCGCGTTGCCCGCGCGCTGGCCGCCGCCCTGCCTGACCCGACCTTTGCCACGGCAGACCCCTACCTGCGCCCGCATCTGCGCGCCCTTTACGACGAAATCAGCGAAGGCAACTGGCGCCCCGCCCACATCGGCGACGCCCTGAACGCGCTGGCCGAAGAAGGCGGCGTCCCGGACGGCAGCATCCTCGCCTTCCACAACGCCCTCGAACACTGGTACAACATCCACGACCCGGCGAGCGACCACCGCTTTGAGGCCGCCGCCTGCGCCGACCAGTACATGACCCAGGCCGACCTCAACATCAGCGGCGAAGCCCCCGACGACGCGCACTGGCTCACCCACCCCGCCATCAACGCCGCCTTCCGCCGCCTGCAACAATGGCTACCCCCCGACAAACCCTGACCCTGCCGCCCAACTGGCAGCCTGCGGAGCCGCCCGTTCCGCCCGAGGCCGAAGCCCGCCGTGCGCGCGACTACCTGCGCGGCCTGCGAACCGCCCTCGCCGCGCACATCACCGGCCGCGACTACGATGTGCACCGCCTCATCGCCCACTACACCGCGCAAATCGACCGCATCCTCACCGCCCTCTACCGGCACACCATCACCAACCCCGCCATCCGCCTCTACGCCATCGGCGGCTACGGCCGGGGCGAGCACTTCCCCGCCTCCGACACCGACATCCTCATCCTCGCGCCGGATGACAGCAGCGCCGCCGACCACGCGCAAATCGAAACCTGCATTGCCCGCCTCTGGCAACTCGGCCTCGACATCGCCCAGCACGTCCACCACGACCGCGACCTCAACGCCGCCGCCAGCGCCGACACCGACCTGCTCACCGCCCTGCTCGAAAACCGCCAGCTTGCCGGCGCGCCGCACCCCATCGATCCCGCCCGCCCGCCGCTCATCGCCCGCACCGCCTATATCCGTGCCAAACAACAAGAACAACGCGCGCGCGACCACAAAGAAGAACAGCACGGCCAACTCGAACCCGACCTCAAAAACGGCAGCGGCGGCCTGCGCGACCTGCACATGATTCGCTGGCTCAGCGCCTACTGTTACCACGACCACAGCTACACCACTCTCATCAATAAAAACCTGCTCACCGCCAACGAAGCCGCCGCCCTTGACGAAAGCCGCGACGCCCTCTGGCGCATCCGCTTCGCCCTGCACAGCAACCACGGCGCGCACCACAAAAACACCCTCGATTTCGGCCAACAACAACACCTCGCGGCGACCTTCGCCTACCGCGACCAGCGCAACTATCCGGCCATCGAACAGCTCATGCAGCACTACTACCGCCACACCATGCGCATCCGCCGCATCAACCAGCGCGTCGTCAGCCTCATCGAAGCCGATCACCAGCCGCCGCAGCCCGCCATTCCGCTCACCGCCGACTACGCCGCCAAAAACAACAAACTCATCCTGCGCCACCCCGAAAACCTCGACCACAAACCGCACCAACTGTGGGACATCTTCCACTACCTGCAACAAAACCCCACCATCCGCGACCTGCACCCCGACCTCGTCCGGCAAATCCGCCGCTCGCGCCACCGCCTCACCGACATCGCCACCCGCCGCGACGCCGAAGACCGCCGCCGCTTCCTCGCCCTGCTCGCCCAACCCGGCAACGTGTATCCCCAACTCAAACGCCTCCACCAATACGGCCTGCTCTACCGCTACATCCCCGCCTTCGCCTACATCACCGGCCGCATGCAATACGACCTCTTCCACCAGCACACCGTGGACCAGCACACCCTCAACCTCATCGACACCCTTGACCAACTCGTCCGCCCCGACCCCGCCTACCCCGAAGCCGCCGAAATCCTGCACAGCCTCAAACACCCCGCCATCCTCTACCTCGCCGCCCTCTTCCACGACATCGGCAAAGGTTACGACGGCGACCACAGCGACATCGGCGCGCAAATCGCCGACCTCTACGCCCGCGAAAACGACGCCATCAGCCCCGCCGAACGCGACCTCCTCACCTTCCTCGTCAAACACCACCTTGACCACAGCCACACCGCGCAAAAAAAAGACCTCGCCGACCCCGCCACCATCGCCGAATACGCCGCCCGCTTCCCGCAGCGCGACTACCTTGACTACCTCTACCTCCTCACCATCGCCGACATCCGCGCCACCAACCGCACCCTCTGGAACAACTGGCGCGCCAGCCTCATCCACAACCTCTACCGCCAGACCCGCCACCTGCTCGAACACCAAGAACACAGCCTGCACGCCCACAACCGCGCCGAACGCGAACGCGCCAAAAGCCTCCTCCCCGACACCGACCCCACCGCCATCGACACCCTCTGGGCCAACCTGCCCGACGCCCACTACCTCGGCGAAAGCGCCGAACACATCGCCGCTAAAACCGAACACCTGCTCGCGCGAGGCGACGCCCACGCCGTCAGCCTGAGTGCTGACCACCCGCCGCGCCTCATCATCAGCAGCCCGCACCCGGCGGACATCCTCTTCGCGCGCGTGACCCACTACCTCGAAAAACACAACCACAACATCCACGAAGCACGGCTGTACAGCACCCTTGACCACCGCCTCACCATCCAGCAATACACCCTGGACGACGAACCGCCGCCCGCGCCCGGTCTTGCCGCCGACCTCGAAGCCTGCATCGCCGATGACCGCCCGCCGCCGCCACTCGGTGCACGCCTGCCTAAACCCGCCTACCGCCACATGACCGTGCCCGCCCGCGTCAACATCACCCACGACCCCGACCACGCGCGCACCACCCTCGAACTCACCTGCAAAGACCGGCACGGCCTGCTCTCGCACATCAGCCGCATCCTGCTCGCGCACCATATCCACATCAGCCACGCCAAAATCGGCACCTACGGCGAAAAAGTCGAAGACACCTTCCACCTCACCGACAGCGAGCACCGCCCGCTGACCGACCTCGCCGCCATCGCCGCCCTGCAACAAGACCTCATGCGGGCGCTGCAATAACCCGCCGCCGTGCGGGCGGCTGCTTGCCGCCTGTGCGAAGAGGGCGGGCTTGCCGCCGCTGCCGCTACAAATCGAATGCCGCCGCGATCAGCCGCTGCGTGTAGGCAGTTTGCGGGGCGTTGAAGATTTGTTCGGCGCTGCCGCGTTCGACCACTTCGCCCTGTTTCATCACCAGCACGTCGTCGCTCATCGCCCGCACCACCGAGAGGTCGTGGCTGATGAAGACGTAGGAGAGGCGGTATTTTTGTTGCAGGTCGCGCAGCAGCTCGACGACTTTCACCTGGATGGAGCGGTCCAGTGCCGAGGTCGGTTCGTCGAGGAGGATGAATTTGGGTTCGAGGATGACGGCGCGGGCGATGGCGATGCGCTGCCGCTGGCCGCCGGAAAATTCGTGCGGGTAGCGGTTGATCATCGCTGGCGACAGCGACACTTCTTCCAGCATGGCCGCCACTTTGTCTTCGCGCTGTTTGCTGCCGAGCTGCGGCTGATGCACGAGCAGGCCTTCGCCGATGATTTCGCCGATGGTCAGACGTGGCGAGAGGGATCCGTAGGGATCCTGGAAGACGATTTGCATGTCCGCCTTGAGTTTTTGCAGGTCTTTGCCGCCGACGCTGCCGAGGTCATGCGTTTCAAAACGGATGTCGCCCCGGTACGGCAGCATGTGCAGGAGCGCTTTGCCGAAGGTGCTTTTGCCGGAGCCGGATTCACCGACGATGCCGATGGTCTGCCCCCGGTGCAGGTCGAGATCAATGCCTTTCACCGCGTGGAAGGTTTTGCGCGGTTTGCCGAAGAAGCTGCGTTCGGTGATGAATTCGACGTGGACGTTTTTGGCGGAAAGCAGCAGCGGCGCATCTGCCGCGACCGGGGTTTTCATGCCTTCCGGCTTGGCATTGATGAGTTCGATGGTGTAGGCGTGCTGCGGCGTGGCGAAGACCTGCTTGATGCTGCCCTGTTCGACGATTTGGCCGAGGCGCATCACGCAGACTTTTTCGGCGTAGTGGTGGGCGAGGCCAAGGTCGTGGGTGATGAAGATGATGGCCATGCCCATCTGCCGTTGCAGGTCGTGCAGGAGGTCAAGGATTTCCGCCTGGATAGTGACATCCAGCGCGGTGGTCGGTTCGTCGGCGATGAGCAGGTCGGGGCTGTTGATGAGCGCCATGGCAATCATGATGCGCTGCAACTGTCCGCCGGAGAATTCATGCGGGTATTGTTTGAGGCGGCGTTCGGCTTCACTGATGCCGACGCGTTCAAGCAGGCTTTTGCAACGGTCGTAGTTGTCGGCGGCGGAGGTCTCGGGGTAGTGGGCGTTGATCGCTTCGCTGAGTTGTGCGCCGATGCGCATGTAGGGGTTCAGCGAGGTCATCGGTTCTTGAAAGATGAGGCCGATACGGTCACCGCGCAGTTGGCGCAGTTTTTTTTCGTCCGCGTCCAGGATGGAGATGCCGTCGAATTCGATGCGCGCATCTTTGCCGTATTGGGTGATGTGTGGCGGGTGCAGACGGGTGATGCTCATCGCGGTCACGGATTTGCCGGAGCCGGATTCGCCGACCAGCGCCAGGGTTTCGCCTTTGTTGAGGTCGAAGCTGACGCCGCGCACGGCGTGGACGGTGTCGTCGTGCAGGCGGAAGTGGACATTGAGGTTCTGCACGTGCAGGAGCGGGGTTGTGTTGTTGTTCATGGGCATCACCGGTCTTTGGGGTCGAGGGCGTCGCGCAGGCCGTCGCCGATAAAGTTGAAGCAGAAGAGCATGACGGCAAGGATGGCCGCCGGGAAATAGAGCATCCACGGCGCGGTTTCCATCTGTTTCGCGCCTTCGGAAATCAGGACACCGAGGCTGGTCATCGGTTCCTGCACGCCGAGGCCGAGGAAGCTCAGGAAACTCTCGGTGAGGATGACGGCAGGGATGGTGAGGGTTACATAGACGATAACGGTGCCGAGCGTGTTCGGCACGATGTGCCGCTTGATGATACTGCCGGTGGAGACGCCGAGCGCTTCGGCGGCGACGATAAATTCCTTGTGGCGCAGGCTCATCGCCTGACCGCGCACGATGCGCGCCATGGTCAGCCATTCAATCGCGCCGATGGCGGCGAACATCAGGTAGATGTTCTTGCCGAAGAAGGTCATCAGCAGAATGACGAAGAACATGAAGGGCATGGCGTAAAGCACATCCACCACGCGCATCATCACGTTGTCGGTGCGGCCGCCGATGTAACCCGATACCGCGCCATAGACGACGCCGATGACAAGGCTGACGGCAGTGGCGCACAGGCCGACCAGAAGCGAAATGCGGATGCCGAACATGGTGCGCACGAAGAGGTCGCGGCCGTTGCCGTCGGTGCCGAACCAGTGGCCTTCCTTCCAGCCGAGCGACGGCGGGGCGCTGAAATCGTCCCAAAACACTTCTTCGATATCGAAGGGGCGCAGATGCGGCGCGGCGAAGGCGCACACCGTGAGCAGGATCAGGATGATGAGGGAAGTTACGGCGGCCTTGTTGCGCAACAGGCGGCGGCGGGCGAGATACCACAGGCTTTGCCCTTTCGGCGCGGCGGGTTTGGATGCGGTGATTTGGCTCATGATTGCAGTCTCACTTTGGGATCAAGGAAGGCGTAGGCGAGGTCAACCAGCAGGTTGAACAGCATGATCAGCGCGCCGTAGAAGACGACCACGCCGAGGACGAGGGTGTAATCGCGGTTAATCGCGCCCTGGACGAAATTGCGCCCAATACCGGGAATGCCGAAAATCTGCTCGATGACCACCGAACCCGTCATCACCGCCGCACACGCCGGGCCGAGATAACTCACTACCGGCAGCAGCGCCGGTTTCAGGCAGTGGCGCAAGATGACCTGCCGCTCCGACAGCCCCTTGGCGCGGGCGGTGCGGACATGATTCGAATGCAGCACCTCGATCATCGAACCGCGCATCAGGCGGGAAATATAGGCAATCTGCGGCAGGGCGAGGCACAGCACCGGCAGCATCACCTGCGTGATGCCGTATTCCCCCCAGCCGCCGGCGCGCGGCAGCCAGTCCGTATTCCAGCCGTGCGCCTGCATCCAGCCACGCAGCAGTACTGCAATCCACAGCACCAGCAGCGGCGCGATAACGAAGTTCGGAATGGTGATGCCGATGGTGGCAAAACCCATGATGCCGTAATCGGCACGGGTGTTCTGCCGCACCGCCGCACAAATACCGAGGAACGAGCCGACTAATACCGCCAGCACGATTGCCGACACCCCGACCTGGAACGACACCAGGAAATTATCGCGGATGATCTCGTTCACCGTGCGGTCGGCGTACTGGAAAGACGGGCCGAAATCGCCGCGCAGCGCATTGCCCATATAGCGGAAATACTGCTGATAAAGCGGCTCATTGAGGTGATACACCTTGTTCAGATTCGCCTCGATCTCCGGCGGCAGCTTGCGGTCGGAATCAAACGGCCCGCCCGGCGCGGCGCGGACCAGAAAAAACGCCAGCGACACAATCACCAGCAAGGTGGGGATGGCCACCAGGAGACGGCGCAGAATGTAACGGAACATAACAATCCTCCTCATGAAAAAATATTAGAAAAACATAGATTTAACAAAAAACCTCATATTTCTCTTGACTGATAATAAACCATAGCAAATAAATATGGTAGGTTAAAAAACCCAAGCAACAGCAAAATACAGGAGAAAAGCTATGAAAAATAGTAAAAAAACGCTACTAATGGCGCTGTCCATAGCGATAAACTGCGCTATACAAACAGCGGCTGCCGACACCATCCTGCGGCGCGGTAACGGCGTTGAGCCCAAAGGCATCGACCCGCAAACCAGCGAAGGTACCGCAGAAGCCAACATCATGCGTGATCTCTTTGAAGGCCTGCTTGCCCGTGACCGCGACATCAACCTCATCCCCGGCATTGCCGAAAAATGGGACATCTCGGCAGACGGCAAAACCTACACCTTCCACCTGCGCGACGCCAAATGGTCTGACGGCACGCCGCTCACCGCGCACGACTTCGTTTACGCCTGGCAGCGCGACGTGAACCCTGCCACCGGCAGCAAATACAGCTTCCTGCTCTACCCCGTCAAAAACGCGCGAGCGCTGACTGAAGGTCAAAGCAGCGACTTCGATCAACTTGGCATCAAAGCCCTTGACGAGCATACCCTGCAAATCGAACTTGAAGCAGGCACCCCCTATTTCCTCGAATTGCTCTCGCACCCCACTACCTACCCCGTGCCGAAACACATCGTTGAAAAACACGGCAAAAACTGGACACGCACGGAAAACATTGTGACCAACGGTGCCTATATCCTGAAAAACTGGCAGCCGAACGCACAAATGACGCTTGCCAAATCCGATACCTATTGGGACAAAAACAACGTCAAAATCGACCAGGTTATCTACTACCCGACCGAAGACCAAAATACCGAACTCAAACGCTACCGTGCGGGCGAGCTCGACCTCACCTTCGTCATTCCGCTCGACCAAATCAAATGGCTGCGTGAGAACCTCCAAGACGAACTCAAAATCGGTCCCTACCTCGGCACCTACTTCTTCGGTTACAACCTCACCCGCCCCCCCTTCAAGGACAACCCCAAACTGCGCGAAGCACTCACGCTTGCCATAGACCGCGACATCATCACCGGAAAAATCACCGGTACCGGCGAAAAACCCGTGTACGGCATCGTGCCGCCTGGTATCGCGGGCTACGACAACTACCGCCCCGCCTACGCGGATCTCAGCCAAAAAGAACGCGAAGAAAAAGCGCGGCAACTCTACGCCGAAGCCGGCTACGGCAAAGACAAGCCGCTCAAAGTCGAACTCCTCTACAACACCAGCGAAGGTCACAAAAAAATCGCCATCGCCACTGCTGCCATGTGGAAAAAAGTCCTCGGCGTCGAAACCCGACTCGTCAACCAGGAATGGAAAGTCTTCCTCGCCACCCGCCAGGAAAAAGCCAGCACCGAAGCCTTCCGCTCCGGCTGGATAGGTGACTACAACGACCCCAACAGCTTTCTCGAACTCTTCACCGCCAAAGCCGGCATGAATGACCCCGGCTATAACAGCGCCAAGTACGACGAACTGCTGCAACAGGCAGCGCACGAACAAGATCCGGCAAAACGCGCCGCACTGCTCAAGGAAGCCGAACAGGAACTTATCGACAGCTACGCAGTGGCGCCCATTTACAGTTATGTCACCAAGCGCCTGGTCAAGCCTTACGTCAAAGGCTACAGCGCCAACATCCTGGACGAAAACCCCAGCAAACACCTCAGCATCGAAAAATGACCCACCCACCCCGTGCCTGCCGGACAGACACCGTCCGGCACAGCACAACACACCACCCCGGCGCGCCGCCCTGAAACTGCGCCGGGTCAACCGACGACAACACAAGGAACCGAGGCATGAACAGCAAACATCTGGTACTCGCCGCCATCAGCATCGCCGCCCCCCTGCACGCCGCCGAAGAACACCCGCGCGAAACCACCCTCTACGGCTCTATCGGCTACACCACTTGGGTGTCAAACAGCGGCAAAAAAACCGACACCAACCTGCATACCCACATCGCCTACATCGGCATACGCGGCCGCGAAGAACTCGCCCCCGGACTTGCCGCCATCTACACCTTCCGCCTCGATCATGCCCTGCCCAAAAAAGAAGGCGACCCGGACGGACTCAACCGCACCCGCCACGCCTGGGTTGGTCTCGAAGGCGATTTTGGTCGCCTGACCTTCGGCAAGCATGACAGCCTCTGGTACGACGAAGCCAACCATGCCAGCGTCTTCCAGGATCTCTTCGACTACGGCTGGGCGGGTATGGCCGGCAGCGGCAAAATGATCATGTACAAAAAAGAGAACATCGCAGACAGTGGCATCACCGTGGCGGCAAGCGCCGTGCTGGATGGCTCGCATACCGCTTTTCCCGAAGGCAGGGGGCGGGCAGTGATGGCTGCTGAATACATGCTGGGCTACCAGAAAGGCGGTTTTAACACTGTTGCCCTCTACCAGCGCACCAGCGGCGACACCATGGTAACTAACGATGGAGGCAAAACCAGCGAAGTCATGGGCATATCGGGCACCTACCGTAACGACCACTACTACCTGGGGGCAGACTACGAACACCACGCCAGCAAAGGCGACCACTATGCCCTGGGCGGCATCCTCTACATGCCCCGGCGCAAACACCACCTCTACGCCGGTGTGGAAATGCTGGACTACGATGGTCAGAAAAACTGGTATCAGGGGGCGCTCGGCTACACCTACTACTTGAGCCCGCGCACCTACACCTGGCTGGAAGGTCAGCGCTGGACACAAGGCAAAGACAAAGGCTATGACATCGCCCTCGGCATCCGGCACAACTTCTAAACCCGGCTTGCACACACAAGGCAAAAAAATCCCGCAACCACGCCGCTTGGGCAAACACCGACACATGCTGCTTCCACAGGCGGCTCCATACTGACATCAACAAAACCCATCCAAACCCACCCGCAACACAGGAAAACACCATGAACCGCAAAAACCTCCTCACCCTGACCATCGCCATCAGCGCCGCTATCCACAGCGCCAACGCCGACACCATCCTGCGGCGCGGCAACGGCAGCGAACCCAAAGGCCTCGACCCGCACACCAGTGAAGGCACCTCAGAGGCCAACATCAAGCGCGACATCTTCGAAGGGCTCACCGCGCGCGGCAAAGACGCCGCCGTCATCCCCGGTGTCGCCGAAAAATGGGACATCTCGGCAGACGGTAAAACCTACACCTTCCACCTGCGCGACACCACCTGGTCGGACGGCACCCCGTTCACTGCGCACGATGTCGTGTACGCCTGGCAGCGCGACATTGACCCCGCTACCGGCGGCAAATACAGCTTCCTGCTCTACCCCGTCAAGAACGCAAAAGCCATCGCTGAAGGCGACATCAAAGACCCCGGCCAACTCGGCGCCAAAGCCACAGACGACCACACCCTTGTCGTCGAACTCGAAGCCGCGACGCCCTACTTCCTCGACATGCTCACCCACGTCAGCACCTACCCCGTGCCCCGGCACATCATCGAAAAACACGGCAAAAACTGGACACGCCCGGAAAATATCGTCGGCAACGGCGCCTTCAAAATGACCGCCTGGCAGCCGAACGCACACATCACCCTGAAAAAATCCGACACCTATTGGGACAAAAACAACGTCAAACTCGACCAGGTCATCTACTACCCGACCGAAGACCAAAACACCGAACTCAAACGCTACCGCGCGGGCGAACTCGACATGACCTACGAAATCCCGCTCGATCAAATCAAATGGCTGCGCGAAAACCTCAAAGACGAACTCAAAACCGGCCCGCTGCTCGGTGCCTACTACTACGGTTTCAACCTCACCAGACCGCCCTTCAAGGACAACCCGAAACTGCGCGAAGCGCTGACGCTTGCCATTGACCGCGACATCATCACCAACAAAATCACCGGTACCGGCGAAACCCCCATCTACGGCATCGTGCCGCCGGGTATCGCGGGTTACGACAACTACCGCCCCGCCTACGCCGGACTCAGCCAGCAAGAACGCGACGAACGCGCCAAACAACTCTATGCCGAAGCCGGATACAGCAAAGACAAACCGCTCAAAGTCGAACTGCTCTACAACACCAGCGAAAACCACAAAAAAATCGCCATTGCCATCACGGCCATGTGGAAAAAAACACTGGGTGTAGAAGCGCAACTTATCAACCAGGAATGGAAAGTCTTCCTCAATACCCGCCAGGAAAAAACCAGTACCGAAGCCTTCCGTGCGGGCTGGTTCGGCGACTACAACGACCCCAACACCTTCCTCGAACTCTACCTCAGCAAAGCGGGGCTGAACGACTCCGGCTACGACAGCGCCAAATTCGACGGCCTGCTGCAACAGGCAAGTCTTGAACAGAACCCGGCAAAACGCGCCGCACTGCTCAAAGAAGCCGAACAGGAACTTATCGACAGCTACGCCATCGCGCCGATCTACAGCTACGTCAGCAAACGGCTCGTCAAACCCTACGTCAAAGGCTATACCCCGAACATCATGGACCAATATCCGAGCAAACACCTCAGCATCGAAAAATAACGACGCAAAAGGCCGCCTGCGGGCAGCTTCTCTTTTATAGTCAAATAGCCAAGAAGCCGTAACACGGCGCGCCGCCGCAGACCGTACAAACCAGTACGGCAAGGCGGCGCAATACCGTTACGGTTTTTTAGATATTTGACTATATATGCCCGCCATGCCGGCGGGAAAATCGAGCAACGGCGGTAGCGGGCGCAGCACCCAAAAAAGCAGCCAAACGGCTGCTTTTTTGGGTTGGCCCGTCAGGGATTTTCCGCCGTCGTCGCGGCGGGCGCGGGTGGTGGCGGCGTGGCTTCGAGGGTTTGCAGCGCTTGCAGGGCGCGTTCTTGCGGCCAGTAGCGGCGACTGTTGTTGTCCGGTGGCAGGGTGGCGGGCGGGGTGTCCGCGCATTTTTGCTGGTGTTGCAGGGTTTGCAGGATGATGGCGGCGGGCAGACCGCCGTTTTGCGCGGCGCTTTGTGCGTAGTAGGCGCAGGCTTTGTTTTCGTCGGCGTTCTCGCCCCAGTCGCCGCGCCGGTAGATTTGCCCGAGGATGAGGGCGGCGGTGCTGTCGCCTGCTTCGCTGGCGCGTTGCAGCCAGGCGAGTGCCTGTTGGTCGTCGGCGGCAACGCCTTTGCCCGCGTGGTAGATATCGAGGGCGAGGTGGCGCATGGCGACGGCGTCGGCAGGCTGGCCGGTTGCGGCTTTTTCCAGCCATGCGCGCGCCTGTTCGGCGTTTTCTGCGCCGCCTTTGCCGCTCAGCCAGGCGAGGCCGAGGTGGCGCATGGCGCTGGTGCTGCCCCGCTCGGCGGCGAGGTTGTATTTTTGCCGCGCCTGGGCGGGATTCTGGTTGTCGGCGGCGAGGTTGCCCTGCCAGTCGTAGGCGGCGGGATGGTTCTGCTTGGCGGCTTTGGCAAACCATTTGGCGGCGTCGCGCTGTTTGCCGGGGGCGATGCCGTAGTAGTCGAGGATGCCGAGGGCGGTCTGGGCGTCGGCATTGTTTTGTGCGGCGGCTTTGGCGAACCATGCGCGCGCAGTGGGGTAGTCGCGGCGCAGGGCGTATTCCTGGCCGAGGTGGTACTGGAAGATGGGGTCGTTGTCGCTTTGTGCGGGTTCTGCGGCGGGTGTTTGTTCTGCGGTGGATTCACCGGTGTCGGCGAGGGCGGCTTCTGCTGCTACTGCGCTGTTTTCCGGGGCGGCGGTTGCGGGGGTGTCGTCTTGCGCGCAGGCGAGCGGGGCAAGCAGGGCGAGGGTGAGGGCGAGGTGTTTCATGGCTGGGTGGTGGGGCGGAGGGCGTCGGCGATGCGCAGGGCATCGCGAGTGGCGGCAATGTCGTGGGCGCGGATGATGGCCGCGCCTTGCCAGGCGGCGAGGGTGGCGAGGCTGATACTGCCGTAGAGGCGTGCCTCAACGGGGGCGCCGCCGAGGTAGTGGCCGATGGTGGATTTGCGCGAGACGCCGATGAGGACGGGGTAGCGGTCATGGCCGAAGCGGCGGCAGTCGCGGATGAGCGCCATGTTTTGCGCCGGGGTTTTGCCGAAGCCGAAGCCGGGGTCGAGAATGAGGCGGTCGGCGTTGATGCCTGCATCCAGGCAGGCGGCGACGCGCGCATGCAGATAGGTATCGACTTCGGCGACGACGTCGGCATAGTCGGTGTGTTGTTGCATGGTGTCGGGCATGCCGCGCATGTGCATGAGGCAGATGGCGACGTGCGGGTAGCGGGCGAGCAGGGCGGGGGCGCCGTCGTCTTCGAGGCCGTGTACGTCGTTGATGAGATCCACGCCGAGATCAAGCATCGCCGCCATGACGGCGGTTTTTTTGGTGTCGATGGAGATGGGGCATTGGCCGTCGGCGACGAGTGCCTGCACGATGGGGGTGAGGCGGGCGATTTCTTCGGCGGCCGGGACTTCGCGCGCACCGGGGCGGGTGGATTCGGCGCCGATGTCGATGATGTCCGCGCCTTCGTCCCGCATTTGCCGGGCACGGGCGAGGGCGGCGGCGGGATCAAGATAGCGGCCGCCGTCGGAAAATGAATCGGGCGTACAGTTCAGTACGCCCATGAGGTTGGTTCTGGTGAGATCCAGGGTGTAGCGGCCGCAGCGCATCAGTGTTGCTCCGCCGGTTTGTCGCCGCTGTCCAGGCTGTAATCGTCGTGCCGGGGGCGCGGTTTGTCGTCGCCGGGTTCGTCCCAGTCGGCAGGGTCGCGCACCGGGCGGCGCGCCATCAGGTCGTCGATTTGCCCTTCGTCAATGGTTTCGTATTTGATGAGGGCTTCGGTCATGCTGTGCAGGATGTCCATGTTGTCTTTGAGGATTTTCTCCGCACGGGCATAGTTGCGGTCGATGATGTCGCGGATTTCGGTGTCGATGGTGTGCGCGGTTTCGTCCGAGACGTTTTTGTGCCGGGTGACGCTGCGGCCGAGGAAGACTTCGCCTTCTTCTTCGCTGTAAGCGAGCGGGCCGAGTTTGTCGGACAGCCCCCAGCGGGTCACCATGTTGCGCGCAATGGCGGTGGCGCGCTCGATGTCGTTGGAGGCACCGGTCGAGACTTCGTCTTCGCCGTAGATGAGGGCTTCGGCGATGCGGCCGCCGTAGAGGGTGGCAATCTGGCTTTCGAGGCGGCGGCGCGAGTAGCTGTAGCGGTCCTGTTCTGGCAGGAACATGGTGACGCCGAGGGCACGGCCGCGCGGGATGATGGTGACTTTATAGACGGGGTCGTGATCGGGCACGATGCGGCCGACGATGCAGTGGCCGGCTTCGTGGTAGGCGGTCATTTCTTTTTCTTTGTCGGTCATGACCATCGAGCGGCGTTCCGCGCCCATCATGATTTTGTCTTTGGCGTCTTCCATGTCCTGCATGGTGATTTTCTGGCGGTTGCGCCGCGCGGCGAAGAGCGCCGCTTCGTTGACGAGGTTGGCGAGATCCGCGCCGGAGAAACCGGGGGTGCCGCGCGCGATGTCAAAGGGTTTGACGGCGTCGTCGAAGGGCTTTTTGCGCATGTGCACTTTGAGGATTTGTTCGCGGCCTTTGAGGTCGGGCAGACCGACGACAACCTGGCGGTCGAAACGACCAGGGCGCAGCAGTGCGGGGTCAAGGACATCCGGGCGGTTGGTAGCGGCAATGACGATCACGCCTTCGTTGCCCTCAAAGCCGTCCATTTCTACGAGCAGCTGGTTCAGGGTTTGCTCGCGTTCGTCGTGGCCGCCGCCGAGTCCGGCACCGCGCTGGCGGCCGACGGCATCGATTTCGTCAATAAAGATGATGCACGGCGCTTTGGCTTTGGCTTCTTCAAACATGTCGCGCACGCGCGAGGCACCGACGCCGACGAACATTTCCACGAAGTCGGAACCGGAGATGGTGAAGAACGGCACTTTCGCTTCGCCGGCGATGGCGCGGGCGAGCAGGGTTTTGCCGGTGCCTGGCGGGCCGACCATCAACAGGCCGCGCGGGATTTGTCCGCCCAAGCGACTGAATTTGCTGGGGTCGCGCAGGAATTCGACCATTTCTTCCACATCGGCTTTCGCTTCGTCGGCGCCGGCGACATCGGCAAAGGTGACTTTGATTTTGTCTTCGGGGATGAGGCGGGCGCGGCTTTTGCCGAAGGAAAAGGCACCGCCCTTGCCGCCGCCCTGCATCTGCCGGGTGGTGAACATGAACAGGCCGATGAGCAGCAGGATGGGCAAGAGGTTGACGAAAATACGGGTCAGCAGGCTTTCTTTTTCCAGTGGCTCGCTGCTGATGTTCACTTTGGCGGCGCGCAGGTCGCCGACGAGGGCGCGGGTGTCCGTCGCTTCGGGGTTGTTGGTGGTGTAACGCGCACCGCCACGGTCGGTGAAGGTGATGCGCGCGTTTTGCAGATCGATGGAGGCGCTTTGCACGTCGCCGCTATCAACGCGGTCAAGGAATTGCGAATAACTAACTTCGCGCGAGCCGCCGGTGGTGCCGAATTTGCCCATTTCGCCGACGAGCACCAGGAAGAGCAGAATCAGCCCGCCCCAGATAAGTAATGATTTGCGCATATCGTTCAAAATATTGTCCTCTCTCTAATTTTTGCGGCCGAACCCGCGTGCCAGCAGGTAGGTTTCCTGACTGCGCGCGCGCGAGGCTTCGGGTTTGCGCGTGGCGACGGTCTGAAAACGGCTTTTCAATGAGCGCAGTAGTGTATCAAAGCCCGGTCCGTGGAAAATCTTTGTTAAGAAACTTCCACCTTGCGCCAGGCGGTTCTCGGCGAAATCGGCGGCCAGCTCGGCCAGATACATGCTCTTTGCCTGATCCACCACGCGGACACCGCTGGTATTGGGGGCCATGTCGGAAATTACAAGATCCACCGCGCTGTCGCCCAGTACGGCATAAAGCGCGTTCACGACCGCTTCCTCGCGGAAATCGCCCTGAATAAAGGTGACATCCGGCAGGGCGTCCATCGGCAGAATATCGAGGGCAATCATCCGCCCCCGGCCGCGCAGGCATTCGGCGACATACTGCGACCAGCCGCCCGGTGCCGCACCGAGTTCGACCACGGTCATGCCCGGGCGGATGAGGCGGTCTTTTTCCTGAATCTCTTTGAGCTTATAGACGGCGCGCGAGCGGTAGCCTTCCTGCTGCGCCTTTTGCACGTAAATATCGTTGAAATGTTCTTTCAGCCAGCGTTTGCTTGTCTTGCTGCGTGCCATTGCCTTACCATATGTTACCGAAAAATCAACAGGATATATAAATGTTAAGCAAAAACCAACTGCGCTTCCTGAAAGCACGGGCGCACCACCTGCACCCCGTGGTGATGATTGGCACGAACGGCGTCAACGAAGGCGTGGATCGCGAACTGGAACGCGCCCTCGACAGCCACGAGCTCATCAAAGTCAGACTCGGCAACGTGGAAGACGCGTTACAGGCAGAGATGATCGCCCACATCACCGCCGCGCATCAGGCGGAATTCGTGCAGAAAATCGGCCATGTCGCGGTGTTTTACCGCCGGAATGGGGATGCGGTGAAAATCGCGCTGCCGAAAGGCTGAAATCGGGCAGGAAAAACCACCGCAAGCGGTGGTTTTTCGTTTTGACCGGAACGGCTCATTTCTAGGGTCTGTTGACATTCGGCTTGTGCAGCGGATTTTTGCGACAAAAACGGCAGGTGCAAGGCAAAAAGCGCAGTAAGGTTGACTACCTTGCGAGTATTTTTAACGCAGCAGATGCCGGATTTTGGCGAAAAAGCCGCTGCAATGTTGAGTGTCAACAGACCCTAGTCATCATCGTCGTCTTCATCGCGACGGCGGCGGCCGGAAAACAGCTTTTTCAATCCGACGAGCAGTGCCACGCCGGCAATGGCAAATATCTTGGCGAATTTCAGGATAAAGGCGCCGATAATGGCAAACAGGCCGAATTTCTTGGCGGCAAGCCCGCCGGCAATCAATGCCGTCAGGCCATATTCGGCGACCTTATCCGTGCCTGGATTGAAATCGCTGTAACGGTTGCCGTCTTTGAAGGTAATGGCGGCCAATAATTCATTGGCACTGGTTTTGGCCGCATCCAGCTGGTCGGCGCTATTGACGAGCGTGGTGGTAATCATCCCCTTGCGCCCCAATGCGACAATGCTGTAATTGATCATCGGCTCATTATCCGCAGCGGAATGGACTTTGATGGCCCAAATCAGGCGGTGTTCGGCTTTGTCATAGCCGGGTTCCTGTGCCCAGCCATCCACATAAAGCTCGGCGACACCACGCTCACGGCGGCTTTTGTTCGTTTTCTTTTCAGCCTCTTTCATGATGGACATCAGTTTGTCCGCTTTCAAATCCTGGGCATCATCGTCTTTGATATGACCGCTATCGACATAACCCAAGTCCGCCATCCAGCCTTCCAGACTGATAATAATGCCGTAGCGCCCCGGCTCGGCACCGCCGCCGCGTGCTTCCATGATTTTGTTGGCCGTTTCTTTGTCGATAAACATCAGGCCGGCAGGTAATTGCAGCGTTGCCTCATCGCCCAAATCAATCGTTAGCGGTCCGACCCGGGCATTTTGCATAATCGTGGCTTCCAGATCGTCATTACTCTGCTGTGCCCAAAGCGGTAGGGTCATGGCAAGAAAGGCGGCAGCCGCCATCAGCAATTTTTTCATTATGGTTCCTTTGCATAGATGCGTTTGTAAAGAATCCCCGCGCGCGGGGCGGAAACTATAACCGATATATCGCCTGCGGGTTATGCCGATTGCGCATATGCCGATAGCCCCCGAATGATTGCATGCTTGGCGCGACAGCCGCGCGTTACAATGCCCGCTTTTCACCCACCCGGAGCCCCTCATGTCCTTATCCATTGCCGCCGTTGCCCTCGACAAGGACGGCGTGACTTTCGATTCCGAGCGTATTTATGCCGAGGCGTTGCTTGCGACGCTGCGCGTGTTGCCCCGTCTGTATCCCGAGCCGGAGGCGCTGGCGGCACGGTGCAGCGGCGAGAGCAGCACGGCGACGGCGGCAATTTTGCAGGCGGCGCTGGGGGAGGCGGTGGATATGGCGGCGTTTTTTGCCGACTGGTTCGCGCGGCGCGATGCGATTATCGAGACGCGCGGGGTGCCGTTCATGCCCGGCGCGGAGGCGTTGATTGAGCGGCTGTATGCCGAGGGGTATCCGCTGGCGCTGGTGTCGGCGGATGATGAGGAGAATGTGCTGGCCGATTTTCAGCGCAGCGCCAGGCCGGAATTGTTGCAGCGTTTTTCGGTGGTGATTACCGCCGGCAATGTCGCGCGGACGAAGCCGGATGCCGAGCCGTATCTGCGCGCGGCGGCGTATTTGGGCGTGGATGCGGCGCAGATGCTGGCGGTGGAGGATTCGGCGGTCGGCGCGCAGGCGGCGCTGGCGGCGGGTTGTCCGACGCTGTTGCTGGCGCATGACGCTGTCCCCGCTGCGGCGGCGACGTTGCCGGTGCGGCACGTCATTCATCATCTCGACGAGGTGTGGGAGTTTTTGTCATGAAGCCGCAGATTCAGGCGGTCGCGCTGGACAAGGACGGCGTGGTTTTTGATACGGAGCGCCTGATTTACCGCGCGTTCCGCGAGCTGATTGTGCGCGAGCGGCTGCCGCTGCGGCCGGAGCTGTTTGAGGAGCTGGTCGGCAAGCCGCCGCAGGTGTATTTGCAGGTATTGAACGCGGCGCTGGGGCAGGCGATGTCGCTCGATGATTTCATCAGCCGCTGGTTCGCGCTGCGTGACGAGATTTTTGCCGGTGAGGGCGCGCCGTTCATGCCGGGGGCGGATACGCTGATTGCCGCCCTGCACGCGCGCGGCGTGCCCCTGGCGCTGGTCACGGGCGATTTCCGCCGCAATGTCGAGCGCGATTTTGCCCGCAGCACCCGCCCGGAGCTGTTCGCCTGTTTTGAACAGGTCATCACCCACGATGATGTGGCGCAGCCGAAGCCCGATCCGGAGCCGTATCTGCGCGCGGCGGCGGCACTGGGTGTTGACCCGGCGCATTTGCTGGTGGTGGAGGACTCGCCGCCGGGCGTGGAAGCCGCGACCACGGCGGGTTGCCTTACCCTGATTCTGCCGGGTTACGGTATGATAAGCCCCGATTTGGCGGCGTGCGCCTGGCGCACCATCCGCCACCACGATGAAACCCTGCGTTTGTTTGATGAATATGGTTCCCGATGAATTGCGACTGGCCAAAGGCGGCGCAACGCTGACCGTCTCCTTTGCCGGTGTGGCGTATCCGCTTTCCGCCGAGTATCTGCGCGTCTGCTCGCCTTCCGCCGAGGTACGCGGGCACGGCGGCACGTGGACGCTCGTTGCCGGGCGGCGCAATGTATTGATCCGCCGCGTCGAGCCGGTCGGCAATTACGCGGTGCGTCTTTATTTCAGCGACGGCCATTTCAGCGGCATCTACACCTGGGACACCTTGCACGACCTCGCGGTCCATGCAGACGATTATTGGCAGCGCTATGAACAGGCGCTGGCGGCACAAGGCAAAACACGAGACACACGATGACAGAAAAAGAGCAAACCCACTTCGGCTACGAAACCATCAACAGCGAGGAAAAAGAAGGCCGCGTCGCCGACGTGTTCGATTCCGTCGCCACCAAGTACGACCTGATGAACGACGTGATGAGCGCCGGCATCCACCGTATGTGGAAGAACTGGTACATCTGGCAGACCGGGGTCAAGCCGGGCGAACACGTCCTTGACCTCGCCGCCGGCACCGGCGACATCACCCTGCGTCTGGCGAAACGGATGCGCGGCAAAGACGGCGACATCGACGGGCGGCTGGTGTCCTCCGACATCAACGCCTCCATGCTGAAAATCGGCGAAGAACGCCTGACCAACAAAGGCTGGCTGAAAAACCTCGAATTCGTCCTCGCCAACGTCGAAGCGCTGCCCTTCGCCGACAACAGCTTCGACCTCATCACCATGTCCTTCGGCCTGCGCAACGTGACCCATCAGGACAAAGCCCTCGCCGAAATCACGCGCGTGCTCAAACCCGGCGGCCGCGTCCTCGTCCTCGAATTCTCGCGGCCGAAAAACCCCGTCATCAGCCGCTTCTACGACTGGTACAGCTTCACCTTCCTGCCGAAAATGGGCGAAATCATCGTGCGTGACCGCGACAGCTACCAATACCTCGCCGAATCCATCCGTATGCACCCGCCGCAAGAAGAACTGAAAGCGATGTTTGCGGCGGCAGGCCTCGAAAACTGCGAATACCAGAACCTCAGCAACGGCATTGCCGCCATCCACAAAGGCGTAAAACCCCATGCTTGAACAATACCTGGACGCCCGCCTGCTGGTTGAGCAACTCATCAACGGCGCGCTGCGTCTCGACCCGGCGGCGCGTGACAAACTGGCGGCGCTCAACGGCCGCCGCATCAGCATTGATCTTGCCTGGCGCGATACCCCGTGGATTGCCGAAATCACAGACGGCGCCGTCCGTCTCAGCGACGACCACGTCACCCCCTGCGACATCCGCCTCAAAGGCGACCTCGCCGGCTACCTGCAACTCTTCAAACACCCGTCCGGCGACACCCCGCGCGGCAAACTGCACATTGAAGGCGACCTGCACACCGCGCAACAATTCCAGCGCGTGATGGGCGAACTCGCCCCCGACTACGCCGCCGTGCTGCGCGCCCGCTTCGGTGACGACCTCGGCGGTCTGCTTGCCGAAGCCCTGCGCCGCCTGCAAAGCGCGGGAACGGGTGCCAAAGCCGCCCTTGATGCCGGGCTGCGCGACTACCTCGAAAAACACGGTGCCGCCACCCGCACGGACGCCGCCGCCTTTGCCGGCCGCCTCGCCGCCCTCATCCGCCGCATCGAACGCCTCGAAACCCGCCTCGCCCAGGAAGCCCGCTGATGCTTGCATCCGCCCGCCGCAGCTACCACATCGCCCGCGTCCTCATCCGCTACCGCCTACACGAATACCTGCCGGACGAAGGCATCTTCCGCTGGCTGCGTCTTGCCGCCCGCCTGCATCCCGCCTACTACCGCGATGCCGCCGAACACGCCTCTCTCGGCAAACGCCTGCGCCTCGCCCTGCAAGACCTCGGCCCCATCTTCGTCAAACTCGGCCAGACCCTCTCCACCCGCCCCGACCTGCTCAGCCCCGATCTCCTCGAAGAACTGAGCAAATTGCAAGACAAAGTCCCGCCCTTCCCCGGCCTTGATGCCCGCCGCATCATCGAAACCGCCCTCGGCGAGCCGCTGGAAAACCACTTCGCCGACTTCGACGAAACCGCGCTTGCCTCCGCCTCCGTCGCGCAAGTGCACACCGCCACCCTGCACAGCGGCGAACACGTCATCATCAAAGTGCTGCGCCCCGGCGTGGAAAAAGCCGTTGCCGCCGACATTGCGCTCATGTACCAGCTGGCGCGGCTTGCCAGCTGCACCGGCGAAGGCCGCCGCCTGCGTCCGGTCGAAGTCGTGCGCGAATTCGAAAACACCATGGCGAACGAGCTCGACCTCATGTTTGAAGCGGCGAACGCCAGCCAGCTACGCGCCAACTTCACCGACTCGCCGCTGCTCTACGTCCCGGAAATCCACTGGCGCTACTGCCGCAAAAACATCCTGACGATGGAACGCATCTACGCCACCAACATTGCCGACCAGGATGCCATCCACGCTGCCCACACCAACATGAAAGTCCTCGCCGAGCGTGGCGTGGAAATCTTCTTCACCCAAGTCTTCCGCGACAGCTTTTTCCACGCCGATATGCACCCCGGCAACATCTTCGTGGACACCAGTAACCCCGAAACGCCGCGCTACTGCGCCATCGACTTCGGCATCATGGGCTCGCTCACCCCCGAAGACCAGCACTACCTCGCCGAAAACTTCCTCGCCTTCTTCAACCGCGACTACCGCCGCGTCGCCGAGCTACACGTCGAGTCTGGCTGGGTACCGGGCGATACCCGCGTGACCGACTTCGAAGCTGCCATCCGCAAAGTCAGCGAACCCATTTTCGGCAAGCCCATCAAAGAAATCTCCTTCGGCACCTTCCTCATCAGCCTCTTCCAGACCGCGCGCCGCTTCAACATGCACATCCAGCCGCAGCTCGTCCTCCTGCAAAAAACCTTCTTCAACGTCGAAGGCCTGGGCCGCCGCCTCTACCCCGAACTCGACCTGTGGACGACCGCCAAACCCGTCCTCGAAGCCTGGATGAAAACCCAGATTGGCCCGCGCGCCGTTATCAAACAAATGCGCTACCACGCCCACGAATACGCCAAAGCCCTGCCGCAACTGCCGCTGCTCGCAAGCCGTGTCCTGCAACAACAACTCGACCAGCCGCCCAGCCCGCGCACCACCCGCGACAACAACCCGCGCCTCATCGCCGCCACCCTGCTGCTGATTGCCGCCGTCACCCTGTGGCTCACCGCACGTCCGGAAGGCTTCTGGCAGCACACCGTTCTCACCCTTATGGCCGCGACCGGCCTGTGGCAATGGCTGAAAAAAAACTAGCGCCAACCGGATACCCCCCAAAACCCAAGGAATTGACCCATGCTACAAAGTAGCGACACCCGCGCCCACAGCGACTCGGAAAAATGGCACAAATACAGCGGCACCAACATCCTGCCGATGTGGATCGCCGACACCGAGTTCCTCACCGCCCCCGCCATCAACGACGCCCTGCAAGCGCGCATTGAGCACGGCGTCTTCGGCTACGGCTACCTGCAACCGCGCTTTATTGACGGCGTCATCCGCCACTGCCGCAGCCAGTACGGCTGGCACATCGACCCCGACTGGATCCTGCCGCTCACCGGCTGCGTCCCCGGCCTCAATTACAGCCGCGCCATCGCTTATTTGCGTGGCAAAAAACAGGCCGTCACCGTCGAACCCGTCTATCCGCACCTGCGCAAAACCTCGGCGCTGCTGCCCGGCTACGAAAACATCGGCTCGCCCTGCACCCTCGAAAACAACCGCTGGGTGCCGGACTTCGCCGCGCTGGAAGCCAACATCAACGAAGCGACCGGCCTGCTGCTGCTCTGCCACCCGCACAACCCCATCGGCCGCACCTACTCGGACGCCGAACTCGCCCGCTACCACGACATCGCCAAAAAATACGACCTGCTCGTCTGCTCGGACGAAATCCACTGCGACCTCATCCTGAACGGCACCCGCCACCGCCCCTTCGCCAGCCTCGATGACGACGCGCGCGACCGCACCATCACCCTGATGGCGATGAGCAAAACCTACAACATCGCCGGTCTCTCCTGCGCCTTCGCCATCATCCCGAATGCCGCCCTGCGCCAGGAATACCGCCGCGTCAGTGCGGGCATGACCGGCGACGTCAACGTCCTCGGCATGACCGCAACCATCGCCGCCCTCGAACACGGCGAAAAATGGCGGCGGAAAATGATCGCCTACCTGCGCGACAACGCCCAACTCACCGAAGCGCGCATCAACGCCACCGGCAAACTGCACATGACCCCGCTCGAAGCCACCTACCTCGCCTGGATAGACGCGCGCGGCCTCGGCGTGGACAACCCGCAGCGCTACTTCGAAGAACACGGCGTCGGCATGAACAACGGCGCGGACTTCGGCGCGCCCGGCTTCGTCCGCCTGAACATCGGCTGCCCGCGCGACATGCTCGAAGAAGCGCTGGAACGCATCGAAAAAGCCGTGGCCGCCGCACCATAACGCTGCCACAAACCCAAATCTTGCCATCCGGCAAAACACTGTCGAAATCATGCGTTAGATTCCGGGAGTTGCACATTGATAACGCATGAAAAAAGGAACCCAACCCTATGATCAACATCTACGTCGGCAACCTCTCCTACCGGGCCACCGAACAAGAACTGCGCGACCTCTTCGCGCCTTATGGCAGCATCAGCAAAGTCAGCATCATCACCGAGCGCGACAGCGGCCGCAGCAAAGGCTTCGGCTTCGTCGAAATGCACGACAACAGCGAAGGTCTGCGTGCCATCGAAGCCTTGAACGGCAAAGAACTCGGCGGACGCCCGCTGAAAATCAACGAAGCGCGCCCGCGTGAAGAGCGCCCGCGCCGCGACCGTTTCGGCGGCAACAGTTGGTAACACCGCTGCTGCCCGCACAAAAGCCCGCGCAAGCGGGCTTTTTCCTGTGAAATCCCATGCACCTGCCGCTTCCCATCCTCTACCGCGACGAGCACCTGCTGGCCGTCAACAAACCGCCCGGCCTCCTCGTCCACCCCGGCCCGCTTGATTGCCACGCCACCACCAGCGCCGTCGCACAACTCCAACAACAAACCGGCTGCAAACCCTATCCCGTCCACCGCCTCGACCGCCCGACCGGCGGCGTCCTGCTCTTTGCGCTCGACCCCGACACCGCGCGCTGCATCGGCGGCCTTATCGCCGCCAACCACCTGCACAAAACCTACCACGCCGTCGTGCGCGGCTGGCTGGCGGATGCGGGCGGGATCGACTACCCGCTTGCCTACCTGCCGGACAAAATCGCCGACCGCAACCGCCGCCGCGACAAAGCACCACAAGAAGCCCTGACCCGCTACCGCTGCCTGCGCCGCAGCGAAATCCCGCTGGCAAGCGATGGCCGTCATCCCACCTCGCGCTACAGCCTGGCCGCGCTCAACCCGCTGCACGGCCGCAAACACCAACTGCGCCGCCACCTGAAACACATCCGCCACCCCATCCTCGGCGATACCGCCCACGGCGACAACCGCCAGAACCGCGTCCTCGGTGCCTGCCTCGGCGACCCGCGCTACACCACGGCAGCGACGGGCCCCGGCCTGCGCCTGATGCTGCACGCCGCCCGCCTGCAATTCCCCCACCCGTGGCGCGGCGAAATGCTCGACATCCGCGCCGCCCCCGATGCCCATTGGCAAACCATCATCCGCTACCTCGGTCTGGAAGGCACGGCGTCATAACCGCCTATCTTTATATACGGCAAAAAGAGGAACTGAAATTCAAAAGTAGCCGAAGACTGGAAGGGAAAACTGACACACAACCATGAAAAAGAAGGTGATGGCAAAATTTGTCGTGTATGGGGACCGACCGCAAAAATCGCGGCGATGGCACGGTGGCTGCTACTGACGATGTATGGCACGCGGTTACATACCGTTTCGTGGCACAATATTACCGACACATTACCGGTCGATGCAAAGGCATGAAAAGACCGGAGGAACAGCATCTTAACCGGGAGACCCGACATGGCCCACATCACCCTTACCCTGAACAATTCCGCAGGCGATACCCTTGCCACCTACCCGCTTGATACCGCAGGCGCGGCGCAGCACATTGAGGCCATGCGCGGTGCCTACTACCGGTTCACGGACGAAGCGAGCGGCATCGGGCCGGAGCAGCTTGTCACCGAGCGGCTGGGTGATGACCTTCACATCAGCTTCGCCGACGGCAGCGACCTCATCATCGACCACTACTTCAGCCGGGGAGAGGGCGCGCTGGTCGGGCAGCAGGCGAACGGCGGCCTGCACAACTACCCCATTGCCACCCTGAGCGAACACGAACTGGCGACGGAAGTCGCCGCCGCTCAGGCCTTTACCGCCGACACCCCCGACTACGCCGGACTCGCCGCCCTCGGCGGTCTCGCCCTGCTCGGCGGCGGCATTGCCCTCGCCAAGCACAACCACGACAGACACCACCGCAACGACAACAATGCCTCGCAGCCTGCGCCGCAACCACAGCCCGATCCAAACCCGCAACCCAATCCGAATCCGAACCCGACTCCGCAAACCAACCACGCAGGCACCATCAGCATCAGCGGCGAAGCCAAAGTAGGGCAAACCCTCACCGCTGCCATTACCGATGCTGACGGTATCCCGGCGACAGGCATCCGTTACCAGTGGTATGCCGACGGCCAGGCCATCGACGGTGCCACCGGCAGCAGCTACACCCTCACCGCTGCCGAAAAAGGCAAAACCATCGCTGTGCAGGCGCGCTACACCGACAACGCCAACCACAACGAAAGCCCGACCAGCGACGCCACCGCTGCCGTCAGTGAAGACACCACCCCGCCGCAGCCCAATCACGCAGGCACTGTGACCATCAGCGGCGAGGCGAAGGTCGGCAGCGAACTGACCGCCGCCATCAGCGACAGCGACGGCGTGCCGACCGGCGGCGTCACCTACCAATGGCTACGCGACGGCGTCGCCATCAGCGGACAAACGGGCAACACCTATCAGCTCACCCAAGACGACGCAGGCCACAAAATCACCGTGCGCGCGGTGTACAAAGACAACGCCGGACACGACGAAACCCCGCTCAGCGCGCCGCTGGATGTCGAAAACATCCCACCGCAACCGCAGCCCAATCACGAAGGCCAAATCACCATCAGCGGTGAAGCGAAGGTAGGCAGCGAACTGACTGCCGCCATCAGCGACAGCGACGGCGTGCCGACCAGCGGTGTGCAATATCAATGGCTGCGTGACGGCAATCCCATCAGCGGCGAGACCAACAGCAGCTACACCCTCACCCGTAACGATGCCGGGCACAAAATCACCGTGCGCGCCACCTACAAGGACAACGCCGGACACGATGAAACCCCGCTCAGCGCGCCGCTGGACATCGAAAACATCCCACCGCAACCGCAGCCCAATCACGAAGGCCAAATCACCATCAG
>NZ_CALIZP010000006.1 GCF_938028825.1 uncultured Cardiobacterium sp. | reverse complement strand
GACGACGCCGGGCACAAAATCACCGTGCGCGCCACCTACAAGGACAACGCCGGGCATGACGAAACCCCGCTCAGCGCGCCGCTGGATGTGGAAAACACCCCGCCGCAACCGAACCACGAAGGCACCGTAACCATCAGCGGCGAAGCCAAAGTGGGCTCAACCCTCACCGCCACCGTGACCGACGCTGATGGCACCGCCCAGGCGGAGATCACCTACAACTGGTACGCCGACGGCGTGAAAATCGGCGAAGGCGCGAACTACACCCTGACCGCTGCCGAGAAGGGCAAAACCATCACCGTGCGTGCGTCCTACACTGACGACAAAGGCACGGCGGAAAATCCGACTAGCGACGCCACCGCCGCAGTGACGGACGATACCCCGACCCCGCCGACACCGAATAGCGAAGGGCAAATCACCATCAGCGGTGAAGCGAAGGTAGGCAGCGAACTCACCGCCGCCATCAGCGACAGCGACGGCGTGCCGACCAGCGGCGTTACCTACCAATGGCTGCGCGACGGCGTCGCTATCAGCGGCGAAACCAGCAGCAGCTACACGCTGACCCAAGATGACGCCGGGCACAAAATTACCGTGCGCGCGGTGTACAAAGACAACGCCGGGCATGACGAAACCCCGCTGAGCGCGGCGCTGGATGTGGAAAACACGCCGACCCCGCCGACGCCGAATAGCGAAGGCGTGATTACCATCAGCGGCGAAGGCAAGGTAGGCAGCGAACTCACCGCCAACATCAGCGATGCCGATGGCGTACCGGATACGGGCGTGACCTACCAATGGCAGCGCGACGGCCAACCGATCGACCAAGCGAACGGCAAGACCTACACCCTCACCAGCGACGACGCTGGACACAAAATCAGCGTGCACGTCGAATACACCGACAACAAGGGCACGGCAGAAAAACCGACCAGCGCCGCGCTGGATGTGGAAAGCACCCCGCCGCAGCCACAGCCGAATAACGAAGGTACCGTCACCATCACGGGTGAAGCGAAAGTCGGCAGCGAACTCACCGCCAGCATCAGCGACGCAGACGGTGTGCCGGATAGCGGCGTGACCTACCAATGGCAGCGCGACGGGCAACCGATCGCCCAGGCGAACGGCAAGACCTACACCCTGACCCAAGACGACGCCGGACACAAAATCACCGTGCATGTCGAATACACCGATAACAAGGGCACGGCAGAAAAACCGACCAGCGCCGCGCTGGAGGTGGAAAACAACCCAACCCCGCCGCAGCCGCAGCCGAATAACGAAGGCACGGTGAGCATCACGGGCGAAGGCAAAGTCGGCAGTGAACTCACCGCCACCATCAGCGATGCCGATGGCGTGCCGGATAGCGGCGTGACCTACCAATGGCAACGCGACGGGCAACCGATCGCCCAGGCCAATGGCAAGACCTACACCCTGACCCCGGACGATGCCGGGCATAAAATCAGCGTGCATGTCGAATACACCGACAACAAGGGCACGACAGAAAAACCGACCAGCGCCGCGCTGGAGGTGGAAAACAACCCAACCCCGCCGCAGCCGCAGCCCAACAACGAAGGCACGGTAAGCATCACGGGCGAAGGCAAAGTCGGCAGCGAACTCACCGCCAACATCAGCGATGCCGATGGCGTACCGGATACTGGCGTGACCTACCAATGGCTGCGCGACGGCAATCCCATTGATAGCGCCAACGGCAAGACCTACACCCTGACCCAAGACGACGCCGGACACAAAATCACCGTGCAGGCGACCTATAAAGACAACGCCGGGCATGATGAAAACCCGACGAGTGAGGTGACCGATATTCCCGCGCCGCCGCCAAATCAACCGGGCAGCGTTGCCATTAGTGGCGAAGCGAAAGTGGGCAGTACTCTTACTGCGACTGTAAGCGACGGCGATGACTTCGCTGCTGACAAAGTGCAATACCAATGGCTACGCGATGGTCAGCCTATTGATCAGGCGAACGGCAAGACCTACACCCTGACCCAAGACGACGCCGGACACAAAATCACCGTGCGCGCCACCTATCAGGACAATGCCGGGCATGATGAAAACCCGACCAGTGACGGGACGGACATCCCCATGCCGCCGCCGTCTGGCAAAGTCGGCGAATATGTACCGAAGCCGACCACCGACTTTATTGCCAACGTCAAAGATGCGGAATATGGCGCCAAGGGCGACGGGCAAACGGATGACACGGCTGCCATCCAGAAAGCCATTGATGCGGTCGCGGAAAAAGGCGGCGGTATCGTCGATATCCCGAACGGCACCTATCTGATTGATGCCATGCGCCAGGAAACCTCGTCCTACGAAACCAGCGGCCTCGTCCTGAAGAGTAATGTCATCCTGCGTATGGCTGACGGCACTGTGCTCAAATCGCTGCCGAACGACTCGCAGTTTGCCTCCGTCATCACCATCAAAGACGCCAACAACGCCCATATGTACGGCGGTACGGTAGTAGGCGACCGTAGCATCCACACTGGCGAATACGGCGAATGGGGTCACGGTGTGCGCATCACCAATTCCACCAACGTCGTCATCGAGAAAGTCACCTCAAAAGAAAACTGGGGTGACGGCTTCTACGTCGGCAAGCGCGGCGGCAGCGACATCGAGACCCAAAACATCACCTTCTATCAGGTGAACGCCGATCACAACCGCCGCCAGGGCATCTCCATTACCCACGGCAAGGGCATCAAAGTCCTCAATTCCATCTTCAAGGACACCGACGGCACCGATCCGCGCGCCGGCATCGACATCGAGCCGAACAAAAACGAGCAAGTCAGCGACGTGGAATTGCGCGGCAACACCTTCAGCGGCAACCGCTACGGTATCGTTGCCTCGAACCACATGCACGGCGGCACTACCTCGGTGAAAAACGTCACCTTCGAAAACAACATCGTCGAGGATAACCACGTTGGCATCCTCTACGTCGGCGTCGAAGGCGGCACCATCCGCCACAACACCGTGCGTCAAAAACACGACATGCCCGAAAAGTACCCCTATCACCACCAGTACGGCATAGAACTGCGCAACGGGGCCGTGCATCCGACCACCGGCGTTACCGTGAGCGATAACGACCTCTACGGCGGCAACGTCATCGACCGCCACACCAGCGGCAACACCATCGGCACCAATCACTTCAAGAGCGCCGTGTACATCAAGGGGATTGCCCAGCCGGGACAAACCCTCACAGCCGAAGTCTATGACGGTGACTACGGCGAACTGTACCGCCACATCAGCATTAAAGTGCCGGCCAAATCCGTGACCAGCTACCGCTGGTATGCCGATGGCGTGGAAATTGAAGGGGCGCACGAATCCACCTACACCCTGACCGAGGCGGAAAAAGGCAAAGTCATCACCGTCAAAATCGCCTACACCGACACCGCCGGGCAGGAAGAAACCGCGACCGCTTCGACCGACATGAAAGTCGGCTACGAAAACCACGCGCCGACCGACATCACCCTCGATCCACTCGTCATCTACGGCAACGAAGACCAGGCCGAAGTCGGCACCCTCAAAGCCATTGACGCGGACAAGGGTGACCGCTTCACCTACACCGTCAATGACGACCGTTTCGAAATCAACGGCGACATGCTGCGCCTGAAAAAAGGGCAAAGCCTCGACTACGACAAAGTGAACAGCGTCACCCTCACCGTCACCGCGACTGACCAGATGGGGGCGAGTGTCAGCAAAACCTTCACCGCCTACATCCGCGCGCCGAAAGGGATGCCCGGCTTCGACTACTACGACCTCACCCTCTCTGCCAACAAACTGCTGGAAGGACAGGATGGCGCCAGCGTCGGCAAACTCACCCTGCGTGACCGCAGCGTTGGCAAAGACTACACCTACCACGTCAGCGACCCGCGTTTTGAAATCGTGGACGGCACCCTCAAACTCAAAGCCGGGCAGAAAATCAACTACGACCAGGAACAAACCGTTGCCGTCAGCGTGACCGTCAGCAACAGCGGCGGCATGACCATGCGCAAAACCTTCACCCTGCACGTCGAAGACGACCCGAACTACCCGCCCAGCGGCAACAGCGTACCGCCTGAACCTGTGGACATCCACAGCGCCGCCGAGGCGGCTGATGCCCTGCACAAACACGACGCCGACAGCGCAGACAACCATAACCACAGCGACAGCCACGGCGCAGCGGCAAGCCACGCGGAAAGCGGCGACACCCATACCGCCGCTGACCATGCGCAGCACGACGGCGCCGCAAACAACGCCGCGCAGACCCTGGGCGATAGCGATGCCCCCATCCACCTCAGCGCGCCCCTCAACGCCGCCGATCACGCCGAACTGGCGGACAAGAGCAGCGCAGAAATCCTTGACCGCCTCGGCGAACGCAGCAGTGACGCCTTCACCTTTGACGCCAGCGAAACCCCGCACACCCTCACCGGCACGGACGGCAACGACAACCTCGTCGCGGTCGGCGGCGCGAACACCCTCAAAGGCGGCGAAGGTGCGGATCAGTTCATCTTTATCACCCAGCCAAAAGACGGGGACAGCCCGGCGCTGAACCAAATCCTCGACCTCAACAGCGGGGAAGACCGCATCCGCCTCGTCGCAGGCAAAGGCGAAACCATCAGCGACCTGCAATACGACGCCGACAGCCGCCTCCTCAGCTACACCCTGCACGACAGCGAAAACCATAGCTACCACAACAGCATCACGGTGAACGCGCACGACGGCCACGCGCTGACGCAGGAAGAAGTGCTGGCGGCGGTGAGCATCCTGTAACAGCGACAGCGGTGCTTCATCCCCTTCCCCCGCTTGCGGGGGAAGGTGCCCGAAGGGCGGAAGGGGGATTGAGAATAGGCCGGCAAACAAATCCGCGCAGCGACAAAATCCCGTAACCACGCCGCTTGGCGGCTTTATCAATACGTCAGCGCGATAGGGAAAGCAAAGCGCAAAAAACCTCTACCCCTCGCCGCGACTGCCCAAAAAACACGGCTTCGTGGCACAATATTACCATCGCGTTACCGGTTGCTTCGCCGTCAGGAAAGGCCGGAAAAACAAATACATAAACAGGAGTTCCGACATGGCCCGCATCACCCTTACCCTGAAAAACCCCGCCGGCGGCGCCCTCGCCACCCATACCCTCAACGCCGACGGCGCGCCGCTGCAAATCGACGCGGTAAACAACGTTTACTACGAATTTGCCGAAGCGG
>NZ_CALIZP010000005.1 GCF_938028825.1 uncultured Cardiobacterium sp. | reverse complement strand
GCCCTCGCCGACCTGCAACAACGCGCCGCAGCAGGCGATGCCGCCGCGCAATTCGAACTGGGCGCTCTCTATTACCAAGGACAAGACATCGCACAGGACTACGCCCAAGCCGCCGCATGGTGGACAAAAGCCGCCACGCAAGGTGATGCCAAAGCCCAGTACGCCCTCGGTCTTCTTTACGCCGAAGGGCAGGGCGTCGCGCAGGACTACGGACAAGCGCGTGCGTGGTGGGGAAAAGCTGCCGCGCAAGGCCATATCGTCGCGCAATACAGACTGGGTTACCTCTACTACGACGGTCAAGGTGTGCCACAGGATTATGGCAAGGCACACGAATGGTGGGAAAAAGCCGCTCTCCGAGGCGATGCTGCCGCGCAAAGTAACCTTGCTGTCCTCTATTATGAAGGTCAGGGTGTGGCACAGGATTACGACAAAGCCCGTGCATGGTTCGAAAAAGCCGCCGCACAGGGCATACCCCAAGCTCAATACAACCTCGGCGTCCTCTACATCAAAGGTCAAGGCGTGCCGCAAGACATCACCCAAGCGCGCGTGTGGTTCGAAAAAGCCGCTGCGCAGGAACAAGATAAAGAAGTGCAGCAAGCCGCGCAAAAAGCCTTGCAAAAAATCTCCCAATAAAGCGGAAACAGACCATGAAAACCCTCTGCCTTGCCCTCCTCCTCGCCGCAACCGCCGCCCATGCCTTGAGCGACAGCGAAAAAGAAACCCTGATGACCGCCGCCGTAGAGGCTTACGAACGGCAGGACTACGCCACTGCACTGAAAAAATGGCAAACCCTCGCAACAGCGGGCGATGCCGAAGCGCAAAATAATCTGGGTAACCTCTACTACGCAGGCCAAGGCGTCGCGCAGGACTACGGCAAAGCGCGCGCCTGGTGGGAAAAAGCCGCCGCGCAAGGCGACGCCGCCGCGCACAGCAACCTCGGCATCCTCTACGCCAATGGTCTAGGCGTGGAGCAGGACTACACCCAATCCGCTGCATGGTTCGAAAAAGCCGCCGCGCAAGGCGACGCCACAGCCCAATATAACCTCGGCGTCCTCTACGCCGAAGGCAAAGGCGTTGCACAGGACTACGGTCAAGCGCATGCCTGGTTCGAAAAGGCTGCTGTCCAAGATGATGCCAATGCCCAATACAACCTCGGCATCCTCTACGCCAATGGCTGGGGCGTGGCGCAGGACTACGACCAGGCGCGCGCCTGGTGGGAAAAAGCGGCCGCACAAGGCCATGCCCAAGCCCAATACAACCTCGGTCTCCTCTACTACAAAGGCCAAGGCGTCGCGCAAGACTATGCCCAAGCCGCCGCGTGGTATGAAAAAGCCGCTACCCAAGGCAATGCCAATGCCCAACACAACCTCGGCGTCCTCTACGACGAAGGCAAAGGCGTCGCGCAGGATTACGGTCAAGCACGCGTGTGGTACGAAAAAGCGGCCGCCCAAGGTAATACCGGAGCGCAATACAACCTCGGTGTCCTTTACGCCGAAGGTCAAGGCGTCGCGCAGGACTACGCCCAAGCTGCCGCTTGGTACGAAAAAGCAGCCGTACAAGGATTGGTCCAAGCGCAATACAACCTCGGTGTTCTATACCGAGACGGGCAAGGTGTGGCACAGGACTACGGCAAAGCGCGTACCTGGTTTGAAAAAGCCGCCGCCCAAGGCGATGCCGCAGCCCAATACAACCTCGGCTCCCTCTACGAAAACGGCCAAGGCGTAACGCGTGACATCAGCAAAGCCCGCGAGTGGTTCGAAAAAGCCGCTGCGCAAGGCGACGAAAGCGCCAAAGCAGCATTGCAGAAATTCGGCAAATGACACGGCAACGCGTCATAAACCCGCGCCGCGACAAAGCCCGTAACCACGCTGCTTGGCGGTCATCCTCATCTACTGCACCGCCCCGCCCACCCGATGAAATTTGCCCGCCTCTAAAAACCTGCTGCAAAATCCAGTTCCCAAACACCCGCCCCCTGAACACCATGCCCTACCTCCTCCCGCCACTCCTCCTTACCCTCCTCGCCCTCCTGCCCCTGCTGCGCGCGGCGCACCGCCGCCACGCGCCCGCCGATCCCGCCGCCGAGCAGCGCGCGCTCATCGCCGCCTGGCGCGCCGCCGATGATCCGGCGGGGCAGGACGAACGCGATTACCGTCTCTACCACGAACTCAAAGCCCTGCGCGCGGGCAAAACGCCGACTGCGACCCGTCTGCCACCGTGGTTCTACCCCTTTGCCCTCTTTGCCGTCGCGACCGCCGTCGCCCTGTGGCAGCAGGCCGACCGTAACGGCGACCGCTGGTACCACCTGCAACAGCAACTCGCCCCCGCCCTCCTGCGCAGCCAGTACCTCGGCGACATTGAGCGCGTGCCGCAAGAAAGTCTCGCCATCTACTGCCAGGCCTTGCAGGCGCGCATTGACCGCCGCGATCCTGCGCAACTCGACACACTCGGCCGCTGTTACAGCCGCGACAACCAGTACCCGCAGGCGGCGCAAATCTACGCCCGCGCGTACAGCCTCGCTCCTGCCGACGCCGCCATCGCCCTCAACTACGCGCAAACCACCCTCTTCGCCCACCCCGACCGCCCGATGCCCGCCGACATCGAAAACATCCTGCGCGAGCAAAGCGCCAACCCGCTCGCCAAACTGCTGCTGGCGGCGGGCTACACGCAAAGCGGCAAGGCCGACCTCGCCGCGCCGCTGTGGGCGGAACTGCGCCGCGACCTCGCGCCCGACCATCCGCTCTACCGCCTCATCCCGCCGGAAAGCGGCGACAAACCCGCCGCCCGCGCGCCCGTCATCACCGTGCAGATTGCCGCCGCGACCCTCGCCGCCCTGCCGGAAAACGCCCGCCTCTACATCAGCGCCAGCCTGCCGGGCGAGAAAATGCCACTTGCCGTGCGCGCCCTCGCCCCCGCCGCCCGGCAAAGTATTGAGCTCACCGACCGCGACAGCATGACCGGCGAGAGCATCAACCAGCATCCGCAACTCACCTACCGCGCGATTTTGAGCGCCGATGGCAACGTCAGCGGCACCCGCGTGGCTGAAGCGGAAACGACCGCCGCCGGCGATGCCGCCGTGACCCTCGAATTGCCCTAACCCCGCCGGGCGGGATTGCCCGCCTGGGCGGCGACAGCCTGCTCCCGCGCATAAAAAACGGGACGCCGCAGCGTCCCGTTTTTTATGCCAACCCTCAAAACTTCGGCGGGTTGTCCTTGCGTTCCTGTTCCTTGACGGCGTTTTCATAGCGCGGGTCATCCAGGCGCAAATTGATAAAAAACGTTGATTTGACGAGCGACAGCGTCGGGTCGCTGTCAATACTGCAATCATCGCCACACCAGATATAGAAAACCGTCCCGCTGCCTTCGTTCCCGGACGTTCTCACCGGTTCCCCATATTTCTCCTCGGCAGCCTTGAACATCTCGGAGCCATCTTCTTTGGCACCTCTTACCTTTTGATATAGCTAATACACCTAACATTTCATACATCTAAGCAAATAAAGTAGCGTGAA
>NZ_CALIZP010000004.1 GCF_938028825.1 uncultured Cardiobacterium sp. | reverse complement strand
AAGGCAGACGAAGAAAAACGCCATGAATTCCTCGAAGTAAAAAGTGTCTATGAAGCACGCCTGCATCCATTTGTTTATATGATGGAAGCGGCTTCAAAAAAGACATCTCCCGTCCTTACGTCTATGCACCACGCGGGCAAAAATGCACAGGGGTATCCGGATGGAGCAAGGCACAAACAACGTTATCGGTGCCCTGTGTGGCACGGTGCCATTTGCTTTCACTGCTTTTGATTGCAGCATAGACAGCGATGTTTTCCACACATGGGCGACAGAAATACTGCTGCCGGAGCTGCCTGCCTGCAGCGTGATCGTGATGGATAACGCCTCCTTCCACAAGCGGCAGGACACGCTTGATGCGTTGCAGGCTGAGGGGCATACGGTGCTGTGGCGGTGCTGTGGCTTCCACCCTATAGCCCGGATTTCAACCCGATAGAGAAGATGTGGGCATGGATCATGCGGTTGAGGAAACAATGGCGGTTGACCGATGTGAATGCCCTGCTGTTCTGGTCTTTTACTCTCGTTACTCTTTGTTAGCGATTCGACTATATTTGCTTGATTTGGCTGGAACGGGGTGACAATCCGCCTCGCTCTCGAGCGGGATGCCGCGAGCGGTCAACCAGTCACGTACCTGGGTGGCATAAGGCTCATCACTTGGAACCTTGAAGAAAAAATCGCATTGGAAGGTGTTGCCGTAGCGGTTTTTGGCGCGCGGGTCGACACCCATTTGCAGTAATCGCCAGAAAGTATCGTAATTTCTGAAATCATATCTGGCGCTGGCGTGCAGCAGTGTGTTGCCGTCATTATCGGTGGCATGAATATCCGCGCCCACATCCAGCAGTTGCGCAAAATTGCCTTTATTCAAACTACCAATCGCGGCAAAAAGCGGGGTTTTCCCATCCTCGTCTTTTGCCTCCACATCTGCCCCTGCCCGCACCAGCCGCTCAATACTCCCGCTGCCTCCAAGACTCGTCGCAGCAGAAAAGAGCGGCGTTTTGCCATCAAGGTCGCGTACATTGACATCACCACCGTGGGCGAGCAGGGTTTCGAGATACCACGGGTCTTCTTTTTTGGCCGCAGCATGCATCGGCGTCTCCTCTTGTTTACCGAGAAAATTCGGGTCGGCACCAAGAGCGAGCAGGGTGGCAAAGGCTTGTTTATCCTCCTCGAAAAGGCTCAGATTGAGCAGGGAACGGGGCTGAAAATCTGCTCTTTCGTAGACTCTATTGAGGTCGTTCCCTTCCCGGATGAGCACTTCACCGCCCGCCTTGTCGCCCGCTCTTGCCGCCTGATAGAGCGGCTCCCCAGAGTAGGTAAGTGTGGTAACGATAGCTTTTGGTGTGCACTCCCTGCCCATGACATACATATCGCCGCAGTAAGTCCAGGTGTTTTCCGCCCATGCGGTCAATGATGCGGAGGAGAAAGCGAGAGCAAGCAGGATTTTTTTCATCATAATGTTGGGTAGTTTGGGGTGGATGTTTCATTGTACTAATGAACGTGCCAAGCGGCATAAACACCGGGTTCGCCAAGCGGTGTAAATACTGGCTCCGCCATGCGGCAAGTCGTGGCCTTGGCGGCGTGGTAGCGGGTGTTTTTTCTTGCATGGTTTTGCTCCAAACAATACGCCCCTCCGGCGGGAGGGGCGTGCTGCGTTTAGCTGGTCAGTTTTTTGAGAACTTCCGCCTTTGCTTTTTCATAATCATCAGCGCTGATGAGCCCCTGATCGTGCAGGGTTTTGAGCTGGGCGAGGCGCGCCTGGATGTCGTTCGCGGCGTTTGCGTTGTTCAGGCCAGTGCTCATCGCTGCCGCCATGTTCTGCCCGATTCCGGCGCCGACGCCGACGCCGATGCCTGCGCCGAGTCCGGCGAGTCCGCCTTCGTTTTGCGCGGCAAGCGGGATGGCTTGTGCGGTCTGGTATTGGGTATAGCGGTTCAGATCGCCGATGACGCCCATGCTGATGCGCTCGTCCAGCGCTTTCTGGATAGCCTCCGGCAGGGTGATGCTTTCGACGGTGATGCTTTCGAGGGTGAGACCCAGGGCGGCAAAGGCGGGGGCGACGTGTTCGGCGAGTTTTTGCGCGAGCAGGGGCTGGTTCGCCGCCATGTCAAGGAAGGGGATGCCCGAGGTACCGAAGAGTCCGGCGAGCCGGCTGGTGATGGTATTGCGCAGCGGATCGTCAAGCTGGCCGGCGCGGTATTCGCCGACAACGCCGCCGACTTCGTTGAAGAACTTGGCGGGGTCGCTCAGGCGGTAGGCGTACATGCCGAAGGCGCGCAGTTGCACGGCGCCAAATTCGCTGTCGCGGACGGTCACGGGTTGGGCGGTACCCCAGCGGCGGCCAAGTTGCTGACGGGTGCCGAAGTAGTACACGTCGCTCTTGAAGGGCGAGGCAAAGGCTTTGTCCCAGTTTTTCAGGTTGGTGAGGATGGGCAGCGTCTGGGTGCTGAGGGTGTGGGTACCGGCGGCGAAGATGTCCGCCGTTTTGCCTTCGTCCACGAACATGGCGAGCTGGCTGTCGCGCACGATGAGGGTCGCGCCGCTCTGGATTTCGCGGTCGATGGCGGGGTAGCGCCAGACGAGCTGGTCATCGGCCGGGTCGGGCCATTCGATGACGTCAATGAACTGTTTGCGGATGAAATTGCCGAACATGATGGATTCTCCTTAGCTGAGGCAGGCGGCGTTGAGCAGGCCGATGCTGACGGACAGCGCGGCGAGCAGGGTGCCGACGGCGGTGTTGTTGGCGGCGAGTTCGCGGCTGGCATTTTTGATGATGAGGCGGGTGGCGATGTGATAGAGCGCTATCTGGATAACGGCAGCGGCCACGCCCCAGAGGATGAAGTCCACCGGGTGCACACTTTGTCGGATACTGGCGGCCAGCGGCAGGCTGAAGCCGATGATGGCACCGCCGAAAGAGAGGGCGCAGGCGGTATTGCCCGCGCGGGTGAGGCGCAGCTCGGCGTTGGGGGTGCTGTGCAGATAAGCGGCGGCGAAGACGGCTTCCAGCACGATGGCGAGCGCGAGGTATTGCAGGTAGAGCAGGTATTCGTGAGGGGAGATGTGCATGGGCGTTCCTTTCAAGCGGTAAACGCGCCGAATTATAGCCCCATGCCGCGATAAAAACCGCGCGCAGGCGGGACATTCCCTTTGCCTTTATCAACCGTTGCCCGACGGGCGTTGCGCTACAATGCGCGGCGCACCCACCGCTGCCACATACCGCAAAAAAGCCATGCACAACAGCTACTTCTACATCGTGTTGAGCACCGTTCTGGTGAACAACTTCGTCCTCTCGCAATTCCTCGGTCTCTGCCCCTTCATGGGCGTCTCGCGCAAAATCGATACCGCCCTCGGCATGGGCTTTGCCACCGCCTTCGTCCTCACCCTCTCCGCCGTCAGCGCCTACCTGCTCGATACCTACCTGCTCACCCCCTTCGGCATCACCTACCTGCGCACCATCGGCTTCATCGTCGCCATCGCCGTCCTCGTCGGCCTGACCGAAATGTACATCGCCAAGACCAGCCCCGTGCTGCACCGCCTGCTCGGCGTGTACCTGCCGCTGATTACCACCAACTGTGCCGTGCTCGGCGTCGCCCTCCTGAACGCCAACCAGCAGCACAACCTGTTGCAATCCGCGCTGTACGGCTTCGGTGCGGCGGTCGGCTTTACCCTCGTCCTCGTCATTTTCGCTGCCATCCGCGAACGCATCGACGCTGCCGACGTGCCCGCGCCCTTCAAAGGCACTCCGGCGGCGCTGATGACGGCGGGCATTCTCGCTATCGCCTTCATGGGCTTCGGCGGCTGGGTGTAAACCATGATTTGGCTCGCCATCATCCTCCTGCTCGCCGTTATTGCCCTATGCGGCCTGCTGCTCGGCGTCTTCGCGCAAAAATACAAAGTCGAAGGCGACCCGCTTGCCGAAAAAATCGACGCCATCCTGCCGCAGACCCAGTGCGGCCAGTGCGGCTTCCCCGGTTGCAAACCCTACGCTGAAGCCATCGCCAAAGGCGAGGCAGACATCAACCGTTGCCCGCCCGGCGGACAAGAAGGCGTGGACAAACTCGCCGAACTGCTCGGCGTGGAAAGCAAACCGCTCAACGCCGAAAACGGCGCAGAGACCGCGCCGCAAGTCGCCTTTATCATTGAAGACTGGTGCATCGGCTGCACCAAATGCATCAAAGCCTGCCCGGTGGATGCCATCCTCGGCAGCAACCAGAAAATGCACACCATCATCAGCGACGAATGCACCGGCTGCCGCCTCTGCGTGGACCCCTGCCCGGTCAACTGCATCATCATGAAGCCGCGCGACGAACCCTGGAACTGGGACAAACCGCAGAACCCGCAACAACCGCAAACCCCGCCACCGACGCCGCAGCCGCCGCAACCCACCGAATCATGATCAAACAACTCCTCGCCCGCCTCCTCCCCGGCAAAACCACCTTCCACGGCGGCATCCACATCACCCCGCCCGGGCACAAAACCATGAGCACCGCCCGCCCCTCGCGGGAAGCCGCCCTTTGCGACGAATACGCCATCAGCCTCATCCAGCACGACGGCACCCCGTTCATCGCCCAAGTCGCCGTCGGTGATCGCGTCCTGCGCGGCCAGCTTCTCGCGGCGCCGGCAAATCACAGGGATGCCCCCGTCCACGCCCCCACTTCCGGCACCATCCGCGCCATCGAGCCGCGCCCGGACATGCACCCGTCCAACCGTCCCGTGCCGCACCTCATCCTCGCAAGCGACGGTGAAGACCAAAGCGCGCCGCCGCTGCCTGCCCTCGATATTGAGACCGCCACGCCGGACGAACTGCGCGCGCGCATCCACGACTGCGGCATCGTCGGCCTCGGCGGGGCCGGTTTTCCCACCGCGCGCAAACTCGGCCACCCCGCCAACACCCTCGTCATCAACGCTGCCGAATGCGAGCCCTACATCACCTGCGACGACCTGCAAATCCGCGAAAACGCCGCCGCCATCATCCGTGGCGCACAAATCACCGCGCGCATCCTCGGCGCAGACAACATCCACTTCGGCATCGAAGACGACAAACCCGAAGCCATCGCCGCCCTGCGCGCCGCGCTCGATGCCGCCGCCGACCCGCGCATCCGCATCAGCAGCGTCCCCGTGCGTTACCCCAGCGGCAACGCCCGCCAACTCTTCGAACTGCTGCTCGGCATCCGCGTCCCCGCCGATGCCCACGCCAGCGACTACGGCCTCATTTGCCACAACAGCGGCACCATGAAAGCCGTGTACGACGCTGTCAGCCTCGGCCTGCCGCTCACCGAACGCTACACCACCATCAGCGGCGAAGGCATCCGCGAGCCGCAAGTCCTGCGCATCCGCATCGGCACCGCCGCGCGCGACCTCATCCAGCAGAGCGGCGGCGAACGGCACGAACACAGCGCGGAAAATCGCCACATCATCGGCGGCCCGATGATGGGCTACGAAATCGCCTCCCTCGACACCCCGCTACAAAAAACCGGCAACAGCCTGCTCATCCTGCCTGCCGCCCCCGCACCCGAAGAAACCCCGTGCATCCGCTGCTCGCGCTGCGCCGACGCCTGTCCGATGGAACTCCTGCCGCAACAACTCCTTTGGTACAGCCAGAGCAACCAGCACAACCGCCTCAAACAATACCGCCTGTTTGACTGCATCGAATGCGGCATCTGCGCTGCCGTCTGCCCGTCCGGCATCCCGCTCGTCCAATACTACCGCCACAGCAAAGGCGACATCCGCGCCGCCGACAAAAAAACACAAGACGCCGAACACGCCCGCACCCGCCACGAAGCGCGCACCGCCCGCCTCGAACGCGAAGCCGCCGAAAGACAGGCACAAATGGACGCCCGCCGCGCCAAACTGCGCGAAGCTGCTGCAAACCCGGCCCCCGCCGCTCCCGCCACCCCCATCACCCGCCAAGACCCCAACCCGCCCGCAAAATACACCCCCGTCCGCCCGCAAACCGTGCCAAGCGGGACAACTACGGCCTCCGACGATAAAGCCTCCGCCATCGAAGCGGCAAAAGCCCGCGCTGCCGCACGTAAAGCCGCCCGCCTTGCCGCCAGCGGCAAA
>NZ_CALIZP010000003.1 GCF_938028825.1 uncultured Cardiobacterium sp. | reverse complement strand
GATATCGACAAGCTATTTAGGATCTGTATGAAAAATGAAATCCATTAGCTATATAGGCACCCCGGTCACGGAAATCGCCGTATTTGCCGGTGAATGCCAGCCAAATGCCGCCGTTGGAATTGGCGACAATTGTCAGGAGCGCCAGTAGCGACGCCTCAGCGATGCCGTCCCGTCCGACCACCAGGCCAAGCAGGGTGACAAGCAAGGCGGGTAGCAGCGTCTTGCAGAGTAACACCACCCCAGTATGCGCCAGCACCGGTCCGGAACTGCGTAGGGTAATCTGCATCCCGGTCGCAAAAATCAACAATGCAATCAGCGGCGCGGCGGAATTCTTGAATAAGGCTGTGGTGAACGAGCCAATGCCCAACGCTTCCGGCGCAAACGTGCCGACTAGCGAACCAAGCACCAGCGGAATCACCATCGCCCCGCCGGGCAGACGGTTCATCCAGTCATACAGCGGAACAATACTGCGCGGCGTAGCATCCGGACGGGTAGACATGGCAACCTCCAAAGGCAAAAGGAATAACAACATGTACGTACAAGTTGAAATTACCTCTAAGAGTGACAAAAGTCAATGCGGCAAACGCAAAAAACCAGTCGCGATGTGGCGGTAATGGAAAGAAAGCTGCAAAAACAAAGCGATGGCGTAGCCGACGCCCGCAGAAAAAAACCATAAACAAAGCACCGCACCACCCTGCCGCTTGCCGGGCGTAGGGTGGACTTCAGCCTGCCGGGCAGGCGATACCTGCTTTTTGCGATGACGACAAACCCGGCAACGACGCCGCTTGACGGGGCTAGTGTTTACGCCGCTTGGCGGGCCCGGTAACCGTGCCGCTTGGTGGTGCCTACGCCCGTCGCCCCCACAAGTGGGCGCGTTACAATGCAGTTCCCACAATCCCGCTCAGGAGAGCCCATGTCCACCACCCAACCCCTGCACGCCACCGTCGCCGACAGCCTGCGCCGCGACATCCATTCCGAACTGCTGCACGGTCCGCTGCCATCCGAAGCCGAACTGCAAAAACGCTTCGGCGTCTCGCGTTCGGTGGTGCGGCAGGCACTCGCGACCCTGGAAGCAGAAGGACTGGTGCAAAAAGCGCGCGGCAAAGGCAGTTTCGTCCTGCCGGTGAACCGCATCCGCCGCATCGTGCAATCGCTGAACGGCCTCGGCCTGCAAGTCGAAGAAACCGGCGCGACCGTGCAGACGGAAATCCTCGCTTGGGGCGTGGTGTCCTACGAAGAAGCGCCGCCCGCTTGGGGCGGGGAAGCGCTGCACCTGCAACGCCTGCGCAGCGGCTACGGCTACCCGCTGGCGCTTATCGAAACCTGGTTGCCGCCGGTGCTGGCCGGGCACCTACCGCGCGAAGTGCTGGAAAACGCCTCGCTGCACGAACTGATGAAAACCCGCGCGCACATCAACCTGCTGCGCTCCCTGCGCAACGTCTATGCCGTACCCGCCGCCGACCCGATGGCCGGCCTGCTCGGCGTTTCGCCCGGCGCGCCGCTTTTGCTCCTGAGCGGCACTACCTACGACGAACACGATGAAGCGGTGGAAATCTTCTCCACCTGGCACCGGGGCGACCGGGTGATGTTCCAGCTGGAACGCTTCAACGGCAAAGTGGCGGGTTGAGAACCTTCCGGGGATTTCAGTCCGCCGTACGGTTTGGAGAGTCGCCGGGCAGGGGAACTCCGGCTCCCGGTACCCGCATAAACCGCCCCGTGAGGCGGTTTTTCACTGGGCGGCGCTTAAGTAATCTGCGAATGTTGGTGCGTCTCTCCGCACTAGTTGTACCGTCTTCGGCGTGCCGCCTTCCCGGCGTAATTCCAGGGCTCGGAATCAGGCGGCGTGCGGGCGGCGGATGGCAAAGCCGTCGCGCATGCTCAGGCCGAGGAGGGCCAGGTTGGTCGCCCCGGCCAGCAGTTCCAGCGTCTGCACGGCGTAGAAGATGGCATCAAACTGCCCTGCTGCGGCGCGGTCATAGAGGGAAAAGGCGCAGGGCAGGAGGATGAACAGGCCGTTGGCGGCGATAAGCGACATGGCGGCGCGGGTGGTGGCGCAGCAGCAGCGGATGCTGGGCAAAGTGCCGCCGGCAGAGGCGTAGGCGGGCGGGACAACCACGCGCTTTACCTGCCCGTTATACTAGCCTCCTCTCATCACGCCGCTTGCGGCAGGAGTTTGTATGCAACTGATCCTCTGGCGCCATGCCAGCGCCAACAGTTTTAACGGCTATGACCGCATGCTCGACCCGACCGGGCACAAGCAGGCGGCGCAGGGCGGGCAGTGGCTCGCCGCGCACTACCCCAATCTGCCTATCCTCACCTCGATGGCGCGGCGGGCGATCGAGACGGCGGCGCATTATCCCTTCCCCAGCGAGGCAGTGGCCGCGCTCAATCCGGGCAAGGCGACGATGAGCGTCTATGATTTTCTTGTTGAGCGCGGCGAGAGCGATCTCATCGCCGTCGGTCATTTACCGTGGATCGGCCAGCTCGGCGCGCATCTCTTGCGCACCGGCGGCTATTACCCCTTTAATCACGGCATGGTGCTGGTCTTTACCGGTGATGACGGCGAGAACTGGCAGCTGTGTGATTCTTTCCAACCACAACCCGTGACGGGCTAAGGAGTTCTTATGCGTTTTCTTTTCCCCCTGCTGGCGGTGCTGGCCGCCCCGTTTGCCGCCGCACTCGGCGAAGCGGATTTGCTTGGCCGCTGGTCGTGCAGCACCTCGTATCCGGAAATCAATGCCAAGATTGACGATGTGCGCATTTTTAATGCCGATGGCACCACCACCAGCGACGGCACCACCATCTTCTTCATCCGCGACGGCCTCTTGCAATACACGACGCACAATGAAGAAACGTGGACGCTGAAAGACGGCGTGCTGCGCGTGGAGACGGTAAAAAGCACGGTCGAGCGGGCAATGCCGCCGCGCATTCAGAAGATGCTGGACGAAAAACCCGATGTGGCGGCGTTTGAAGCGAAGATGTTTGGCGTACTGCGCGGTGTGAAGGCGGGCGATGCGGTTTCGCTGACCGTTGATAAGGCCGACAAGCAGCAGCTTAATATGCACGACGAACGCGACAATCCGACGGAATGTACGCGGGCGGGGGCCAAACCGGCGGCGAAGCAGAAGAAAGGTAAGTGAAGCCGATGCGCGACGCCCTGCTCGTCATCGATATGCAAAACGGCGTGTTCGCCACGCCACGTCATGCGCGCGCGGCGGTCGTTGGCAACATCAACCGCCTGATGGCCGCTGCCCCGCATACCGTCATCATCCGCCATACGGACGACGATTTGCCGGCGGGCAGCGCGGCGTGGCAGCTATTGCCGGAACTGCACGTCCCCGCTGCTGCGGTGTATCTCGACAAGACTGCCTGCAACGCCTTTTACCGCACCGCGCTCGCCGCTACGCTGGCTGAGTGGCACAGCCGCGACCTGACCATCTGCGGCTGCACGACCGATTACTGTGTGGACAGCACCATCAAGGCGGCAGCCGCGCTGGATTACCGCGTGACGGTCGCCGCTGATGCCCACACCACCGGCGACCGCCCGCCTATTGCGGCGGATGTGCTCATTGACTACTACAACGATCTCTGGGCGCAGCTCATCCTGCCGGACAACCCTGTCCGCGTCCGCCGCAGCGACAGCATTATCACCGCCTGGCAGGCTGCCCCTGAATCTGCTGGTGTCGCCCAAAAAAGATAACGCCATTTCCTCTACCGCTTGCCGGGCCGAGACCCACCCTACTTTGGAATCCCCCATGCTCCTCTTTTCCCGACGCTTCCTGCCGTTCTTTATCACCCAGTTTGGCGGCGCCTTCACCGACAACCTCTACAAAAACGCGCTTTTGGTGTACCTCACCCTGCGCCTCAGCGACAGCAAAACCCTCAGCTTCTACACCAACCTGAGCATGGCGCTTTTCATCTTCCCAATGTTCCTTTTCTCCGCCTGGTCCGGCCTGCTGGCTGACCGCTTCGAGAAGCGCTTTCTCATCGTGCGTATCAAATGGCTGGAAGTGTTCATCATGGCCGTCGGCATCGTCGCCTTCGTCTTCGACCTCATCCCGCTGATGGTCGCCGTGCTCTGTCTGCTCGGTCTGCAATCCACCTTCTTCGGGCCGGTGAAATACGGCATCCTGCCGGAACGACTGCGCGAAGAAGAACTGATGCTGGGCAACGGCCTCGTCGAAGCAGGTACCTTCCTCGCCATTCTCGGCGGCACCCTGGCGGGCGCCTCGCTGGTTGCGCGCGAATCGCTGTACCCGCTGCTGTACACGGCGATGGTCGCTGCCGTCACCATCGGGCTTATCAGTGCCTACCTCATCCCCGCCGCCCAGGGCTCAACCGACCGCAGCGCCCTGCCACCGTTCCATCCCTGGCAGCAGACCAAAACCCTGCTCGCCTACACCTACCAGCAGAAAACCATCTACCAGTGCATCCTCGCCATCTCCTGGTTCTGGCTGCTCGGCGGTGCGCTTTTGACGCAAATCCCGCAGTACGCCAAAGAAGTGCTGAACAGCGGCCCGGAAGTTACCACCTACCTGCTGGTGCTGTTCTCCGTCGGCATCGGCATCGGCTCGCTCCTCAGCAACTTCCTTGCGCGTGGGCGAATTGAAGCAGGGCTTGTCCCCGTTGGCGCCTTCATCCTCGCCGCCGGCATGGCGGGTGTCATCACCATCAGCGCCAATCCTGCCCTCAGCGAGCTGCATACCTTCCGCACCTTCCTGCACGACCCGCGCTTCCTGCACACCACACTTTCCTTCTTCGCCATCGCCTTCGGCGGCGGTATCTACGCCGTGCCGCTCTACGCCATCATCCAGCACCGCGCCGAAAGCGGCCACAAATCGCAGATGATCGCGGCGAACAACATCCTGAATGCCCTCTTCCTCGTGCTGGTGAGCGTCCTCTCCATCATTATCCTCAGCGTCTTCGGCTGGTCGCTGCAAGCGCTCATCGCACTCCTGCTCGGCGTACACCTCGCCATCTCGTTTTACATCTTCACCGTCGTTCCGGAATTCATCATGCGCTGCCTCGTCATCCTCATCGTCGCCTGCTGCTACCGCCTGCGCGTGGAAGGGCGGGACAATATCCCGCGCAGCGGCGCGGCCATCATTGCCTGCAACCATATCTCCTACATGGATGCGCTCATCCTCATGGTCGCCATCCGCCGTCCGCTGCGCTTCATCATGTACTACAAAATCTTCCGCATCCCCGTGTTGCGCTACATCTTCAAAAGCGCGCGCGCCATCCCCATCGCTGGGCGCAGCGAAGACGCCGCGCTCTTCCGCCAATCCTTTGAAGACGTGCACACGGCGCTCGCCGACGGCGACATCGTCGCCATCTTCCCCGAAGGCGAACTGACCCGCGACGGCGAAATCGGCGTGTACCGACGCGGCATCGAAAAAATGCTGGAACGCGATCCCGTGCCGGTCATCCCCGTTGCCATCGACAACCTCTGGGGCAGCCTCTTCTCGCACGCGGGCGGGCTGATGAAGGGCGGGCCGCGCAAATGGTTCGCCCGTATCGACGTCCTCATCGGCGCGCCGCTGCCGCCGGAAACCGATGCTGAAACGCTGAAAGAAAAGACGCTGGCCTTGCTGGCGCAGCACAAAACACAACCCTAAACAAGGAAGCCACCATGCACAAAACCCTCTGTCTTGTTGCCCTCCTTCTCGCCGCGAGCGCCGCCCATGCCCTGAGCGACAGCGAAAAAGAAGCATTGAAGAGCGCCGCCGAACAGGCTTACCAACAGCAGGACTACGCCACCGCGCGGGAAAAATGGCAAACCCTCGCGGAGGCCGGCGATGCAGACGCGCAACATATCCTCGGTTACTTCTACTACAACGGCCAAGGTGTAGCGCAAGACTACGGAAAAGCACGTGAATGGTGGGAAAAAGCCGCTGCACAGGAAAACGCTTCTGCCGCCAACAACCTCGCCCTCCTCTACAAAGAAGGGCAGGGCGTCGCGCAGGACTATGGCAAAGCACGGGAATGGCTGGAAAAAGCCGCTGCCCAAGGCGATGCCGCCGCACAATACAACCTCGGCCAGCTCTATTACCACGGCCAGGGCGTAGTGCAGGATTACGGCAAAGCGCGCGAATGGCTGGAAAAGGCTGCCGCCCAAGGCATCGTTGATGCCCAGTACAATCTCGGCACGCTTTACGACAAAGGACAAGGTGTGCCGCAGGACATCGGCAAAGCACGCGAGTGGTACGAAAAAGCCGCTGAACAAGGCAATGCCGATGCGCAATACAATCTGGGCGAACTCTACCTTACAGGGCAGGGTGTGCCGCAGGATTACGGCAAAGCGCGTGAGTGGTTTGCAAAAGCGGCTGCCCAAGGGGATTTGCACGCTCAATACAACCTCGGTGTCCTTTATGACAACGGTGATGGTGTGGCGCAGGATTATGGCAAAGCGCGGCTGTGGTATGAAAAAGCCGCGACTCAGGGTCATGCCAAAGCCCAATATAACCTTGCCATCCTCTATTACCAGGGCAAAGGAGTGCCGCAGGACATCAACGAAGGGCGCAAATGGCTGGAAAAAGCCGCAGCCCAAGACCATGCGCGGGCACAATACCACCTCGGTGTCCTGTACCGGGACGGACAAGGAGTACCGCAGGATTACGGCAAAGCGCGTGAGTGGTTTGAAAAAGCCGCCGCTCAAGATGATGCTCAGGCGCTGTTTAATCTTGGCGCCCTCTATTATTTCGGCATAGATGTGCCGAAAGACATCGGCAAAGCCCGCGAATACTTTGCAAAAGCCGCCGCCCAAGGCGACGAAGGCGCCAAAAAAGCCTTGCAGCAACTCGGCAAATAAAACTGACAAAGCCCGCAACCACGCCGCTTGGCGGGGTTTTCTTGTGTATAAAAATGCACGGTTGACCCGCCCATTGTCTTCCTCTTAGCATCACGCCGCCACTCACACCCGGAGCCGTCCATGAACGCCCACCAACTCGGCGCCTGCCTTTACGTCCCCGCGACCCATCCGCAGCTGGTCGCCATCGCGCGCGGCGACAAACTGTCCGGCGTGCGCTCGCTTATCTACTGCACCGAAGACAGTGTGGCTGCGCGCGACCTGCCGCAGGCGCTGGCCAACCTCGCTGCCGCGCTCGCCGCCACGCCGGACGACTGCCCACGCCACCGCTTCATCCGCCTGCGCGATGCGGACGTGATGCGGCAGGTGCTGGCGATGCCGCATATCGGGCGCATCCACGGCTTCGTCCTGCCGAAAATCACCGCCGCCAGCCTCGGCGACTACCGCGCGCTGCTGGATACGGCTTTCCGCCTGATGCCGACCCTGGAAACACAGGAAACCTACCGGGAGAGCGAAGTGCTGCGTCTGCTGGATACCTTCGACCGCGACGGCTGGCGCGCGCGCATCCTCTGCCTGCGCATCGGCGGCAACGACCTGTTGAGCCAGCTGCACCTGCGCCGCCCGCCCGATGCCACCCTCTACGCCAGCCCGCTCGGCACATTGATTGACCGCCTGGTCGGCCTCTGCAAACCGGCAGGCTACCTCCTCTCCGCTCCCGTCTTCGAATACCTCGACCGCCCCGACCTCCTCGCGCAGGAAGTGCGGGAAGACCTGCGCCACGGCCTCACCGGCAAAAGCGCCATCCATCCCGCGCAGGTGGCGGTGATTGAGCGGGAATATCGCGTCAGCCAGGAAGAACGCGACCTCGCGCAGCAAATCCTCGCGAGTGAAGCCGCCGTGTTCCGCGCCGGCGGCGCGATGCAGGAAACCGCCGTGCACCGCAACTGGGCGCAGGCCATCGTGCAGCGCGCCAGGGCTTTTCCCGCCGCCTGAGCGGCAGCGGGCAGTGCGGTGCGGGTTTCCCGCCTGCCCGCGACATTTGTTTATAGTCGTTTCAGATAGGATTGAGACAAGGTGGCGCGCCGCAGACAGTACAACTAGTACGGCAAAGCGCGCCAACACCATATCAGTTCTAGTTGAAACGACTATACACCGGAGAAATCTCATGAAAATCGACCACATCGCCCTCTACACCGCCGACCTGGAACGCGCCCGCGCGTTCTACGAACGCTACTTCGCAGCCACTGCCAACGACCGCTATCACAACGCGAAAACCGGCCTGCAAACCTGTTTCCTGCGCTTCCCCGGCAGCGATACGCGGCTGGAACTGATGACCCGCCCCGATATCGCCGACGGCGGCGAGCGCATCCTGCGCACGGGTTTTATCCATCTGGCGTTCAGCGCCGGCAGCCGCGAGGCGGTGGACAGCCTGACGGCGCGGCTCGTGGCGGACGGCTATCCCTGCCTGAGCGGGCCGCGCACCACCGGCGACGGCTATTACGAAAGCGTCGTCGCCGATCCGGACGGCAACCTGCTGGAAATTACCGTGTGAAAATCCGCGCAAACCTGGGGAGTCTTCCGCTATCATATTCAGGAAACCACGCGTGATTCACACGCGTACCCGCTTTCTTTTTTCTTTCAAACAGGAGACAACTTTATGAAAATCCTCGCCGTATGCGCCCACGGTCTCGGCAGCAGCTTCCTGATGGAGATGAACATCAAGAAGGCACTCGCCAAACTCGGCATTGAAGCGGAAGTCGGCCATTCCGACCTTTCCATCACCGCCAGCGGCGACGCCGACCTCTTCGTGATGGGGGCAGACATCGTCGACAGTTCCAGCATTGACCGCAGCAAGATTATCGTCATCAACAACCTGGTCAGCGCCGACGAATTCGAGCAAAAGCTGGCCGTGTATTTCCACCATGATTAGGGGCGCGCCATGAAAGCCATCCTTGATTTCATCGTCGATATTCTCAAAGTGCCGTCCGTGCTGGTCGGCGTCATCGCCCTCATCGGCCTGCTGGCGCAGAAAAAACCCGCCGCCGATGTCATCAAGGGCACCATCAAGACCATCCTCGGCTTCATCGTCCTGAGCGGTGGCGCGGCGGTGCTGCTCGGCTCGCTCAACCCGCTCGGCGAGATTTTTCAGGAAGCCTTCCATGTGCAGGGCGTGGTGCCGAACAACGAAGCCATCGTTTCCGCCGCCCTGCAACAATACGGCACGGCGACCGCGCTCATCATGGCCTTCGGCATGGTGGCGAACATCGCCATCGCCCGCTTCACCCGCCTGAAATTCATCTTCCTCACCGGGCACCACACCTTCTACATGGCCTGCATGATCGCCGTCATCCTCGTCGTCGCGGGATTTAGCGGCGCGCTGCTGGTCATCGTCGGCGCGCTCACCCTCGGCCTCGTCATGGCGTTCTTCCCCTACATCGCCCAGCCCTTCATGCGCGACATCACCGGCAGCGACGAAGTCGGCTTCGGCCACTTCGGCACCGTCGGCTATGTCCTCGCCGGTTCGGTCGGCCGCGCCCTGCGCCCGCTGAAATCGCGCTCCACCGAAGAAATGAATCTGCCGAAGAACCTCAGCTTCCTGCGCGACAGCTCCGTCTCCATCGCCATTACCATGATGGTCATCTACCTTGTGCTGGTCATCGCCGCCGGGCAGAACTTCGTGCAGCAGGAAAAATTCTCGAACGGGCAGAACTTCCTCGTCTGGGCGGTCATCCAGGCCATCACCTTCGCCGCCGGGGTCTTCATCATCCTGCAAGGCGTGCGCCTCATCCTCGCGGAAATCGTCCCCGCCTTCACCGGCTTCTCGCAAAAACTCGTGCCGAACGCCCGCCCCGCGCTGGACTGCCCCATCGTCTTCCCCTACGCGCCGAACGCCGTCCTCATCGGCTTTCTGTCGAGCTTCGCAGGCGGGCTCATCGGCCTCTTCGTCCTCGGCAAACTGAACTGGGTGCTGATTCTGCCCGGCGTGGTGCCGCACTTCTTCTGCGGCGCGACCGCAGGCGTCTTCGGCAACGCTGCCGGCGGCCGCCTCGGTGCCATCACCGGTGCCTTCCTGCACGGTGTGCTGATTACCTTCCTGCCGGTGTGGCTGCTCTCCGTGCTTGGCGAACTGAAATTTGCCAGCACCACCTTCTCCGACACCGACTTCGGCGTCGTCGGCATCATCCTCGGCAAAATCAGCCAGACGGGGCAGCTCGCCATCACCGCGCTTGTCGTCGGCATCGTCGCGGCACTCGTCGCCTACAACTACCTTGTGCCGGAAAAACCCGCCGCCACAGCGGGCGACAAACCGGCGGCATAACCCGCTGCCATGTCACCCGGCCCCGCTCCGGCGGGGCTTTCTTGCGCGGCATCTCTGCTAAGATGCCGCCTCCCTTTACACTACACAGGAACACCACGATGGACACCATCGCACGCATCAAAGAACAAATCGCCACCACCCCCGTCCTGCTCTACATGAAAGGCACGCCGGACTTTCCCATGTGCGGCTTCTCCGCCAAGGCCGTTACCTGCCTGAAAGAAGTCGGCGAACCGTTTGCCTACGTCAACATCCTGCAAGACGCGGAAATCCGCAGTGAGCTGCCGAAATACGCCAACTGGCCGACCTTCCCGCAACTGTGGGTGAAGGGCGAACTCATCGGCGGCTGCGACATCATCAGCGAAATGCACCAGGCGGGCGAGCTGGCCGAACTGCTGAAAGACATCGAATGGCCGGACGAAGCATGAAATACGGTGCCGCCGTCGTCATCGATCGCCGCTACGGCGCATGGCTGGCACAAGGCCGCCCGGCGTCCCTGTAACGCCAAAATCAGGCCATCATCTGCCGCCGGGCGGGCTTGTAGTCCGCGTAGCCCCTTATTTTTTCAGCGCCTCGACAAAACGCCCCTGCCGCTACCGGCAGGGGCGTTTTGTTGTGGTATTACCCCGCGCGTGGCGGGAAGACGTCAGTCCGGTCGCGTTTTCCGCTCAGGGCAGCGCCGCCTCGATGCGGGCGCTGATGGCGGCGAGTTCGCCGCTGCCGTCGATGCTGCGCAGTTTGCCCTGTTGCCGGTAGTAGGCGGTGAGCGGTTTTGTCTGCGCCTCGAAGACGGCGAGGCGCTGGCGGATGGTCGCTTCGTTGTCGTCGCTGCGGCCGCGCGCCAGCATGCGTTGCACGATTTCTTCGTTGCCGACTTGCAGTTCGATGACGGCGTCAATCTGGCTGCCGCGCCCGGCGAGCAGTTTGTCCAGCGCTTCGGCCTGGGCGATGGTGCGCGGGAAGCCGTCGAAGAGCGCGCCCTTGTCGCCGAGGCGGGCGGCAATCATGGCGATGACGATTTCATCGGAGACGAGCTGGCCGCTTTCTATGATGGCTTTGGCCTGTTTGCCGAGGTCGCTGCCGGCTGCGATTTCGGCGCGCAGCATGTCGCCGGTGGAGAGATGGGTCAGGCCGTGTTTGTCGATGAGGAAGGCGGCCTGGGTACCTTTGCCTGAGCCGGGGGCGCCGAGCAGGATGATGTTCATGTTTTTTCCTTATGGTTCGTGGGGTTAACGGCGGTTAGGGTAGCACAGGATTTACGTGTTTTTTTATGTTTTTCCTGTGTTAGAATGCTGTTGCTTTCTGTACAAGCGTGTTTATTTTATGAGGTGTCTTATGAAAAAATTTACAGAAGATCATGAGTGGATTGCCGTTGATGGCGGTATCGGCACAATCGGCATCACGGATTTTGCCCAGGATGCCTTGGGCGATATTGTCTTCATCGAGTTGCCGGAAGTCGGCCGCGTGCTCGCCGTCGGCGATGAAGCGGCGACGATTGAATCGGTCAAGGCCGCAGGCGATGTGAAGAATCCGGTCAGCGGCGAGGTCGTCGAGGTCAATCAGGCGCTGGTTGACGAGCCGGGCCTGCTCAATTCTTCCCCGGAAGCCGACGGCTGGGTGTACAAGGTCAAGCTCGCCAATCCGTCCGAGCTCGACAGCCTGATGGATGAGGCCGCCTACCGCGATTTCGCCCAGAAGTAATTTCTTTTTGACAGCGCCGCGCGAGTGGCGCTGTGTTTTCTTTATTGCCAAGGGGTTTGCCATGTCTGCACCTGCACCATTTGTCGCCCGCCATATCGGGCCCTCGCCTGCCGATCAGGAAAAGATGTTGAAACTGCTGGGGTTTTCCAGTCTGGATGATTTTATTGATGCGGTCGTGCCGTCGGATATCCGCCGCAAGGACGGGATGGCGAAGCTGCCCGCCCCGCTCACCGAGCCGGACGCGCTGGCGGCGCTGCAAAAAATCGCCAACAAGAACAAGCTGTTCCGTTCGCTGATCGGCCAGGGTTATTACGGCACGGTGGTGCCGCCGGTGATTCTGCGCAACGTGCTGGAAAATCCGGGCTGGTACACCTCTTACACGCCGTATCAGGCGGAAATCTCGCAAGGCCGCCTCGAAGCGCTGCTCAATTTCCAGACGATGATTTGCGATTTGACGGCGATGGAAATCGCCAACGCCTCGCTGCTCGATGAAGCCACCGCCGCCGCCGAAGCGATGACGCTGGCGCACCGGCAAAGCAAGGCGAAGTCGGACGTCTTCCTCGTGGACAAACGCGTGCACCCGCAGACGGTGGACGTGATGAGAACCCGCGCCGTCCACCTCGACATCCGGGTCGTCGAAGTCGATAGCGCCGCCGCCCTGCCGGATGATTACTACGGCATCCTCGTGCAGTATCCGGACACCTACGGCCGCATCAACGACTACCGCGAACTCGTCAAACAGGTACATGCCAAAAACGGCGTCGTCGCCGTCGCCACCGACCTCCTCGCGCTGACCATCCTCACCCCGCCCGGCGAATGGGGTGCCGACATCGTCATCGGCAACAGCCAGCGCTTCGGCGTGCCGCTTGGTTTCGGCGGGCCGCATGCCGCCTTCATGGCCACCCGCGACAGCTTCAAGCGCTCCATGCCCGGCCGCCTCGTCGGCGTCTCGCAGGACAGCCACGGCAAACCCGCCCTGCGCCTCGCCCTGCAAACCCGCGAGCAGCACATCCGCCGCGAAAAAGCGACCAGCAACATCTGCACTGCGCAAGCGCTCCTCGCCATCATGGCGGGCTTCTATGCCGCCTGGCACGGCCCGGAAGGCCTGCGCGCCATCGGCCAACGCGTGCACGGCTACACCGCGCAACTCGCCGCCACCTTGGCGAAGAACGGCGTCAAAGTCGTGGACAGCGCCTACTTCGACACCCTGCACATCGAAACCGGCGCGGAAACCGAAGCCGTCCACAAACGCGCGCTGGCAGCGGGCTACAACCTGCGCCGCTTCGACGGCAAATGCATCGGTGTTTCGCTGGACGAATGCACCGACGAGGCCGAAGTCAAACGCGTCGCCGCCATCATCACCGGGCGCGACAACATCTCCCTCGCTGCGGCAGACAGCGTCCTGCCCGCCTTTGCCGTACGGCAAAGCACATACCTCGCGCATCCCGCCTTCAACTGCTACCACAGCGAAACGGAAATGATGCGCTACCTGCGCAAACTGAGCGACTGGGACCTCGCCCTTGACCGCGCCATGATCCCGCTCGGCTCCTGCACCATGAAACTGAACGCGGCGAGCGAAATGAT
>NZ_CALIZP010000002.1 GCF_938028825.1 uncultured Cardiobacterium sp. | reverse complement strand
GGGGGGGTAACAGCGGAGGCAGCGGCATTTTCCGCTTGCGCCTCGCCGTCATCACTTTTACCGTCGCAAGCGGATAACGCGGCGGCCAGAAACAGGGTGGTGCATAAAGTACGTTTCATCATGACTCCTTAAAAGAATGGATTACGGCGGCAGAACCGCCGCGCCGCAGATTGCGGATTCGCCCGCGCAAAAACAAGCCGCGAACCGCTAAGATAGCCGCCCCGCCCGGATATTTTAAGGAACCCCCATGCACAGTCTCGACCTGAAAATCCTCGACCCCCGCCTCGGCGACACCATCCCGCTGCCCGCCTACGCCACCGCCGGCAGCGCGGCGATGGACCTGCGCGCCGTCTTCGCCGGCGACAGCCTCACCCTCGACGCGGGCGCGGACGCGCTTATCGGCACCGGGCTCGCCATCCACATCGGCGATCCCGGTTATTGCGCCCTCATCCTGCCGCGCTCAGGATTGGGGCATAAACACGGCATCGTCCTCGGCAACCTCGTCGGCCTCATCGACAGCGACTACCAGGGCGAGCTGAAAATCCCGCTCTGGAACCGTAGTCGCAGCGCCTACACCATCACCCTAGGCGAGCGCATCGCGCAAATGCTCATCCAGCCGGTCGTCCGCCCCGCGCTCAACCTTGTCGGCGACTTCACCGCCAGCGCGCGCGGCACCGGCGGCTTCGGTCACACCGGCAGCCACTGACATGGACTACGCCACCGCCCTGCGCACCCTGCGCGCCGCCATCAACGACCCCGCCCAGCACGGCGAACGCTGGCACTTCACCACCCGCCTCCCCGACGCCGCCGAACTGGCCGACATCCGCGCCGTGACCGCAAACGCCCTGCCGGAAGACTACTACCGCTTCATCGCCACCTGCGGCAGCGGTGCCTACTTCGACGACGACTGGCCGGTCGTCTTCTACGACGCCGCCGAATTGCGCGCCCAAAACGCCTACTACCGGGAACTGCTTGCCGAAGAACTCGCCGCCTTGCCGCCCGACGCACCCGCGCCACAGAGCGGCCGCCTCATCGTCGTGGGCGAACATCAGGCGATGGGCGACTGGTTCGGCTTCGACACCAGCCGCCCCGCGCCGGATTTCGACATCTTCATCCCCGACGCCGCCGCCCCGTCCACCTACGCCGAAGAAGCGGCGTGGCGCCACTTTGCCGACTGGATAGTGCAATGCGTCGCCGGCAAAGGGCAAAGCACCCTGTAATCTTTAAGGAGAACCCATGCGCATCCTGCTTGCCGAAGACGACCGCATGATTGGCGAAGCCGTCGTCGCCGGGCTCAAAGACGCCGCCTACGCCGTGGACTGGGTCAGGGACGGCGATATGGCGCTCCGCGCCGCCGTCAGCGAGTCCTACGACTGCATCCTGCTCGACCTCGGCCTGCCGAAAAAAGACGGGCTGGGCGTGCTGGCCGGCATCCGCCGCGACAGCGCCGCGCCCATCCTCATCCTCACCGCCCGCGACGATCTCGACAGCCGCCTGCGCGGCCTCGACGGCGGCGCGGACGACTATCTCATCAAGCCCTTCGAGATGGCGGAACTGCTGGCGCGGATGCGCGCCGTGCAGCGCCGCCGCAGCGGCAGCGCCGACAGCCTGCTGGAAAACGGCATATTGAGCCTGAACCCCGCCACCCGCGAAGCGCGCCGCCTGGATGGCGACACCGCCATCACCCTCACTGCACGCGAATACACCATCCTGCATGCGCTGATGCAGCGCCCCGGCCACATCCTCTCGCGCGGCGAGCTGGAAGACAAAACTTACGGCTGGGGCGAAGAAGTGGAAAGCAACGCCATTGACTATCTCATCCACGCCTTGCGCAAAAAACTCGGGGCGGACAGCATTAAAAACGTGCGCGGCGTCGGCTGGTGCGTCGGCAAGCGGCAGGACTGAACGCACATCCGCCCGGGCACAAAAAAAAGCCCCCAAGCGGGGGCTTTTGCGGTTGTCGCCGTTATTTTTTCTGCGGCGGCAGGTCGGTACAGGTGCCTTCGGCCACTTCGGCAGCCATGCCGATGCTTTCGCCGAGGGTCGGGTGCGGGTGGATAGTGAGCGCGATGTCGGCAACGGTGGCGTCCATTTCAATGGCGAGCGCCAGTTCGGAGATCATGTCGCCCGCGTTCGGGCCGACCAGCGCACCGCCGACGACGCGGTCGGTGTTTTTGTCGATGACGAGCTTGGTGAAGCCGTAGTCGCAGCCGTTTGCCAGGGCGCGGCCGGAGGCAGCCCACGGGAAGACGGCTTTGCGCACGTCGAGGTTTTGCGCGGCGGCTTGCAGTTCGGTAACGCCGACCCAGGCGACTTCCGGCGAGGTGTAGGCCACGCTGGGGATGACGCGGGCGTCGAAGAAGCTGTTGGCATCGCCGGCGGCGACTTGCGCGGCCACATGCGCTTCGTGCACGCCTTTGTGCGCGAGCATCGGCTGGCCGACGATGTCGCCGACGGCGAAGATGTGCGGCTGGGCGGTGCGCATTTGTTTGTCCACTTTGATGAAGCCGCGTTCGTTGACGTACACGCCTGCCGCTTCGAGGTTGAGCTGGTGGCCGTTCGGGCTGCGGCCGACGGCGACAAGGACGCGGTCATAGACTTGCGGCTCGGTCGGTGCCTGGCTGCCTTCGAAGGTAACGTGGATGCCGTCTTTTTCGGCGGTGGCGGCAACGGTTTTGGTGCCGGTCATGATGTTGTTGAAGCGGTGGTTGTTGCGTTTTTCCCAGACTTTGACGAGGTCTTTGTCGGCGCCCGCCATCAGGGTATCGGCCATTTCGACGATGTCCACTTTCGAGCCGAGGGTGGCGTACACGGTCGCCATTTCGAGGCCGATGATGCCGCCGCCGACGATGAGCAGGCGTTTCGGCACGTCTTGCAGGGCGAGCGCACCGGTGGAGTCGATGATGCGGTCATCCTGCGGCATGAAGGGCAGTTTGATGCTGCGCGAACCGGCGGCGATGATGCATTGTTTGAAGGCGATAGTTTGCGTCGCGCCTTTGTCGTCGGTCACGGTGACTTCGTGGCTGCCCGCGAATTTGGCGGTGCCGTGCACGACGTTGACTTTGCGCATTTTCGCCATGCCGGCGAGGCCGCCGGTGAGTTTGTTGATGACGCCTTCTTTGTGTTTGCGCAGGCTGTCGATGTTGATTTTCGGCGCGTCGAAGGTGATGCCGCTGCCGGCGACGCTGTGCGCTTCTTCGACGACTTCGCAGACGTGCAGCAGAGCCTTGGACGGGATACAGCCGACGTTGAGGCAGACGCCGCCCAGGGTTTTGTGGCGTTCGATGAGGGTAACGTTCATGCCGAGGTCGGCTGCGCGGAAGGCGGCGGAGTAACCGGCCGGGCCGGCGCCGATGACGAGGATGTCCACCGCGCCTGCGGGACCGCCGGCGGCGGCTGCAGGTGCTGCTGCGGCGGGGGCGGCAGCAGCAGCGGGTTTGTCGGCAGCAGGGGCGGCAGCGGCAGGGGCGGCGGCACCGCCGATGTCGAGGGTGCCGATGGTGTCGCCGGCGGAGACTTTGTCGCCGACTTTGACGGTGAGGGTGGCGATGACGCCGTCGGCAGGTGCCGGCACGTCCATGGAGGCTTTGTCGGTTTCGAGGGTGATGAGGGAGTCTTCTTTTTTGACGCTGTCCCCGGCTTTGACCAGCACTTCGATGATGTCCACGTTGGAAAAGTCCCCAAGGTCGGGGACGACGATAGGTTGTGTTGCCATGATTACCTCAATGTTTGGCTGGATTAACGAAATTTATCGGTGGCCGATTGTATCACTGTCTTAGTGCCTTTTCCGCGAGGAAGCGCTCGGCATCCAGCGCCGCCATGCAGCCGCTTGCCGCCGAGGTGATGGCCTGGCGGTAGGTCTGGTCGGTAACGTCGCCTGCGGCAAAAACGCCAGGGACGGAGGTTTGGGTGGCGTTGCCGTGGTCGCCGCCGCAGATGGTGATGTAGCCGTTGTCGAGGTCGAGCTGGCCGGCGAAGAGGGCGGTATTCGGGCTGTGGCCGATGGCGATAAAGATGCCGTCCACGGCGAGGGTTTCATCCGTGCCGTTTTTATAGCGGATGGTTGCGCCGGTAACGCCCGCGTTGTCGCCGTGGACTTCGTGCAGTTCGGCATTCAGTTTCAGGGTGATGTTGCCGGCGGCAACTTTGGCGTGCAGTTGGTCGAGCATGATTTTCTCGGCACGGAAGCCGTCGCGACGGTGGATGAGGGTAACGTGGGAGGCGAGGTTGGCGAGGTAAAGCGCTTCTTCGATGGCGGTATTGCCGCCGCCGACCACCGCCACCGCTTTGTTGCGGTAAAAGAAGCCGTCGCAGGTGGCGCAGGCGGAGACGCCGCGCCCTTTGTAAGCCTGTTCTGAAGGCAGGCCGAGGTATTTGGCGCTTGCCCCGGTCGCGATGATGACGGCTTCGGCGGCATAGCTGTCGCCCCTGGTGGTCACGGTAAACGGGTAGGTGGCGAAATCGACGGCGGTCACGATGTCGCGCACGATGGTGGTCTGGAAGCGTTCGGCGTGTGCCAGCATGTTCTGCATCAGTTGCGGGCCCTGGATGCCGTCTGCCGCGCCGGGCCAGTTGTCCACGTCGGTGGTGGTCATCAGCTGTCCGCCCTGTTCGAGCCCGGCGATAAGGACGGGTTCCAGCCCGGCACGGGCGGCATAGACGGCGGCGGTGTATCCGGCAGGGCCGGAACCGATGATGAGTACTTTGACCGGGGTCATGGGGATTCCTTAAATATTGGGGGAGCGGGTGATATGGGGATGCGGGCGCTTTTTTCCATTTATGGACAAAGCATGGCATGAATATTACGCTTGCATTTCACAAAGTTAATGTGCATCATGCTGCGACAGGCTTGTGAAGGAGGCGGTATGGCTGCCAAATGGATTCTCGCCCTGGATGTAGGTCGACGGAAAACCGGCGTCGCCGTCGGGCAAACACTGACGGCGACGGCCCGCCCGCTCGCGGTCATCCGTCATCCGGCGGCGACGCTCGAAGCCGCCCAGTTCGCCGCCTGGGTGAGGGAATGGTCGGTATCGGCCATCGTCATCGGCTGGCCGCAACTGCGCGACGGCAAGGAGCATCCGCTGGCGCCCGCCATCCGCCGCCTTGCCGGCAAGTGCCGCGAGGCGTTCGCCCTGCCGGTGTATTTTTCTGATGAGTATCTGAGCTCGCACGAAGCGCGGGCACGCCTGCCGGATGCCAAAGAGGTTGACGCCATGGCCGCCGTGGTCATTGCGGAAGACTGGCTGGCGGCGGGCAACGGGGGGAGTAGCATGGAGTCGTCGCAATTTTGATGACAATCCGTTATTCTATGTCTGATGTATTAGCGAAAATTAAGGAGTTCGCGTGTCTGATAATAAATCCGTGAAAGTGCTCGTGGTGGACGATAGCGGCACGATCCGGAAAACCGCCGAAGCCATCCTCAGCCGGGAAGGCTACACCGTAGCCACCGCCGAAGACGGTTTCAGCGCCCTGTCCAAAGTCATGTCGTTCAAGCCGGATCTGATTTTTCTCGACATCATGATGCCGCGCCTGGACGGTTATCAAGTCTGTTCCGTCATCAAAAGCAACGCCGCATTTGCGAAAACGCCGGTGCTGATGCTTTCCAGTAAAGACAGCATCTTTGACAAGGCGCGCGGGCGGATTGCCGGTTCGGAATACTTCATGACCAAACCGTTCTCGCGTGATGAATTGCTGAACGCAATCCGTACGCACGTCAAATAAAGGACATCCCGATGGCTACGATTCTGATTGTGGATGACTCGCCGACCGAAGCCGAAGTCGTGCGGGTCATGCTGGAAAGCGAAGGGTACAGCGTGCTGTGGGCCGATACCGCCGACAAGGGCATCAAGGTGGCGGAAGAAAAACGCCCCGACTTGATCCTGATGGATGTGGTCATGCCCGGCATGAGCGGCTTCCAGGCGACGCGCAAACTGATGCGCAACCCGGAAACGCGCGAAATCCCCGTCATCATGCTGACCACGAAAGATCAGGAAAGTGACCGGGCCTGGGGGCTGCGCAACGGCGCACGCGAATACTTTGTCAAACCGCCGGAAAAAGAAGCATTGCTGGCGCAAATCCGGTCACTGATATGAGTAACGAAAACGCCAAAGGCACGGAACCCACGCCTTTCGCCATTCTTTGCGATTATGTGGCAAAAGCCGAAGCCCGCAAACAGATTGTCGATAAATACCATGCCATCGGTGAAAGTTATCTGGCCTTTACCGCCGGGGACAAATGCTATCTGCTGGACATGAAAATGGTGCAGGAAGTCTCCACCACCATCCAGGATATTACCCCGCTGCCGTTTACCCCCGCCTGGTTGCTGGGACTGGCCGGCATTCGCGGTGAAGTCTTTTCCGTAGTGGAATTCAAGCGATTCGTCGATCCCGCCGTGAAAAGCAGCAAAGGCAGAAGCGGCTTTATCGTGCTGCACAATGAAGGACAGGGCTATATCCTCAAAGTGGACAGCATTCAGGGTATCCGCTCGTGCGAAGTATCTTCCTATCAATCCTCACGCAATTGGCTGGATGGACAGGCCGCTATGGATGGACGCCAATGGTTGCGTATCGACTTGAAGAATCTGGTGACGGATGCTTCATTCATTCAAAATGTACAATAATATCGGGTGATTTATGTTGAATTCACGAAACAGAATAAGTGCTGCCGAAGGCAATAGCGGCAACACTTTTCGCATTGCCGCATTGGCTTGTTCGGGTATCGCTGCCGCATTGGCACTCTTTTGCCTGTTTCAACAATATCTCGGCGGCGGTGCTTTATTGGGCACCATTCTGCCGGCCATGATTGTCTGCGCCGCCCTGGCAGGATTTCTCTGGTATAAATTTGTCGATGCGCAATATGCCAAAATCCAGCACGTTTCCACCGAGGCCGAGTTCCGCGCCAAGCGGGACCAGGACGCCATTTTGCGCCTGATGGACGAACTGGCGGAATTTTCCAACGGCGACCTGACCGTCGAAGCGCAAGTCACCGAAGACTTCACCGGCGCGATTGCCGATTCTGTCAACTACGCGATTGAATCCATGCGCGAACTGGTCGGCACCATCAACCGCACTTCCACCCAGGTCTCGAACGCCTCCAACAGTACCCGCCTGATTGCCGAGCAGATGCAAAGCTCGTCCACCGAGCAGGCGCAAAAAATTCATACCATCACTAAAATTATCGGCGACATGGTGCGCTCGCTGGATCGCGTCGCCATCAGCACCAGCGATTCGGCGGAAATTGCCCACAATTCCGTGAGTATCGCCCGCGAAGGCGCGCAGCAAGTGCGCAATACCATCAACGGCATGAACAATATTCGCGGCAACATCCAGGAAACCCGCACGCTCATCAAACGCCTCGGCGAAAGCTCGCAGGAAATCGGCAACATCGTCGAAATCATCAAGAGCATTGCCGACCAGACCAACATCCTCGCGCTCAACGCCGCCATCCAGGCCAACTCCGCCGGGGAAGCGGGACGCGGTTTCGCGGTTGTCGCCGACGAAGTGCAACGTCTGGCGGAGCGCTCGTCGAACGCCACCAAGCGGATTGAAGGGCTGGTCAAAACCATTCAGAACGACACCAACGCGGCGGTGGCCTCGATGGAACGCTCCACCAAAGAAGTGGTGGAAGGCGCGAATATTGCCGAGGAAGCGGGCACGGCGCTCAGCAAAATTGAAGACGTATCCACCTCGCTGGCCTCACTGATTGAAAAAGTATCCGATTCGACGCGCAAAGTCTCCACCATGGCGGAAGGCATTGCCAGCGACATGGCGCAAATCAACCAGATGGCGGTTACCACCACGGAAAACGTCGTCAAAACTTCCGATTCCATCGAGAATCTCAGCCTGCTGTCCCAGGAACTGAAAAATTCCGTTTCCGGCTTTAAACTGCCGGTCGGTTATTAGTCGGTTATTAAAAGATACATACGATAAATGGTTTGGGTTTTGTGCCATTAACCGGGTACAGGAGTTTTCATGGC
>NZ_CALIZP010000001.1 GCF_938028825.1 uncultured Cardiobacterium sp. | reverse complement strand
GCGGTGAGGGTGATGCCGGTCGGGCTGTGCTGGCTCAGGCGGTAGTCGTTTTTCCACGGCAGCAGGCGGGCGAGGGTGTGGTGGCTGGTCTGCGGGTAGATTTTGATGCGGCGGATGATGCTCGGCGAGGGCAGGATGAAGATGTCGTCGGTGCGGCCTTCGATGGCGCGCACGCTGTCGGTGCAGTTGCCGCAGGGGCAGGGCTGCGGGTCGTGTTGCAGCACGTCGTCCATGCGGTAGCGCACCAGCGGCAGGGCGTGGGCGGTGAACGAGGTGATGAGCGGGATGTAGTGGGTGTCATCCAGCCATTCTTTTTCGATGAGGTATTTTTCTTCGCAGAGGTGCAGGCGGCCATGCGCGCAGGTGATGCCGAGCATTCCTTCCACGCCCTGATAGATGTCACCGACGGTGGCGAACTGGCGGCGCAGGGCGAGGCGGTCGCGCGCGGTCATCACTTCGCCGCTGTTATAAACGCGGGTGCAGCGTTCGAGTTCGAGGCGGCCGTCCATGATGAGGGCGAGGATGTGCAGGAGGATGCTGGCCGGGGCGATGATGAGGTGCGGCTGCTGGTGTTGTAGTTTTTTGGCGAGGTAGGAGGGGTGTTCTTGCAGGTCGTAGCTCCGGATTTCGAGGGTGTCCGTTTGCAGGGTGTAGTAGGGGGCGTTGTTGCTGCGGAAGTACCAGGCGATGCTGGTGCCTTCCGGCAGTTCGTCCGGGTAGAGACGAGCAAGGACGGTGCCGATGCGATCCACCCGCTCTTCGTGGCTGAGGATATAGGCCCGGCGGCGGCCTTTGCTGCCAGCGGAGAGAAGCGGGGTGTAGTCGCGGGCAAAGTAGGCGTAGTCGCGCGAGATATCGGCACGCACGCCGAGGGCGAAGACTTCTTCGTGCCTGGCGCCGAGGGTGTTGATTTCGTTGAAATGGCGGGTGAGGTCAACGGGGTTCATCACCGGCCAGTTTTCGATGGGTTCTTTGAGGAAGGCCCGGTAGTAGGGGCTCTGCGGCAGGGTTTCCTTGAAGAGACGGGTCAGCATCCGCCGCTGCCACAGTTCGAGGACGGTGCGGTCGGTGAAGCGCTGGCGGCGGTTGCGCTGCCAGGCGGCGAGGATTTCGTAGAGGTTGGCTTGTTGTGACATGCCGTTTCCCTGATGGGTGTTGTTTTTGTAATGTTTGCATTTTCTGTGCCAAACAGGGCGGCGGACAGTCTTTTTTCCGATGATTGTCTGCGCGCAAACTGCGCGTCTCCCCGCCCGCAACCATATTCCCCCTCAAAGAGGAATGGCAAGCGGTGGCCGATACCGTCCCGGCGTCGTCCGGAACGGCGCATAAAAATGGCAGACCGTCGCCGGTCTGCCGTTATCCGCTTGGCGCGCCATCAGGCAAAGATAGTTTCCCACTCGCTGCGCTTGTCCAGTAGTTTGCGCGCCAGTGCCTGCGCGCCTTCCAGACTGTGGCTCGCCGCCCAGCCGCACTGCACCGGGTTGCAGGCCGGGACTTCCGTCGCTTCCAGCACGTCGCGCAGGGTCTTTTCAATCAAGTCCAGCGCCGTTTGATACTCCGGCTCGTTCAGAAGCGACACATAGAACCCCGTCTGGCAGCCCATCGGCGAGATGTCCACCACATGACCGTTGTGGTTGCGCGAGAGTTCCGCCATCAGGTGTTCCAGCGAGTGCAGCGCGGGCATTTCCATGTGTTCCTGATTCGGCTGGCAGATGCGCAGGTCGTATTTGTAGATGACGTCGCCGTGCTCGCCCTGTTTCTTGTCGGCAAGGCGCAGGTAGGGGGCTTTCACTTTGGTGTGGTCGAGGTTGAAACTCTCGACATTCATGCGTTTTTGCATAACAACTCCTGCAATCAATCAATAGGAAAGGGGCGGGCATTGTGCCACAGACAGGCCGCTATAATGCGCGCCTTTGCCACGCTATCGAGACACACCATGCGACACACCGAACTCCTCGCCCCCGCCGGCTCCCTGAAAACCATGCGCTACGCCTTTGCCTACGGCGCGGATGCCGTCTATGCGGGCGCGGCGCGTTACTCCCTGCGCATGCGCGGCAACGAGTTCAACGACGAAAACCTGCAAACCGGCATCAACGAGGCACATGCGCTGGGCAAGCAGTTCTACCTCACCGTGAACGCCATGCCGCACAACTACAAATTGCAAACCGCCATCCGCGACCTCAGCCCCTCGCTCAAAGCAGGACCGGACGCCTGCATCATGTCCGACCCCGGCCTCATCATGCTAGTCAAGGACGCCTTCCCCGACATGCCCATCCACCTCTCCGTGCAGGCAAACAGCATGAACTGGGCCAGCGTCAAATTCTGGGCAAAAAACGGCATCAGCCGCATCATCCTCTCGCGCGAACTCTCGCTGGACGAAATCCGCGAAATCCGCGAGCGCTGCCCGGACATCGAGCTGGAAGTCTTCGTGCACGGTGCCTTGTGTATCGCCTACTCTGGCCGCTGCCTGCTCTCCGGCTACTTCAACAACCGCGACCCCAACCAGGGCGTGTGCACCAACGCCTGCCGCTGGCAATACAAAACCCACGGCGCCACCGAAGAAAGCGAGGGCGAATTCATCCCCACGCCCGACCGCATCTTCTCCCCCGACGCGCTGCAAGGACTCACCGACCCGCAAGAGCGCCACCCGCTCGCCGACCGCACCTACTACCTCGAAGAAACGAACCGCCCCGGCGAATACATGGAAATCACCGAGGACGAACACGGCACCTACATCATGAACAGCCGCGATCTGCGCGCCATTGAGCACGTCGGCGAACTGGTCAAAATCGGCGTGGACTGCCTGAAAATCGAAGGTCGCACCAAATCCTTCTACTACGCGGCGCGCACCGCGCAACTCTACCGCCGTGCCATCGATGACGCCCGCGCCGGCCGCCCCTTCGACCCCGGCCTCAGCGACAGCCTCGAAGGCCTCGCCAATCGCGGCTACACCGACGGCTTCTTTGTGCGCCGGCAAATCAAGGCACAACAAAACTACGCCACCGGTTCATCGAACGCCGCCACGCAGCAATTCGTCGGCGAGGTCATCGCCTTTGACGCGGCGACGGGCCTTGCCACCATTGAAGCGAAAAACCACTTCGCCAGCGGCGACAGCATCGAACT